>URTF01000077.1 GCA_900550695.1 uncultured Ruminococcus sp.
GATTTCGGCGCAGATTTTTCTGTATTTTATTGGTGTTTAGTATTAGTATTGATCGCAGCTGCGATTTTTTATGTTTATATGAAAGCAAAAAGTCCGCAAACCTTGGTTTTACCAAAGTTTGCAGACTTTTTTATCTGGTCGAGGTGACGGGACTCGAACCCACGGCCTCTGCGTCCCGAACGCAGCGCTCTACCAAACTGAGCCACACCTCGATATATACTGATTCAAATACAGCATTAATATTATACAACATAAATCAAAAAAAGTAAAGGGGTTTTGCAAAATTTTTTTATATTTTTTCGTAAGCCTTTTCCGATGATATTTCTATGCGAATTGACTGTCAAAATATTGACTTAAAGGGCATTTTAGGATATACTAATATTATGTATATCAACAAAATACTTCTTTATTCCGATAAAATCTATATATAAGGAGATATATACTATGTCCGATTTTTCAAGACGTCTGCCTGTTTATCTGCTGCTCGACGTTTCGGGTTCAATGGCGGGCGACCCTATCGAAGCTGTCCGTCACGGCGTTAAGGCACTCATTTCCGAGCTTCGCAGCGACCCTCAGGCACTCGAAACCGCTTATCTTTCCGTTATAACGTTCAATTCTGCCGCACGTCAGGTCTGCCCTCTGACCGAGCTTATGCTTTTCAGAGAGCCTACACTTACGGCAGGAGGTCCGACCGCCCTCGGTGCGGCTCTTCGTCTTCTCACCGACTGCATAAGGAATGAAGTCCGCAAATCTACCGAAACGCAGAAAGGCGACTGGAAGCCGCTCGTTTTTATCCTCACCGACGGCGTTCCGACCGATGAATGGCGTGAAGCCGCAGCTATGCTGAAAAGCACAAAGCCTGCGAACATCATTGCGTGTGCAGCAGGTTCCTGCGCCGACACCTCCGTTCTCAAAGAGATAACCGACAGCGTTCTGCTGATGAACAACCTCTCCGCAGGCGACCTTGCGCAGTTCTTTGCTTGGGTTTCAAGCTCCGTTAAGCTTTCGAGCAAGAGCCTTGATGCGAAACCGGGCGCAGGCATCGAGCTTCCCCCACCGCCGCAGGGCTTCGTTATTGTTCCGTAAACAGACGTGGAGGACAAAATGGACGAAAATATCAAAAAGCTTTCCGACAGTGACGTTACTGCGCATACCGCCGCATTGTGGAAATATGCGCCTATACCCGACTCGCCCGAGCCTTATCCCGAGTACCGTTCTTCCTATAAAAATGATAACGGCACGGAGATCATCGCCGCAAGGGTGAGGGGCAAAAAGCACAAGCACGAGGGTACGAACTGCGATGACTGGTACGAATTTGACACGGTGGGAAACTGGACTGTCTGCGTTGTTTCGGACGGCGCAGGCTCGAAAAGGCTCTCACGCATCGGCGCACGGATCTCAAGCGAAGCCGCCTGCGCTTATATAAAGGAACAGCTTTCGGCACTTGACCGTTCGCAGACGGAAAGCTCGCTTGCAATGCCTTTTGACAAAGCTGAGTTCACCTCCGTATGCACGAAACTTGCGGAGATAATGCGCTCGGGCTTTGATGCGGCTTATTCCGCAGTTGAGGGCGCAGCTCTTATCCGCTCGGAGGACAAAAGCATCACTGCCGACCTTGGCAGAAAATGCGAAGTGAAAGACCTTTCCGCAACTCTGCTGGCGGCTGCCGTAATTCCGCTTGAAAACGGCGAAACGTTCGTTATCTCCGTTGCGGTAGGTGACGGTATGATCGCCGCTGTTAATGCCGACAGCGAATTTTCCTCTGCGCTGAAGCTGCTCGGGAACACCGACAAAGGCGGCTTTTCGGGCGAAACCGAATTTCTCGACAAAACAAAGACAGCCGAAAAGCTTTATTCAAATACAAAAATAATGCGGGGAAAAGTCACTTCCGTGATGATGATGACGGACGGCGTTTCGGACGATCATTACCCGAACTCGCCCGAACTTCTGCGGCTCTGGCTCGACCTTATGCTCAACGGCATCATCGATTTCCCGACCGATACATACGAACCCGAAAGCGGCAAAGCCCCCGAACCCGAAGCTCACCCGTGGGTGAATGACGGCAGTGTTGAAGTTTCGCTCTGTTATACGAAGAATATACTTGCGAAAAACAAGCTTTCCCTCGAAGAATTGTGGGGAAAGCGTTTCGGCAGCCTTATGCACAGTTCCTCGCTCGAAGCGTTCGGGAAAAAGCTTGCCGATGATAAAAGCGAACGGCTCAAGGTCTGGCTCGACAACTATTCGCAGAGGGGCTCGTTCGATGACAGAACGCTCGTTATTATAGAACCCAAAATTCCGAAAGGGGTACAGTAAAAAGTGAACAGACTCGGAGAAGCCGTCCTTGCAAACGGCAGGAAGCTCCCTTATGTTATCACCGACAACCCTCCGAGAGGAGGAATGAAATATACATATTTTGCGCCCGATAAGTCCTATGTCGTGCAGTTTTTCAACGACCCGTCAAAGGTCGATGCGAATATGCGCAGGCGTATCGAGGCTATAATAAGCAAATACAATCCGACTATCCCCGAGAGCAGGGGCGGTGCGCTCGGAACGGACGAAAAACGTGCGGCTTACTTTGAAAAGCGTTTCTGCTGGCCGACAGATATCGTCGTTTCGCCCGAATTCGGACTCGTTTCACCGTCCTATCCGTCTGATTTCTTCTTCGGGGACGGCGCTTCCGATTACCTCGACCTTAAAGGCAAGGACAAGAAAAGCAACTGGTTCACCTCGAGAAACCGCCGATTCCTCAATAAAACGGAGCTTGGCGATTTCCGTTCGATGCTCCAGATGTCGCTCCTGCTGACCCGCTCAATACGGCGGCTTCATCAGGCAGGACTTGCACATTCCGACCTTTCCAACAACAATGTCCTCATCGACCCGAGGAGCGGAAACTGCGTTGTTATCGACATCGACTCGCTCGTTGTTCCGGGGATATTTCCGCCCGAAGTCGCAGGAACAAGAGGCTACATTGCCCCCGAAGTCCTCGCAACGATGGAGCTTGACAAAAACGACCCTCGGCGGAAGATACCCGGCTCGGAGACTGATCTTCACGCTCTCGCTGTGCTTATATATGAATACCTCCTGCTGCGCCACCCTCTTATCGGTCCGAAGATATTTTCGACCGAATCGGCGGAAAAGGACGATTTTCTTGCGCTCGGTCCTAAGGCTCTTTTCATCGAAGACCCGAACGACCGCTCAAACCGCCCCGATAACCTCGATGTCACGATAAGCGACCTCGGAGGTGACCTTGAATCGCTGTTCCTGCGTGCGTTCGTTGACGGACTGCACGCACCCGAGCTTCGCCCGACTGCAATGGAGTGGGAAAGGGGACTTATCAAGGCCTGGGATATGCTCCACCGATGCGAAAATCCCGACTGCGACCACAAATGGTTCATTATGCACGATGTAAAGAACCCCGTGTGTCCTTTCTGCGGAACAAAGGTCAGAGGCGACATTTTACAGCTTGATATCTGCGCCCAACCGAGGGGCAGAAAGGGGCAGTGGCGAAAACATTCAACACTCATTGCCGAAAACAACACTCCGCTTTTCAAATGGCACACACGCACCGATGTTTTCCCCGATGAAAAAGCCGATACGGGTCTTGAAGCATATATATGCTCGCACGAAAAGGCTTGGTATCTCATAAACAGCCGTGCCGAGGGACTTATTTCCCCTATGGGAAGTCCCGTTCCGGCAGGAAAGGCTATAAGGCTCACAAACGGAACTGTATTCCGTGCCTGCCGTGAAGAAAACGGTTCACTTATAAAGGTTTCAATAATCAAAGGAATGAAATAAAAATGACATTCAACGGTCTTACTGATAATCAGGCTGAAAGCCACAGAAAACAATTCGGCTCGAACCGCATTGCGGAAGAGCCTTCAAAAACTGCGGGGAAACGCTTTTCCGAACGCTTCGGGAGAGTGCCTGTAAAGATATATATCATAATCCTGCTTTTGTGCCTGTGTTTCGTGATGATCTTTTCCATCGGCGGCAGTCTGCAGAACATTGTACCCTGCATGATCTCGGTCATCGTCAACGCCGCTTCGCTTTTCATCATATGCATATGGGAAAGTACGCTCCACAGCCGAAAGCAGCATTCCGTGAGATATGACAGCAAATGCATGGTCTATCGATGCGGAAACTCCGTTGCGGAGGTGAATTCTGGCGATATCGTCAAGGGCGACTACGTTCTTCTCACGGCAGGGGATATCGTTCCTGCCGAGGGCATCGTCCAGACGGGCGATATCACTGTCAACAAGGACGGCAGTACCGACCTTATCCGCCGTAACCTTAAAGAAGAGATCGATAAGGATATTTCGGGCGAATACACGCTTGAAAAAGGCACACTCGTCACCTCGGGTCATGCCGTAATGAAGGTTACGCACGTTGAGGAAGGTTTTGTTAAACCGATTGTGATATCTTCAAAAAAATATACATTCTGTATATCAATATGTGCTGTTCTTACGGCACTGCTGGTCGTTTTTGCGGCGTATCAGGCTGAAAAGAGCGGCATGGGAATGATTTCGCTCCCGATGAAAACGGCTCTCTTCGCTTCGCTCATTTTAATGTCGGGCGCAGGTCTGAAGGATCCTCTCGGGGAATATCTTTCCGCAGGCAGAACGGAAATTCGCCGTAACGGTGCTGATATGAGAACGCTCACGCCGAAATGCGACCTGCTTTTCATCGACAGAAGCGGTTTTGTGACGGACGGAAAACCGACTGCTGTAGGTTTTACCGACGGCAGCGGCACAACGCTCTCAAAATTCTATGAAGTCCCCTACCCTCTCGGAACTATCGCAGCTAATGCAGCTGCCGAAAACACCTATGCCCTCGTGAACAAGGGCAGGATAATCAGCGCAGACCCTTATGAAGCCGCAGAAATGACCTTTATGGCAGAACGGCTGAAAAACACAGTTGAGCTGGAAATAAACGCCGGACTTATCAAGGGCGAGCTGCCTGCGAACGGATATAAGCACTTTTTAAGGGGCGACCCGAGCGAAATTATGATCGGCTGCGAAAGCTATTTTGACGGAACAGGCAAGGAAAAGCCTTTTTCGTCCGCAGCGGCTGTAAAAGCTCTTGCGGAGGAGCTTATTTTTCAGGGCAACTCCGTCATTGCCTATGCGGCGGAGCTTTGGGACGGCAGACGGGTCTTCATCGGAATGATGACCATTCACGAAAAATACCGCAGCAATGCCGAAAGCTCATTTAAAAAGCTTTCGGAACACGGCTGCAAGCCGATACTTCTTGTTCCCTGCGATGATGCTTCACTGCCCGACAAGGCCGTTGCAGGCGCAGGTTCGGACGATGTTATCTCATATAAAAAGCTTATCGG
Source organism: uncultured Ruminococcus sp. (assembly GCA_900550695.1). Classification (GTDB taxonomy): domain Bacteria; phylum Bacillota; class Clostridia; order Oscillospirales; family Ruminococcaceae; genus UMGS363. The sequence continues at coordinate 5,336 of URTF01000077.1, forward strand.
AATGACCCCGAACGAAGCCGCAAAGGCTCTCAAAAAAGTAAAGATCATCACGGGCAGATGCGACAGGAGCAAGCTTATCGGGCTTGCAAAGGCGAGCGGAAAAACTATCGGAACGACAGCTTTTGATGTTCACGATGCGCTCGAATGTGAGAATGCCGATGTTGTTTATTCTGCGGCGGAAAGCTGCACTGCCGCAAAGGAGATATCCGACTGCACCGCATTTGACGGACTCTGTTCCGCCGCTGTAAGCATGGACTGCTCCGACATTATAAGGAAATGCGCTACGGCTTATGAACTCACAAGAATATTAACGTTAACATTGGCTGCGGCAGCAATGTATTTCGGCGCAATGATAAGCTCACCTGCTTTGAGTTCCGCTGTTATCATCGGTGCTGCGGCTGCCGCCGCTCTGCTTACGGGCATTCTTGCACTCCGATTCGGACAGATATGCAAAAAGCGCTGCGCTGACAGCGGCTCAAAGGAGGTACGTCCGTGAACGCAAAAGAGCTGCAGAAAAAGCTTGACTGCGCTGAAATGAACGGTGAAATAAATATCCCCCATGGCGAATACGAGGGCAATTTTACAATAAACGTTCCCTGCACTATACGGGGAAACGGCGCTCTTTTTCTTTGCGGAAAAGGCACTGTTCTGACGGTGAACGCCCCCGATGTTGAGATAAATGACCTGCTCACAGAGCACCTTGATCCGAGGGTGGGAACGGCACTTTGCTCGTCCTGCAAGGGAACGATCCTGAACAACGTGACCGTCAGCGGCAAGGTCATGGGCATTGACGGCGAGGACGGATATTTCGGCGTCCCGTCCGTGATAAACGTCGGAGCTTTCCCTGCCGACACACTTTGCACCGTGAGGATACGCATTGAACTTCCGACCTCCGCACAGCTTATTTCGGATACAAGCGGAGTGAACATTCCCGCCCCCGAGCTTTCCGCAGGTGAGAATACCGTCCTTATCGAAATTGAACCGATGCGAAGCGGAACTCTCCTTTATGGTGAGCTTTTGCTTGAAACGGGCGTAAAGCGCAGGATATATATTTCGGGCGAGGCTGTCACGAACGCTTACGGTTTTGAGGACGGTGCGCTCATATACGAAGCCGAGCCTGCGCCGACCGAGGACGAGATAGGTGAGCAGGGCGTTATTTATCCCGATGATGAAGAGGACAGCAGCGAAGATGAGCTTCTTGCGCCTATGCCTTATGATGATGAAAAAAAGCCGCATGAGCTGCTTATAATCGAGCGAGGAATGCTCGTCAAAGCGGATTCGCCGACAGCGCAGATCGAGCTTATATACGATAACAGGGACTTCCCGATGGAAGTTGATGCGTTTGCATTTATGGCGAATAACGAGGGAACGGTCACGCAGAATGACAGGTTCGTTTTCTTCGGCAACGACCACTCGCTCGGCGGCGGTGTAAAGCTCCTCAATGCGCCCGACAAAAAGGTTTTCCATATCAATTTTGACCTTATACCACAGGACGTTGCGGAGATAGACATTGCGTATTCTATCTACAAAAATCCGCTTGATCTCAATTTCAGCGACCTTTCCAATCCTGCCGTTTCGATAACTCTTGCGAACGGGACCAACTATATTTTCATACTTCCGAAGCCGCTTAATGTCGGAACGATAGTCGGCGTTGAACTAATACGCAGCGAGGACGGTTTCCGAATCTCTCCTCTCGGAATGATCTATCCGAGAGGACTTGAAGACCTTTGCAAAAACTATGGACTGAATATTCTGAAATGATCGGGGAATTTTAATGAACAAAGCTATTTTCTGGGACTTTGACGGAACGCTCGTCCACTCCGAGCATCTGTGGAGCGGCTCGCTTTACCGCACCTTACAGCGGTACACTCTGCACAAAGACATAACCCTTGAAGATATCCGTCCGCCGATGTCGCACGGCTTTTCATGGGATTTTTATTATGAGGATATGCACGAGATAACGGGTGAGAAATGGTGGGATTATACCTTCGAGCATATACAAAGAGTATATAAAGCCGTTGGTATTACAGACAGTGAGACTAAAGAACTTCTTCCGCTCTTCCGAAAAGTCCTGCTTGAACCCGAAAACTATCATTTGTATGCCGATACGATACAAACCCTTGAAACTCTCCGCAGCAAAGGCTATCGGCACTATCTTCTCTCGAACAACTACCCCGAGCTTGATATTACAATGGATAGGCTCGGCTTGTCGCAGTATTTTGACGGAATGATAATTTCGGCGCAGGTCGGTTTCGACAAGCCTCGGCGTGAGATCTTTGAGCTTGCGCTTGAAACGGCAGGAAGCCCCGAACGCTGTTTTATGGTCGGCGATAATCCGCAGAGCGATATAAAAGGCGCACTCGGAGTCGGTATTCCTGCGATACTTGTACATAATAACAATGCGCAGGGGTTCGATTGTGCGGTTTGTGAGGATCTTATGGATATTATCCCTCTTTTATGAAAAAACACAGTTTGTTCTTTTATTCCTTTTTCAAAATGATTTCACATTGTTCACACATATATGCTTTACAATATAAACTGTGATCGGGAGAGAATAAACGAAAAGCTCCCCCAAGAATATCTCCGATACAGAAAGGCGGCATTTATATGTACGATTCAGATAACTATACTTATTCAAACGGCGGTTTTACACCAAATGACCCCGAGCAGAAACCTCCCAAGAGATCGGGCGGTGCCGGAAAAATTATCGCAGGCTTGCTTGCAGTGATCCTTGTCGGCGGTGCGTCCGGCTACGGCGGAGCTTATCTTGCACGTTCAAACGATGACGTCAGCACTTCCGCATCGGTACAGACTACCGCTCCCGCATTCACCCAGAGTACCCAGACTGCAGCATCGGACAGCAGCAATTCCAATAAGGCGTCCGCACTCGGATCAACTTCAAGCTCTTCGGATGACGAAATGACAACAAAGGACGTTATCGAAAAGGTAAAGCCTTCCGTTGTCCTCGTTTCCTCAACATTCACTTCCGCAGGCGGTTCAAGCACAGGCACGGGCATTGTTTTCAGCACTGACGGTTACATCGTTACCAATGCGCACGTTATCACTACCGAAGTCAAGACGAGCATGAGCAATAACAGCCAGTATGACCCGTTCAGCGACTTTTTCGGCGGCTTTTACAACAACTTCAGCGGTTCAAACTACCAGACAGAAGTCGTAAAGGCAGATAAAGTAACCGTTACCTTGAGTAACGACACGGAATATGAAGCAACTATCATCGGCTGTGACTCAAACACAGACCTTGCAGTCCTTAAGATCGATGCAGCGGGACTTACTCCTGCCGAAATAGGCGACTCGGCAACGCTTGAAATGGGCGATAAGGCTATCACGCTCGGCTATCCTCTCGGACTTGGACTTTCCGCATCGGACGGCATTATTTCGGGTCTTAACAAGGAAATGAGCGTTGAGGTCGCAGGCGGCACAGCAACAATGACCCTTCTCCAGACCGATGCAGCCGTAAACCCCGGCAACTCGGGCGGTCCTCTCCTTAACAGCGTAGGTCAGGTAGTCGGAATCACTTCCTCGAAGATCGCAAGCTCCGAAGTTGACGGTGTAGGATTTGCAATCCCTATCACGGACGCACTCCCTATCCTCAATGAGCTTATGACAACGGGTACAGTAAAGAATACAACGCCGAAGATCGGCATTACCGGTACTGAAATTTCGTCCGCAGTAAAGCGTTACTATAATCTTCCCGTAGACAGCGGCGTTCTCGTAGCCTCCGTTGAACCGGGATCATGTGCAGAGGCAGCAGGTCTTGCAGCAGGCGACGTTATCATAAAGGCTGACGGTCAGGACATTTCGACAATGGATGAGCTTGTCAAGATCAAGAACAAGCATAAGGCAGGAGAAAATATGACTCTTACCCTTGCAAGGAGTGACGGCGACGTCGATATCGAACTCACGCTTGACGTTGACGAGGGCTGATCTCGATCAAAGGGTTAAATCTAACAACTACAAAGCGCAATTCACACAAAACTAAAGTTTACGTTAATTCTGAAAGAATTTCGCTTTGTTTAAAGGGTGGCAGG
>URTF01000078.1 GCA_900550695.1 uncultured Ruminococcus sp.
TATAAAACAGAAACTCAATACCCAGGCGTATCAAAAACAACATATAAAAAAGAAAACGGCAAAAAGACTTGGAGTGTAACTTTGCAAGATGGCACAGTTAATACTTTCAAAAGCGAAAAAGAATATAATAAATTTCTTAAAAAATATGCTAAAAAAGTAAAAGTTCAAGTTGAAACTCCACAACTGAAAAAATTAAACGAACAAAAACAAAAGCTTCAAGTAGAACTAACTTCAGCAAAAAGCAGAGATGAATTGCCAAAATTACAAGAAAGTGCAGAGCAACTTGAAACAAAAGTGGCTAAATGCGATAAAGAATTAAAAGAACTTGAAGCTAGAAAAGAAGAAGAAAAAGCAAAAGCGAACGAAAAAACAGATACTTCAAATAATTATTACTATGACGACGAAGATGCTGCAGCAAAAAGAAAATATGACAAATTACAAGAACAAATTCAAAATCGAGATAATAAGCTCGAAATGGAATTAAACAATCTCGAAACACAAAGACTGGCGGTTCAAAAAGAAATGCTTTCATTAAGACGTTTTGGGATAAGATAAACAAATAAAGCCTGCAAAATCACTATTGCGGGCTTTTTTAATTTCAAATTAGCTTCGCACATACACCCATTTCAGTTCGGGATGTTTCTTAAATCCATGTTTTGAAAGTTCATCTTCGGCTTCTGAACCTAAAACATATTTATCATGTCCGCCAAGCACAGCCAACGTTATTTTCGCCCGTTTCCCATATACACGAACCTCGTCCGCATCAAGCCTTTTGTTTGACGTATCGATCGGGGCGGCGCATATTATGTATACAGCCGAAAAAAACGTTATCACCGCCGCCGGTATAAGGAGCTCATCAAAGCTTTCGGATATTTTTATAATGCAGATACCGCTGAAAAGCATTAATACCGAAAGCACAAAGCATTTCTTTTCCGAGTCGGCATGATAACCGCCGCCGTACTGCCGAAGAAGAGAAAACGAGAGCGCATAGATAATGCTTTCGGGGAAACAATTCATCATTATCCCTGTCAGCACCGTAACTGCCGCAAAAATAATTTTCATAAAAATTATTTCAAGCCCGAATCCGACTATTTCCTCATCGAACGGGATATTTTTATTTTTCATCGCCAGAATGATCTTATCCGTAATTTTTTTCACATATATGCCACCTATCATTATGTTCTGAAGCTCTCTTCGGTCAATAGTATATGATATTCTGCGGTATAAAGTCAATACAAATGGTCTAACTTACAATAATTTGGTCTATCTTACAAATTTTGCTTCCATTGCCGAACCTGCCGTAATTCTGCCCGTTCTGCAGATAATACCAAACACCAATAAAATACAGGAAAAATCCGCCACGGTATTTCAACGAGTAAAAATTAGTGGATTTTTGATGTGAATATATTTCTGATTGCTATATTTTACCGTGGGGGACGGGTCGCCCGTCCCGTTTTTTGAACGGTATTGGTGACTGCGGGACGGGAAACCCGTCCTCTACAATAATTTGTAAATAGTTTGATAAAAAAACAGTTCGCTTGTTGAGATACCGTGAAACATCTGCGCAGCGCAGTTGACATACTCCGTAAAAAGTGATATACTGTCTAATGTATTTCAAAAAATATATTGACCTTTCAGGAGTGTGAGCGGTTTTGAATATAATTATTGTCGGCTGCGGAAAAGTCGGCGAGGAGCTTGCTGTACGTCTTAACGATGAGGGAGATAATATCACGGTCATCGACATTGACCCTGTAAAAGTCGGCGATCTTACTTCAAGACTGGACGTTCTCGGCGTTACGGGAAACGGTGCTACCCACCTTGTTCAGCAGGAGGCAGGCATCAGGGACGCCGATCTTCTTATTGCAGTAACGGGTTCGGATGAGCTTAATCTGCTCTGCTGTCTTATTGCGAAGAAAGAAGGCAACTGCCAGACTATCGCCCGTGTCCGTGATCCGCAGTACAGCACCGAAGCGCCTTATCTGAAGGAAGAACTCGGACTGGCAATGGTAATAAACCCCGAATTTCAGGCGGCGGCTGAAATAGCGCGCGTGCTTCGTTTCCCGTCTGCGATAAAGATAGACACCTTTGCAAAGGGCAAGGTCGATCTGATGAAGTTCCGACTTCCCGAAAACTGCATACTTTCGGGCTGCTCCGTTAAGGAGATAATGACAAAGCTCAAATGCGATGTCCTTGTCTGCACAGTCGAAAGAGGGGACGAGGCATTTATCCCGAACGGTGAATTCGTGTTCGGGGAAAAGGACGTTATCTCTATAATAGCATCTCCTGCAAACGCAAATGCCTTTTTCCGCAAGATCGACTATAAGATAAATCAGGTCAAGGATTGCATGATAGCAGGCGGCGGCGACGTTGCTTACTATCTCTGCAGAATACTTAAAAAAGCGGGAATTTCGCTCAAGCTTATCGAAAAAGACCCGAAGCGCTGCGAAAAGCTCTGTACGGCTCTCCCCGAAGTCACCGTTATCTGCGGAGATGCCGCAGATCAGCAGATACTGCTCGAAGAGGGACTGGAAAACGCCAATTCCTTTGCCGCCCTCACAAATCTTGACGAAGAAAATATTATGCTCTCCCTTTTTGCAAGGGTAAAGGGCTGCAAAAAGCTTGTGACGAAGATAAACCGCATCGACTTTTTCGATGTTATAAAGCAGCTTGACCTTGATTCGATAATCTATCCGAAAAATATCACCTCGGAGCTTATCGTCAGCTACGTCCGTGCTATGAAAAACACTATCGGAAGCAACGTTCAGACCGTTTACAGCATCATCAAGGGCAAGGCGGAGGCAGCCGAATTCCTCATAAGGGACAATTCTCCCGTTCTCGGAAAGCCGCTTATGGAGCTTAAATTCAAGCCGAATGTCCTCGTTGCCGTTATTCTGCGCGGAAACAGAGTAATAATTCCCCGAGGCAGCGACGTCATCGAGAACAACGATTCGGTCATTGTCGTTTCGGATATCCGTCCGCATGATATTTCCGATATTCTCGACTGACGGCGGACAGAGGTATTAAAAAATGAATTTTCCGATGATAATTTATATCCTTGGCTGGATATTGATTTTTGAGGCTTTTTTCCTTATAATACCACTGATAGCGGCTATAGTTTACGGCGAAGCTGCAATAGTGCCGCTGATAATAACGATAGCGGTATGCGCCGCAATAGGCATCCCGATAACTATGAAAAAGCCGAAGGAAAGCAGCCTGCATTCCCGTGACGGATACGTCATCGTGTCCCTGAGCTGGATAGTATTGAGTGCATTCGGTGCGCTGCCGTTCGTGTTCTCGGGTGCGATACCGAATTATGTTGATGCTCTTTTTGAAACCGTTTCGGGTTTCACAACGACAGGTGCATCGATACTTTCCGATGTTGAGGCAATGCCGAAGTCGCTTTTGCTCTGGCGAAGCTTTACGCACTGGGTCGGCGGAATGGGTGTGCTTGTATTCATTATGGCATTCCTGCCGCTCTCGGGCGGACAAAACCTGCATATTATGAAAGCGGAAAGCCCGGGGCCGTCGGTCAGCAAGCTTGTGCCGAGGATAAAAACAACGGCACTGCTTTTGTATTCGATATATCTTGTAATGACGGCGATAGAGTTTATCCTGCTTCTTTTCGGCGGAATGACCGTCTTTGAAGCGATGAATACCGCCTTTGCGACTGCGGGAACGGGCGGCTTTGCGGTAAAAAATAACGGACTTGCAGGATATTCCGAGTTTGTGCGAATGGTAGTAACGGTGTTTATGATACTGTTCGGAATAAACTTCAACGTTTATTTCCTTATTCTGAGCAAGAAATTCAAGGACGCGCTGAAAAATTCCGAGGTGTGGTATTTCCTCGGTATAATCGCTGTCGCAACGACGCTCATCACGGTCAATATCAAAAATCTTTTCCCGTCGGTCGGCGCGGCATTCCGCAGTGCGATATTCACCGTTTCGTCCGTGATATCTTCAACGGGATTTTCGGCGGTCGATTTCAACCTCTGGCCTGAGCTTTCACGAACGATAATCGTTCTGATAATGTTCATCGGCGCTTGCACGGGCAGCACGGGCGGCGGAATAAAGGTCTACCGAATAGTTATCCTCTTCAAGAGTATGGGCAAGGAGCTTCACACGCTCATCCACCCAAAGCAGGTCAAGAAGATCCGTATGGATCAGCACGAGATTGAACACGAGGTCATACGCTCGGTAAACGTGTTTATGGTATGCTATATCCTCGTTTTTGTAATTTCGCTGCTTTGCATATCCTTTGAAGATTACGATATGATAACGAACTTCACCGCTGTAACGACGACGATAAACAACATCGGACCGGGACTTGATCTTGTAGGACCGACTGCGAATTTCGGATTCTTCTCACCGTTTTCAAAAATGGTGCTGATATTTGATATGCTCGCAGGCAGACTGGAGCTTTTCCCGATGCTTCTGCTTTTTGCGCCTGTTACTTGGAAAAAGTAATGAGGCGGGGAAGTCCCCGTGGATTGTTCACGTTAAAATGAAATATAGGCTTAAAGGCACTCTGAAAAATGAGTGCCTTTTTATTTGACAGCTGTACTTTTTTGAATTATAATACAAACATAAAGTTGTATAAAAACGCACTTTAAGTTGGTGGTAATGCAGGCTTTATTTTGTATAATTAAATATGGAGGCAGAAATTATGGCACGTTTCGGAGATTTTTTGAAAAGCGCAAGAAAAAATGCGGGACTTTCGCAGGAACAGCTTGCGGAAAAGATGAATGTATCGCTGACGGCTGTTCAGAAATGGGAAAGTGGAATATCAAAGCTTCGGATCGATAAGATCAACGACCTCGCATACTATTTTAATATCCCTGCGGAAAGTATCCTTAAAGAAATGCTTGCAGACACAGATAATGACAGAGGCGAAAACTTTCCCGATTTTCTGTTTGATGAAGATACGAACAGAATTGTTTCAAGGCTTCATCTTAATTTGAAACAGCAGGAACTTTTCGGACTTTTATGCGTATATAAGGACGATTTCGGGGATTGGCTCAATAATGACGGCGTAGATTTTGATTTGGAAAGGCTTCCCTATGCTTTTGTAAAAGAGGTCGGGAGCATTCAGCTGATGAACCTCTCGGACGGTTTAAAAAAGGTTCTTTATCATATAAAAAAGGAGTTTCTTTTAAAGGTTCTTCGGCTATATCCCGAAAAGGAGTTTGACATTTTGAAGCTGCCCAAGCCGCTTATATGCGAGTTCATAGACAGCGGATATTATTTGGACAAAGGCTTTGAGCCTGATACTGTTCCCGAAGAAGAGCTGAACTTTCGTATAAATATGAGAAAGGCGGAAAAGATCCTGCCGATACTCGACAAAGAGGGCGCAGTGTATCTCACCGATAAGCTGCCAGATGACCCATGTGTGAAAGATGTAGTTCTGTCGAAAGGGCTTCCTAAAGAATTCTATGAAGCTTACAACGGTGTAAAGGCGGAATATGCTTTTCAGCTTACAGACGGACTTGAAACCGTGACTTCCTGCGAGGTTGATGAAACGCACAGACTTTGCCTTAAAATTAACGAAAAGGGAAAAATGTTATGTCAATGGCTGAAAGAGTAGAAAACAAAAACGAATGGTACAACCGATTTAAGGACGAAGATTTTGAAATGTACAATAAAAGCGGTGAAGCAACGGCTGTACATATTGTTCGTGATATTGTGAGGAGCATAAACACGAGGGAAAAATGGGTAGATGTTGTATCAATGAGCGAAAACGGATACTGCTTTGACGACATACGAAATTTTGATTGGCTGATCGTTGAACTGTTCCCAAGGCTGACACGCCCAAGCTATAAAAAGAGCATTGAGATACTGCCGACAGATGATGTTTTGACGGCGGAGCGGAAAAAAAACCTGAATCGGCAGGCTCGCGAAGAGAACAGATATATAACGTGGAAAGCTTCTCACAGCGACATCTCTGTTCACAGAGCAAAAGGGCATCACGGTGAAAGGTTCATAGTTCTCTGCCGCCCGAACCGCCGAACAAAGCAAAATGACTACACAATTACCGCCGTGAGCAGGATAACCTATAAGCAGACCGACTATATTATCGAACACGAAGAATCTTTATCAGAAATAATACGGAAAAATAAAAATCCAACGCTTGATATTCTGATCCCAAGCGAAAAAAATTGGTGCCGCTGAACGCATCAGCCGCTTTTATCATATTCTTCCGTTATCGGTATTGTCATCGGGTTCGAGTATGCTTAACTCTTCCCAGTTTTCCTTATTGCCGATGCGCCTTAAAACTAAACACCAATAAAATAAAGGAAAAAATCTGCGCCAAAATCCAATATAAACCTGTTAAAAACAGCTGCGAGATTGTCGACTAATTTTTTCCAAATTCTGAATAGTGTTTAGTATAAGTTCCGAAAAATCACCGTAATGTAACCGCTTTGTAATTGAAATATGTCCTCGTGTCTGATATCATATTATTAAGGAAATTTGTTGAAATGGGGGCGTTTTTATGAATTTTAAAAGTGTGCTTATCTGTGCATTGTCGACGGTGATGCTTTGTGCGTGTGCAAATGAGAATGATATAAATTCGGAGATAGTCTCGGGATCGGCTGAAACATCGGAGAGCGAACTTGTGACTTCGGCAGAAACAACGCTTGAAACCATACCTGCGGAAACGACCGCTTCGGAAGCGGAGGAGGCTCCTCAAAAGGTGAGATACAGCTATGACAGCCGTGTGCAAAGCTATATGGAGCGGCTTGTACAGCTTGAAAGCTTTAACGAAGTGCTGCCGCAGGCGGCGTACTGCTATGTCTGCGACCTTGATTCGGACGGCACTCCCGAGGTTGTCATTCAGGCAGCGGCAAATATATCCGCATCGGCTGTTTTCTCCGTTGACGATAAGGGTGCATTTATGGCTGAACCTGACGGCGGAACTGTTTTTACCGATGAAAAAACATGGCGTTCATACAACGGAGATATCCCCCAAAGCTTTATCCTTGACGGGGAAGATCAATACTTTGCGGAATGTTTTGTCGGCGGCACGGCAGGGGACGGCGGCATAATAAAACTGGAGCTGAACGGACGAAAGCTTTCATCGGAATATATCGGGCGGTATTCTTTCAGCGGCGCAATGGGATACGAATACAGCGGCTTTGAAAATGAAGAGCAATACAATGAATATATCCGTTCATATTTTAGTAAGCTTGAACCGCAGTGGAAGCTTATGCCGTACAGTGAGGTCTTGGATATAGAGGAAAAATCGCCGAGCATTATCTCCGCTTTGCTTGACGAGTATTACAAGGACAGGGACTCTCTTGCGGAGCTTGAAGAAGTGCTTGACGTTGATCTTGAATATGATATTGTGTTTAAAAAGACATTCAGCCGCACAGAGTATACCGAAAGCGGAAATGTTGATGAGAACAGCTATTCTTATGATTATGCAGGGAACCCTCTTGAAGATGAGTACAATAAAAAACTGAGATACACCTACTATCCGAGCGGAAAGATCAGATCGGAGATATATAACAGCGGACGTATTTATACTTATGATGAAAACGGAAACTTGCTCCCTGACGATGACGAGCTTACATACGATGACTCTGGGCGCATTGAAACACGTACCGAATTTTCTTCTTTTTCAAAGGGAGAGATCCTTTGCATAACAGAGTATATTTACAAAGGCGATACAGATGAGCTTATCAAGGAGATACGAAATTATACCGACGGAAGAACGGAAACCTATACATACGAAAACGGGCTTGAAGTCAGGTATGAAAAGGTCGGTCAGGATATATATTACAATATGGTCAGAACAACGGAATATAATGCAAGCGGTCTTATTTCAAAAACCGAGCGTTTTGACAAGGATATGAATCTTGCCCGAACCATTACCTATGAATATGACAGCGGCGGCAGACTTATATGTGAGAACAGCATTACAACGGAATACTATGACAACGGCTGTGACCGATGCGATGATTATTGTTACAGCTATAAATTTGACGGAAACGGAAAGCTTTTGGAGAAAATATACGTGCTGAGAACCTATGGCGGTACTCTGAAATACGAATATATATACGACAAAAACGGGGATCTTTCTGAAGAAATATTCACCGCCGACCACGATAATGAGATGGCGAATTATTCCGCAGGCACTTATGTGACAACGTACAGCTATGAATATGACCTTGCGGGAAATATTATCCGTTCGGTCAAAAAATATGAAGATGATCGGAGCGTTTTTACCGATTACAGGGCGGTAAGGGTGATAAAGGCGGCATAAACTTAATAATAATACTAAACATCAATAAAATAAAGGAAAAATCTGTGCCAAAATCCAATATAAACCTGTTAAAAACAGCTGCGGGATATCGGCTTGATTTTTTTCAAATTTTAAATGGTGTTTAGTATAAAATATTAAAGTTTAAATAACTATATCTTATTATTATAACACAATTAATTTGATTTGTCACTGTTTTTAAGTAAAAATATTTTAAATAATAAAAATTTGTGAAATAGGTGTAAAAGCAGTTTATTTTCAATTATTAATTTTATGTAAAAAATCATTGAAATATTTTTCCGAAAGTGATAAAATAGGGACAATGCAAAAAAAGCATAGAATATATTATAATTTTAGGAGAGAATCAATTATGAAAAAGAAACTTACAGCTATCCTTGCAATGTGTATGCTTGCAGTAACAATGGCAGCTTGCGGAGGCGGAGATGCTTCCGACGATTATACCGAACCCGACAACGCAGCAGCTGCTGACGTTGATGAGGCTGATGATGCAGAGGCTGCTGCCGATGACGGCGAAACAGCTGACAGCAGCACATCGGGCGAATTCACACTTCTCGATGTTACTTCCGATATGATAAGCGTAGGCGTTTATGCCGCTGACGACAGCCAGAACGAGCTTGTTTTCTCAATGTTCACAGCTCCTTCGGGAACACCTATGGCATCGCTTTTCGTATATGCTCCCGACGGCACGGGTGATGTTATCTGCGGAACATACACAGCAGAAACAGAAACGGATGAGGACGGAATGAGCTGGACACTTCTCACCGTTTCCGACGTTTATACCGAGCAGGAATTCGAGATCGGATTTGCCGAGAACACCAACGATCAGGTCTATATCATGAATTCCGCAGGCGGAGTTTTTGAGGGACAGTACCTTTCCGCTGACGAAACTGTCACATATATGGGAACAGCTGTTGCCCTTTTAAGCTAAGATCTCACGATAATATCCTATTAACAGACCCCTCCGAAAGTCGACTTTTTCACAAAGCCGACTTTTGCTTTTTATACTAATTCTCGATCGTTCTATAGACAAAATCGACAGATAGAATAAGTT
>URTF01000079.1 GCA_900550695.1 uncultured Ruminococcus sp.
AAATGTGAATTGCGCTTATTCTTTATGTTCGGAACAACTATCCTCGGCAAATAAATGTGAGGAGCAAGGCGACGAGCGTTTAGCGCCGACGGAATATGAATGGCTGTTCTTCTTTTAGCATCAAGTCATAAAATTCTTCTTCGTCAATATGCATAAATGCAATATACTTTTTTCAACAGACAAAAATCGCCTCCGTTTTCACAACGGAGGCGGTCAATATTAGCTTTTATGCTGCTAACGGATTATTTGCCGGTAAATTATTTACCATAGTATGCAAGTCTGAGGAGTTCCTTGAGCTCGTCAATTCTTGGGAGTCTTGGGTTAGCAGTTGTACACTGGTCATCGAATGCCTTGTATGCGAGCATTTCAATTGCATTGTCGTATACCTTAGGATCGATGTAGGATCTGCTGTCTGTCTTGCCTGCTTCGGAAATGGAGAGAGGAATGTTAACTTCCTTCATGAGCTTTCTTACTGCTTCGGCAAGTGCCTTTACGCCCTGCTCAACTGTTGCGTTCTGAGGAACGAAGCCCATGAGCTTAGCGATCTCAGCATAACGCTCAGGAGCGATATAGTGATCGTACTTAGGCCATGCAGCGAACTTTGTAGGTGTCTGCTGACCGTTGTATTCGATAACGTGTGGGAGGAGGTATGCGTTTGCAAGTCCGTGAGGAATGTGGAACTCACCGCCGAGCTTATGAGCGAGGGAGTGGTTTACACCGAGGAATGCGTTTGTGAATGCCATACCTGCGATACAGGAAGCATTGTGCATCTTCTCTCTTGCAAGCTTATCAGCTGTCTTGTAGGAATCAGGGAGATACTCAAATACGAGCTTGATAGCGTGGAGTGCGAGAGCGTCTGTATAGTCTGTTGCAAGAACAGAAACGTAAGCTTCGATAGCGTGTGTGAGAACGTCAAGTCCTGTGAATGCTGTGGAAGCCTTAGGAACTGTGTAAACGAACTCAGGGTCAACGATAGCGATATCAGGAGTGAGCTCGTAGTCAGCGAGAGGATACTTCATGTTCTTGGACTTATCGGAAATTACTGCGAAGGAAGTAACTTCAGAACCTGTACCGGAAGTTGTAGGTACGCAGACAAGCTTAGCCTTCTTACCCATCTTCGGGAACTTGTAAACTCTCTTACGGATATCCATGAACTTCTGTGCCATGCCGATGAAGTCTGCGTCTGGGTTCTCATAGAAGAGCCACATTGCCTTTGCAGCGTCCATTGCGGAACCGCCGCCGATAGCAACGATGCAGTCAGGCTGGAAGGAGTTCATAACACCTGTACCCTTACGAACTGTTGTAAGGTCAGGATCAGGCTCAACTTCGCTGAAGATCTCGATAACAGGGTGATTTTCGTTCTTATTGAGCTGATATGTGAGTCTGTCAACATAGCCGAACTGAACCATTCCGGGGTCAGCTACGATCATAACTCTGTGGATCTCAGGCATCTTAGCGAGGTACTGAACAGCGCCCGGTTCGAAGTAGATCTTTTCAGGAACCTTGAACCACTGCATGTTAAGTCTTCTCTTAGCGATCTTCTTAACGTTGATGAGGTTCTTAGCTGTAACGTTCTCGGAAACGGAGTTCTTACCGTAAGAACCGCAGCCGAGTGTAAGTGAAGGAGCCATGGAGTTGTAAACGTCACCGATAGCACCGAAGGATGCAGGAGAGTTAACAACGATACGGCTTGCATTCATTGATTCGCCGTAGAGGTCAGCGAGTTCATCATCAGATGTGTGGATAACTGCTGTATGACCTGCACCGTGCTTGAGCATTTCCTTACAAAGCTCAAAAGCATGCTCGTGTGTATCGGACTTAACAACTGCGAGTACAGGAGAAAGCTTTTCGAGTGCGAGAGGATACTTGTTAGCATCTGTGCCGCCGATCTCAACGCAGAGTACCTTTGTTTCCTTAGGAATTGTGATGCCTGCCTTTTCAGCGATCTGCCAAGGATACTGACCAACGACCCAAGGACGTACAGCCATCTTTTCTGTGTCAATAATTGTATCCTGGATCTTCTGAACCTCATCGGGCTTTGCAAAATAGCAGCCGTGATACTTCATGAATCCAACAGCCTCATCATAGATCTCCTGATCGATGATAGCAGCCTGCTCGGATGCGCAGATCATACCGTTATCGAAGGACTTGGAAAGAATGAGGTCGTTAACAGCCTGCTTAACGTTTGCAGACTTTTCGATATAGCAAGGTGTGTTGCCGGGGCCAACGCCGAGTGCAGGCTTACCTGCGGAATAAGCAGCCTTTACCATTCCGGGGCCGCCTGTTGCGAGGATAGTTGCAACGTCGGGGTGGTTCATGAGAAGACCTGTTGCTTCGATGGAAGGATATTCGATCCACTGAATGCAGTTTTCGGGAGCGCCTGCCTTGATAGCAGCGTCACGAACGATCTCAGCAGCTCTCTTGGAGCACTGCTGTGCGGATGGGTGGAAACCGAAGATGATCGGGTTTCTGGTCTTCATACAGATGATAGACTTGAACATTGTTGTGGAAGTCGGGTTTGTTGTAGGTGTAACACCGCAGACGATTCCGAGAGGTTCAGCGACCTCAACGTAGCTTTCATCGATGTTGTCTTCGATGATGCCAACTGTCTTTTCGTGCTTGATGGAGTGCCAGATGTACTCTGTGGAGAAGATGTTCTTTGTAACCTTATCCTCGTAGATACCTCTGCCTGTTTCTTCGATAGCCATCTTTGCGAGTTCGCTCTGAGCGGAAAGACCTGCAAGAGCCATAGCCTCTGTGATCTTGTCGACCTGAGCCTGATCAAGCTTCATGAATTCTTCAAGAGCTTTCTTTGCGTTAGCAACAAGGCCGTTGATCATTTCAGCGGTTTCAACCTTTGGTGCTTCAGCAGCTGCGGTAGTTTTCTTGTCTGCCATTTTCAAATTTCCTCCCGATTTGATTTTTAGGTTTAGCGCATTTCTGCGTTTTTCCCTATATTAAATTAATAATTCTGGGCATTTTCTTCGGGGTCAGAGGATACTTCTTCCCCGACCCATTAATATAATATCACATTGTTAAAGTTTTGTCAATACCGATACATTAATTTTTTTTGGATTTATATGAATTATTTTGTAAATGGGAACGTTTTCTTCCGCATTATTCCAAACAGCTTGAATGACTGTTTGAAAGCGGATATTTTTCCATAAAATAACAGCATTATGCTTTTCTTTTTTCGATGTCTGCTTTGAGCTTTGCAAATACCTCATCGCTGAAATCGTGTTCGAGACGGCAGGCATTTTCGGCTGCCGATCCTTCGTCAACGCCGATGCTGACGAGCCACTCGGTAAGGACGGTATGGCGCTCGTAGATGCGTTCCGCCTGCTTTTTGCCGTCCTCGGTGAGGGATATATAACCGTTCTTGTCAACGGTTATGAAGCCGCCGTTTTTCAGCAGACCGACCGCTCTTGAAACGCTCGGCTTTGAAAGCTCCATTTCACGGGCGATATCGACCGAACGAACGTCGTTTCTCTTGCTTAAAATAAGTATGGTTTCGAGGTAATCTTCCCCCGACCGTCTTAATCTTGCCATTAAAAAACCTCCTCTTTTCAGTTAACAGTTTACAGTTAACAGTTATCAGTTGTCAGAATACAGTTAACTATTAACAATCGTCAATTGTCAACTATTAACTATTAACTATTAACTATTAACTATTAACTATTAACTATTAACTATTAACTGTCAACTGTCAATTGTTGTGGTGCTTTACGGGCTTTGCCTTGGACTGGTGGAATTTCTGTGCGCTGTAGAGTCCCGTGTAGCCCGAAAGCATATAGCTTATTGCGATAGCGGCTGCGTAGAAAGGCAGTCCGTTCATGCCGAAAAGCTCGCAGCTCAGAATTATCGAAGCGAACGGGCAGTTCGTAACGCCGCAGAATACTGCGATAAGTCCGACTGCTGCGCCGAATGACGGGTCAAGTCCGATAAGTCCGCCGAAAACGCAGCCGAACGTTGAGCCGACAAAGAAGCTCGGCACGATCTCGCCGCCCTTGAAGCCGCAGCCGAGGGTGAGTGCCGTAAAGAGCATTTTCAGCAGGAAAGCCATTGGGTCGGCATTGCCCGTGAACGTGCGCTTTATAACGTCCATGCCTGCGCCGTTGTAATCGGTAGTTCCGAGGAGAACGGTCAGGATGGCTACGATAAGTCCGCCCGCTGCGACACGGAAATATGGGTTCTTGATATATTTTGCATATAATTCGCCCGATTTATGTATAACGCTGCAAAAAAGTACGCTTACTGCCGCACACGCTATACCGAGGACGATAACGAGGAGCATCTGAACTGCATTTTCCGCAGAAAGGGTCGGAACTCCGCTGACGATGAAGCTTTCAGCCTCTGCACCGAGTGCCTTTGCGGTCATTGCCGAGGTCACGCCCGATATCATACACGGAACGAGTGCGGAATACTGCGCCGCCGCAACGATAGTGACTTCGACCGCAAAGACCGCCGAAGCAACGGGCGTTCCGAACAGAGCCGCAAAGCCTGCGCTCATACCACACATTATCAGTGTCGAGCCGTCATGCTCGTCCATTTTGAAAAGCTTTTTCAGCGGCGAAACGAGCGCTCCGCCTATCTGGAGAGCCGCTCCCTCACGTCCTGCCGAACCTCCGAAGAGGTGCGTGATGAACGTTGCGATGAAGATGAGCGGTGCCTGACGGAATTTTACCTCCGACTCCGCTCTTGCGGCGAGGATTATCGTATTTGTGCCTTTATCATCGGACATTTTCGTGATATTGTAGACGAAAACGAGCAGCAGACCTGCTATCGGCAGAAGAAGCACCATAAAAGGGTGACCCGTGCGGAAGGTTGTTGCAAAGCTGAGTGCTTTTCCGAACAGTGCGCCGACAACGCCCACCGCAAGTCCGACGATAATGGACGGAATGAACCATTTTGCGAATGAGAGCGAAATTCGCCCATAGCTGTTGCCCTTTATCCTTTCAATAAGGGTCAGCTTTTCGGTATTTTCAATTTTTTCTTCCATAAAAACTCCAAAACCAGGCATAAAACGTTATTCGGGCGTTTTATGCCGAAATTACAGGGGAAAGCCCCTTTAGGACAGCATCAGAAGCAGCTCACGGAGAAGCTTGCAGCAGAGCGCTGTCGAGATGCCGCTCGGGTCATACGGCGGCGAAAGCTCGTTCATATCTGCGCCGACGATGTTAAGACCTTTCATTTTCATAAGCGCAGCCAGAAGCTCGGTGTAACGCACACCGCCTGCTTCGGGAGTACCCGTTCCGGGGAATTCGGACGGGTCGAGAACGTCCATATCTATCGTAAGGTAGACATTTTTGCCCTTTAAATCTGCGACCATACTGTCGATGCCGTCAAGGCTGAACTGGGTCATTACAGTATGCTCCTTGGCGAAAGCGAACTCGGTGCGCTCGCCGCTTCTTATGCCGTGCTGATAGATATGCTTTTCACCGACAAGCTCATAGCAGCGGCGCATTACGCAGGCATGGGAATTCTTCACTCCGAGATAATCGTCACGGAGATCAGCGTGAGCGTCAAACTGGACGATGTAGAGGTCGTCGAACTTTTCCTTGACGGCTCTTACTGCGCCAAGTGTTACAAGGTGTTCGCCGCCGAGCATAAGCGGCATTTTTCCGTCAGTGAGAATTTCTCCCGTCAGCTCCGTTATCTGGTCGAGCGCAAGGTCGGACGAGCCTATGCAAAGCTCGATGTCCCCTGCGTCATAGTATGTATAGTCGGTGAGGTCCTTGTCCTGATAGGGCGAATAGGTTTCGATGCCGTAGCTTTCCTGACGGATAGCCTTTGCACCGAAGCGTGTGCCGGGACGGTAGGAAGTCGTACTGTCGAACGGTGCGCCGAAAATGACTATCTTCGAGCGGTCATATTCGCCGTCACAAGCGATAAAAGCGTTTCTTTCAGACTGCATTGTCAAGCAGCTCCTTTACATAGTTTGGTATTGCGAATGAGCCTTTGTGAAGCTCGGTGTTGTAGTATCTCGTCTTTATGCCGAGGGCGTTCCACCTGTCGGCGTCAAATCCAAGCGGCTCGACTGTCTTTGAAGCGAAGCCGAAGAGCCAGTGTCCCGAGGGATAGGTCGGGATATGCGCCTGATATACACCGCAGATCGGGAAAAGCTCGCAGATACGCTTGTGCGCCCTCTGCATAGCCTTTGCATCATCGGGGTAATACGGGCTTTCGTGCTGATTTACGAGGATACCGTCCTCGGTGAGAGCGTCATAGCAGTTGCCGTAGAATTCGCTCGTGAAAAGCCCCTCCCCCGGTCCGAACGGGTCGGTGCTGTCAACGATGATAAGGTCATATTCGTTGTGCTTTCTGCGGACGAAGCGAAGTCCGTCATCGTAGAAAATGTGAACTCTCGGGTCGTCAAGCCTGCAGGCAGTCTGCGGAAGATACTGCTTTGAAACCTCGACAACACGCTCGTCAATCTCGACCATATCGATATGTTCGATGCTCTCATATCGGGTAAGCTCACGGATAGTGCCGCCGTCACCTGCGCCGATAACGAGGACTTTTTTTATGTCGGGGTTCGATGCCATAGGAACGTGAGTTATCATTTCGTGATAGATGAACTCGTCCTTTTCGGTGAGCATCATAATTCCGTCAAGCGTTAAGAACCTGCCGAATTCGGGCGATTCAAAAACATCGATGCGCTGAAATTCGCTCTGCTCACTGCAAAGCTGTTTGTCTATTCTAATGGACATTTTAACGTCCTTGGTATGCATTTCGCTGTACCACAATTCCATCAGGAAGCTCCTTTCTGTAGCAGTTAACAGTTAATAGTTAATAGTTAATAGTTAATAGTTAACAGTTAACAGTTATCAGTTATCAGTTATCAGTTATCAGTTATCAGTTATCAGTTAATAGTTGACAGTTATATAGTTATCAGTTAATAGTTAACAATTAACCGTTAATAGTTTATAGCTGATAATTTATAATGATAGAATTACAATCGGTGTCAAATAAAATAATTATCAGTTGTCAATTTCCAACTGTTGACTATCAATTGCAAAATGTAAACTGTAAACTGTAAACCGTAAACTATTAACTATTAACTATTAACTGTTAACTGTAAACTACCGAACTACCTTGATCCGTTCAATATTCATATCCTCCGTACCGGTCATTGAACAGCCTCGCTCTTTGGAGTAGCGAATGTAATCGAGTATCTCCTCTGTGATAAGCTCACCCGGAGCAACGATAGGTATTCCCGGAGGATAGCACATTACGAACTCGCCGCTTACCCTGCCTGCGCTCTGCTCTATCGGGAGCGAGACCTGCTCACCGTAAAAAGCCTCCTGCGGAGTGAGAACGACCTGCGGATTTATATATTCGTGGTCGAGCATACCCGACTTGTCCTTGGAGAAGCGGCGCTTTATCTCGGCGAGTGCCGCAACAAGGCGCTCTATATCTTTCCACATATCGCCTGCGGAGATGTATGCAAGAATATTTCCGATATCGCCGAATTCTATCTGGATATCGTAAATGTCACGGAGCTTGTCGTAAACCTCGATGCCTGCAAGTCCGATGTCACGGGTGTGAACGGAAAGCTTTGTCATATCGAAATCGTAAATATCGTCACCGTTTATGAGTGCGTCCGAAAATGCGCAGTAGCCGCCTATCTTGCCTATCTCCTGACGGGCATAATTCGCCGTTTCAACGACCTTGCGGACGATGTTCTTTCCGTCAAGGGCGAGGTTTCTTCGGGAAATATCGAGCGAGGAAAGGAGCAGATACGATGCGCTCGTTGTCTGCGTGATGTTTATTACGGCACGGACGTGACCCTCGGTGACCTTTGCATTTTCGCCTACGAGGAGAAAGCTGCTCTGCGTGAGCGAACCGCCCGATTTATGCATCGAAACTGCGGCAAGGTCTGCTCCTGCCGCCATAGCGGAGAGCGGCATACCCTCGCCGAAATAGAAGTGCGTTCCGTGCGCTTCGTCAACGAGTACAGCCATACCGTGTTCGTGAGCGATACGGACGATACTGCGGAGGTTCGAGCATATTCCGTAATAGGTCGGGTTGTTGACAAGTACGGCTTTTGCATCGGGATTTGCCTTTATTGCTGCTTCTACATCACGGACGGACATTCCGAGAGGGATACCGAGGCGCTCGTTTACTCCGGGGTTTACATAAACCGGCACTGCGCCGCTGAGGATAAGCGCATTTATCGCACTTCGGTGGACGTTTCTCGGCATTATTATCTTATCCCCCGATTTGCAGACGGATAAAACCATTGTCTGCACTGCGGAGGTCGTTCCGCCTACCATAAAGAAGCAGTGTCTTGCCCCGAAAGCTTCGGCGGCGAGGGTTTCTGCGTCCTTTATGACGGAAACTGGGTGGATAAGGTTGTCGAGCGGCTTCATCGAGTTCACATCGACTTCCATACACGTTTTTCCGAGGAATTCCGTGAGTGCAGGATTGCCCTTTCCGTGCTTGTGACCGGGGACGTCGAACGGAACTATCCTTGCATCACGGTATCGGAGGAGAGCTTCATATATCGGAGCGTTATGCTGATCCATTTTTATCAACACTTCTTTCAAGTTTTCTTTGTTTATGGCAGTAAACCGCCGCAGAAATTATCCATACTATTATATTCACTATCGGCACAGCGGCGAAAAGGAAGATACACATAAGAGCCTCGCCAAGTCCCGCAAACAGTTCGCCCGAGGGCGTGAAAAAGAACTTATACCATATATAATAAATTATCGGTATCCAGCCTGATATGACGCTGAAAATGACGGTTTTCTTATATCGGTCGAGATACTCCGTTTTGTAGCCTTTGAACGCCGAGCGGCAGAAATATATCAGCAGAGCCGCAGGAACGCCGAACGCAATTATGAAGAAGAGGTTATTCTCGGGATAGGCGTTGTGTTCGGGCTCTCGCTTGTCATAGTAAAGCTCCGCCGTATCGCCGATCTTATATTCACCGCGGCGGTCACAAATATCGTCACGGAACATCTGCCCCTGCTTGGTCATATATTCAACGCCGTAGGAGTAAAGATTTTCTTTTTCGCCATTCTCATCAACATAAAAAAGGTTCGGCTCGGCGTTCATACTGAACACCGTTCCCGTAGTTTTCACGAGGAAAAAGTTTTCATAAAGCTGATGAAAAAGAAAAACTGCGGCTATGACTGCGAGGGTAAGACCGATATTAAGGAAAATTCGCTTTATGTTTATGTTTTTCATAGCTGTCACCCTTTTCATAAAGTAAACGGCGGAAGCGGATATTTTACCACTTCCGCCGCACATTACAGCAACCACTTAATTAAATTCGGAATTCGGAATGCGGAATTCGGAATTATTTATACTCCGCACATTTA
>URTF01000080.1 GCA_900550695.1 uncultured Ruminococcus sp.
ATATAGGATTTCGGCGCAGATTTTTTCCTGTATTTTATTGGTGTTTAGTATTACAGGTGAATCTATGGATATTTTAAAACAACACCCGATAGCAGCGTTTGCCGCAGCATATTTCATTATAATAAACATCATCGGCTTTGCAATGGCTTTTTCCGATAAAAGAAAAGCCGAAAAGGGCAAAAGCCGCATCTCCGAGCCGACGCTGTTCTTTGTTTCGCTCATCGGCGGCTCGATTGGAATGTATATCTCAATGAAAAAGTTTCACCATAAGACAAAACAGAAACGCTTTATGGTCGGGATACCGCTCATCATCGTCTGTCAGCTTGCTTTTACGGCGAGCATTTGCGGATATTGGCTTTTTGCATAAATTTTTGCAGTTTATTGATTTTGTAAATACTTTTCTGATAATATGATGAAAATTTCGCCGATATACTTGAAAATATTCAAAAAGTATGTTAAAATTTTATCATAGATTTGAATGATCGAATATTGTATGAAAGGAAAGATGCTTCAATGGCTTCAAACTACAACTTCGCAAGGGTCACTCCCGAAATTATCGAGCTTACCGAGATCTGCAAAAAAAACGGAAACATTGACCCCGAGCTTTACACGAAATATGACGTAAAGCGAGGTCTGCGTGACATCAACGGCAAGGGCGTGCTTGCAGGGCTTACCGAGATCTCTGAGATAATCTCTTCCAAGACCGTTGACGGCAAAAGCGTTCCCTGTGAGGGCGAGCTTTACTATCGGGGATATAACATAAACGACCTCGTGAACGGCTTTATCGGCAAGCGCCGCTTTGGATTTGAGGAGATAACCTACCTGCTTCTCCTCGGTGAACTTCCGAACGAGCAGCAGCTTGACAAATTCAAGCGTATCCTTTCCGACTACC
Source organism: uncultured Ruminococcus sp. (assembly GCA_900550695.1). Lineage (GTDB taxonomy): Bacteria > Bacillota > Clostridia > Oscillospirales > Ruminococcaceae > UMGS363. Next base: position 893 of record URTF01000080.1, read on the forward strand.
GTAAGCTCCCGACAACATTCGTTAGAGATATTATCATGAAATCCCCGAGTGAAGATATTATGAACGGCATTTCGAGAGGTATCCTGACGCTTTATTCCTACGATGATGCGCCGAATGATCTCTCGCTGCCAAATGTTATGCGCCAGTCAATGGAGCTTATTTCTCTCCTGCCGCTCATCACTGTTTACAGCTACCACGCAAAGAATTACTATATAGACGGCGGCAGCTTCTTTATCCACCAGCCTGTCGCAGAGTATTCCACCGCAGAAAATATTCTCCATATGCTTCGCCCCGACTGCAGCTTCACCGAGCTTGAAGCGTCTATCCTTGACCTTGCGCTTGTTCTCCACGCTGAACACGGCGGCGGTAATAACTCCACATTCACAACCCATGTCGTAACTTCATCGGGAACGGATACCTATTCTGCGATCTCCGCTGCGCTCGCTTCACTCAAAGGACCAAAGCACGGCGGCGCAAATATCAAGGTTTCAATGATGTTCGATGATATGAAGAACCACATCAGCGACTGGGAAGACGAGGATGAGGTAAGAGATTATCTTGTAAAAATACTCCACAAGGAATGTTTCGACCGCTCGGGGCTTATCTATGGTATGGGTCACGCAGTTTATTCTATCTCCGACCCAAGAGCGAACCTCCTCCGTCAGGCAGTGGAAAAGCTCTCCAAAGCAAAGGGCAGAGAGAAAGAGTTCAAGCTCTATAACTCTATCGAACGCCTTGCTCCGCAGGTCATCGCAGATGAGCGAAAGATCTATAAGGGTGTTTCTGCGAATGTCGACTTCTACAGTGGCTTTGCGTATACAATGCTCGACCTCCCCAGAGAACTTTATACACCGCTCTTTGCGATAGCAAGAATATCGGGCTGGTCAGCACATCGTATGGAAGAACTTGTCAATGCAAACAAGATAATCCGTCCTGCATATAAATCTGTCCATGAAAAGCAGGAATACGTTGAGTTTGAGGACAGAGAATAAGATAAATTCGGAATTAGGAATTCGGAATGCGGAATTATTGTAATTCCATTTGATATCAGAAAAAAGGTGCGATCATGAATAAATATGATTGCACCTTTTTCTATAATATCTTATTTCTAATGGAACAGCGAAGCTAATACTAATTTTTAATCAAAGTGTAGACAAAAAAATCGGCGCAAAAGCCATATAAACCTGTTTTCAACAGCTACGAGCTTTTGCTTGATTTTTGTACACTTTCAGTTTAAAAATTAGTATAATTCCGAATTCCGCATTCCGAATTCCGAATTTTATATAATGCTGTACTGCAAGTCTTTCCAAAGCAGTTCGCAGCCCTCTGTTATCTCTTCGGGCAGTAGCGCCATTGCGACGGTCATTTCATCGTTGCTGCCGTCGTCGATGCGGTAGAGATGCGCATAGTCGCCGTCGATCATGCCGACCTTGTAACGGTACTCCATTTATCAGCCCTCCACGACAACGTAGTTATCCGCTGCGTTTTCCTTGGTTGCGTATTCGGTAACGTTCAGGACTTTGACCTTGAGCGGCTTCTGTCCCATATTTATTTCGATTATATCGCCGACCTTTACGTCGTAGGAGGCACGGGCTGCCTTTCCGTTTACAACGATCTTATCGGCATCGCAGGCTTCGTTTGCCACAGTTCTGCGCTTTATAAGCCTTGTTACTTTAAGATATTTGTCAAGCCTCATACATCTTCCTCCTTTTAAAGCAAAAGGCAGCCGCCCCCACAGAGCAGCTGCCGAAAAGTACAGATAAACAATAATTACTTGTTTACAACGTCCTTGAGAGCCTTGCCTGCCTTGAATGCAGGAGCCTTCTTTGCAGGGATCTGGATCTTTTCCTTTGTTCTTGGGTTGATAGCTTCCTTAGCATCTCTCTGACGAACTTCAAATGTACCGAAGCCAACGATCTGAACCTTGTCGCCGGAAACGAGTGCGTCTGTGATGGAAGAGATCACTGCGTTAAGAGCCTTCTCGGAATCCTTCTTAGAAAATTCTGCCTTTTCAGCAATAGCATTGATCAAATCTGCCTTTGTCATAACATTATACCTCCATAAATTTTTGTGGCGAAAACGCCATTATTATTGTTTTTTCGCTTTCTGCCAATAAGCATCAAGCTGATCTATGTTCAGGGAACGCATATCTGCCCCGTCACATCTTGTTAATTCCTCGGTCTTTGCGAATCGTTCAACGAACTTATCCGAAGATCTTGTGAGTGCTTCTTCGGCATCGACTTTAAGCAGCCTTGAAACATTTACTGCCGAGAAAAGAACATCGCCCATTTCTTCTTCAACGTTGGTTCCGTCTGCGATAGCTGCTTTAAGCTCCGCTATCTCGCTTTCAAGAGCTTCGAGTGCCTCATTCACGCCTGCGAAGTCCATACCTGCACGCTTTGCCCTTGTGCCGAGCTTCTGCGCCCTCATAAGAGCGGGAAGTGCACTGCAAACGCTTCTGAGCGTGTCTGTGTAGGTTTCCTGACCTTTCGTTTCCTGCTTGATATCGTTCCAGTTGGAAAGCACCTCTGTGCTGTCCTTGACGGTAACAGTGCCGAAAACGTGCGGATGACGGATAACGAGCTTCTGACAGACCTCGTTCACAACGTCGCCGAAGTCAAAGCTGCCTTTTTCCTCTTCGATCCTCGAATGGAAAACGACCTGCAAAAGAACATCGCCAAGCTCTTCACGGAGCAGCTCCGTATCTTCAAGGTCGATAGCTTCAACGGCTTCATATACCTCTTCGATGAAGTCCTTGCGTATCGAATGGTGATCCTGCTCCTTATCCCAAGGGCAGCCGTTTTCGGAACGGAGGATCGCCATAATTTTCAGCATATCATTGATATCATATCTTTTTTTGAATTCAAAATCCATATCGTTCGATATCCTTTCGATCAAGGTATAGCCGCATTCAGTCACATATAATATATTAACCTATTATTATGATTTTTTCAAGAGTTTTTTTAAATTTTTTCAGCAAATCAGCATTTTTAACGTAGTTTTGCTCAAAATCCCCGTCAAATGTGTGCTTATTATGTAAAATATTACCCCGATCGGCACGGAAATAAACAGCGTCAGTGGAGAATCCCATAAATTCCGCAGAAAATTCTGCGACAGGACAGCCGCCGAAGCGCATAAAACTCCGCAGAAAGTGAGCTTTGCCAGCAGTGAAAAAAATCTTCCGATAGGGATTTCCGCAAGCTTTGAAACCGATTTAACGGATAAAAGCATTATCAGCAGATAGCAAATATCGGTCGAGACAGCCGCACCCGAAGCGTTTATTTCGGGAACAGGTATCAGCAAGAGGTTAAGGATAAGCTTCACCGCAACTCCGACAGCCATTATCTTAACGGGAACATCGCCCTTTCCTGCCGCCTGAAGCACAGCGAAAAGCACGGACGATACTGACAGGAATATCACTCCGAACCCGAGCAGACGAAGTGAGGGTGCAGCCGTGAGCACTTCAAGCCGCCGTGAAGGGAACAGCAGTGACAATATCTGCGGAGCAAGTGCCGATATCCCAAGCCCTGCAGGGACGGCAATGAATCCCGAGGTGAAAAAAACACGCATCACAGCCTGCTCTGTCAGCGTTTTGTCCTTTTTGGCGAAGCCCTCCGCCACGAACGGCACTGCACCTTTGCCGAACATATTCGTGAATGACGGGATAAGGTTGAAGACCGTCACTGCAAGCCCCGAAAAGCAGCCGAAGATGTAATTCGGCATCGCTTCGGTCGATATCCCGTTCAGCATCGATGAAAAAAGCTGCGGCTTTGCACTGATCGCCTTTTTCAGGCAGGATATTATCGTCGCAAGGTCGATGAGCGAGGTCAGGTTCGTTATCAGCGAGCCTAAAGCAACGGGTATCATTATCATTGCAAGCTCGTGCGCAGTCGGTAAAGTCGGCGCAGAGCGAAGCTTTTCCTCTTTGCGGAAGACACTGCGCAGCACCATATATAAAAGTCCTGCCGCCGAGGAAACCGTCACTCCGAGGACAGCCGCAGCCGCAGCCAAAGGCATTACAAGATCATCGGCAGATGTGCTTTGTATGGCTTCAAAGGGCAGAACACGCTTGATGAGAGCCTCAGCCGAAACGAAAAACGAGTGCGGCGCATTCAGCACAGCATAGCAAAACGCAAGCCCCGACAAAAGCTTCACAGCCGCCTCTATGACCTGCGAAACTGCGGTAGGGTACATATTTCTCTGCCCCTCCGCACAGCCTCGGAAGACCGCCGTGATGCAGCTGAAAAGAATGGACGGCGCAATAGCGGCAACTGCTGTTACCGACAAAGGACTTTTGTTGAGATATGCACAAAAAGGGTACGCAAGCAAAAGCATCAGCAAGGTAAACACAGCTCCGCACAAAGCGCAAAGCACCAAAGCCGTGCTTCGGACGTTCGCAGCGCCGTCCTTGTCCGAGTTAGCGAGCCGCTCGGCGGTAAGCTTCGCCGCCGCAATGGGCAGACCTGTCACCGAAACCGCATAGACCGTCATAAAAATGCCGTAAGCCGCCGAGAAATAACCCATACCCTCGCCGCCGAGGAGATTTGCAAGCGGTATGCGGAATATCGCACCGATGACCTTTGAAACCGCCGCCGAAGCAATGAGTATAAGCGAACCGCCCAAAAAGCCCTGTTTATGTGATTTTTTCATAGCAAGTCCCTTTCGTCCGTTTTTTGTATAAATATATGCGGAGGGGCAATGTGTAATGCGTAATTCGTAATGCGTAATTATTTTCGTTCCGATCATTTGTTGTGAAAGCCCCGCATCTCGTAGGGGCGGATTCTATATCCGCCTGTTATCCAATTATCTGAAAAGTACAGTCACCCGTCTGACGCTGTAATACTAAACACCAATAAAATACAGGAAAAAATCTACGCCGAAATCCTATATATGCGAGATTATCGGCTTGATTTTTCCAAATTTTAAATGGTGTTTAGTATAAAGTGTTATAAAATAAAAACGCAGACCTGCTTTCAACGAAAACAGGTCTGCGTTAACTAAAAATTACGCATTACGCATTACGCATTACGCATTAGTTATCAGTTTTCCTCATAAAGTCTGTCGAGGAGAGTTTTTTCCTTTTTGCTTCTCTTGGTGAGAACAACAGCGGTCACAACGATAAGAACGCCGCCCATGCTGATTATGATGCCTATCGTCATTCCCTTGGGGAAGAAGCTCATTTCAATGGTATGCTCGCCTGCGGAAACGGGGATACCTATCAGTGCGTCCACAAGCTCGACAGGCTCGGTCTTTACGCCGTCTACCTTTATCGTCCAGCCGGGTTCATACGAGATAGTCGTAAAGAGGATACCGTCCTTGTCGGCATTTACTGTACCCTTGATATGATTTTCCTTGAAGCTTTCAATCTCGAGAGGGTGCTGTTTAAGCTCCTCGACCGAGCGCTTGAAAGCCTCTTCGTCAAGGTAATAGAAATATTCGTCAGCAAATAATACCTCGTTCTTTTCCTCGGTGATAGTCGCAATAACGGATATCTCTTCGCCCTCGGAGAAACGTCCGAGCGGCTGAATTACCTCGTTTCCACCCTCAAAGTAGTAGTCAAGGAAATCCTTGTTGAGCCAGAGGTTTATCTTTCGCTCGTAGCTTGACGGGAAGTAGAGGTACATCATATCCTCGGTCGGGGCGGTGAGGATAAATTCAATGTGTGAATTCTCGCCCTCGATCCTCGGGACATACTTCGTGTGCGTTCCATATGTTGACGGCTTTGCATTCTCGGGGACAATGCGGTCGATATCTACCTGCTTGAAATATTCTGCCTTTGTGTCGGTGCAAAGCGAGGAGAAAAACGCATTCTGGCAGATGAACGGGTTATCGCCCTCCAACGATACATCGAGGATATCATTGCTTGCCATAAAAGCTATCGGGAGAGCGTTCGGATTTTCATAAACATAGAAAATATCGGTGTTGTCGCCGTTTGCAAGCACCATTTTGTCGTAATGCTTGTTCTCGGCAACGGAGATGACGCCGTCCTCGTCGGGCTTTGCCGAACCCTTTTCCATAACATATCTTATTCCGAGAAGAGCGTCCGTGAGGTAGGTCGAACCCTTATACTTTATATAATGTCCGCCGTAGGAGAAACCAAGCTTGTGGAGCATCTCGATAGGACCTGAATTAAGGGTCGAGCTGGAGTGCGAAACGCCGAATGAGCCGAACGCCATTGCATCGTTGACCGTTCTGTGGTAGTTCGATTCGATGCGGTAAACGGGATCCTCGTCCATATCGTATATCTTGCTGACCGTGTTTCGACCGAGTGTGATATAGCGGTTATAGGACGCCTCTTTGGAGTAAACAACGTCCTCATCGATCTTGAAAAGAGTGTAGGTGGTGCTTGTTATAAGCTCACCGATGATGAAAATGAGCATCACGACAGGCACGGGTTTGATGTTGTAGTGCTTTTTGTAAAGGTACACAAGCAAAGCGTAAAGTGCGCCGAAACCGATAGTGAACCATACCGTCGCAAGGAGCGTGACTTTTTCCAAGCCCTGCTTGTCAACGTAAAGAACATACGCCGCAAGCACGAAGAACATTCCGCCGATCTCCTTTGCGGTAACGCCCTCAATGCGCTCAAATGCCTGCGCAGCCATAAAGATGAACATAAAGCTGCACATAAACGAGTAGCGGTAGGGCAGCCAGTTCGGGACCTGAAGTCCGTGCCATACGATGTCCACCGTTGACATATACATCGAAAGGATAAGCACAAGCGTGAGCAGGCCGCAGCCTATCTTTTTGCGGAGCCTGATATTTGAGTTGAGGAAGAAAAGCGGCACAAGAAGTATCGTCAGAACGCCGCAGTAAACCACGGGCGAACCCTCGGGACGGCAGGTGTCGTAAACGTTCGGGAGCAGATCAACAAAGAAATCCGCAAAGTCGAACTGCGTTTTCATCTCAAAATTAGGTGTCGAAAACTCGAATTTTCCAAGCTTTAACGAGAAGTAAAGCGGTATGAGCAGCCATGCCGAGCATATCGCCGAAAGCAGTCCCGAGCAGGCGAAAAGCGAGCCGCTGTAAACGAAGTTCGTGAACTTGAACGGTGCAGCCGCATCGGAGATAAAGAAGAAATACGCAAGGAAATAAATTATGCAGAAGATCGCTACCATCCAGCCGATGTAGAAGTTCGCAATGAACATCAAAGTCAGCGGAATTACAAGATAAAGCCACTTTTTCTCATCAACGAGCTTGTCGATGCCCTTGCATATCAGCGGCAGATAGATAAGTCCGTCAAGCCACATCGGGTCCATGAGCTGAACTATCATATACGCCATAAGCGAGTATATAACGCTGAAAATAAGTGAAGTGCTGCCGCTCATTTTCTTGTGATTGCCGAGAAAATGGCACATTGTAACGCTCGCCGTGCCGACCTTGCAAAGCTGCATAATGAGTATCGAAGCCGTCATTATCGACCTCGGCAGCAGCATAACGATGAGCATAAACGGACTGGCGAGATAGTAAGCGTAAATGCCTATCGTTTCGCCCGAAAGGTTTCTGCTCCATGAGTTCACAAGGCTTCCGTTGCCGTGTAAAGCATCTCGCAGATTTTCGTAGTAGTAAACATACTGACCGTTGAGGTCAAGAACGAGAACAGATTCCTTGCCGAACGGATATATCCCGAAAAATGCGTAAGCAATAAAGAGAGCCACCGCAGGGATAAGAAAAGCGAAAATATAAATTCTCTTGCTGTATAAGAATGTCCGGAAATTGAATTTTAAAGTTATCGGAGCTTTATTTTCTTTCAAGATCGATTTTCCTTTCTGTAAAAAAGTTGGCATACATATACTATTATACATATTTTTGCTTTTTTTACAAGAGGGGAGATGAAAAAAATTCGGAATTCGGAATGCGGAATTCGGAATTATCTGAACAGCTGACATTTGTCGGAGAACAGCGAAGCCAAGAAAAAGTTTCGTCCACCTTTTCAAAGGTGGCAGGGGTCAAGGGGGCAGCGCCACCTTGTCGCTCTCCGAAGAGAGCGAAACTCCCTAAACTAACAGTCAAGGCATTGCCGCAATAGAAAAGTCACTAACAGTTAAAAAGGCGCAATTCACATCAAAAAAGGTAAAACGGATATGAGAAATCTGTTCCGCAAACCTAAAAATGTGAATTGCGCCATTCTTTTTTCCTCAAGTAAACTATCCTTGAAGCTTATCTATGCGAACGAAGTGAACATAGATAACTTCAACTCAATATGAACAGCTATGGGATATATCACTAATACTAAACACCAATAAAATACAGGAAAAAATCTGCGCCGAAATCACATAT
>URTF01000081.1 GCA_900550695.1 uncultured Ruminococcus sp.
GGGCGGTAAAAATCTTCATGGGGAATAAATCCTCGCCGCTCTGTACTTTTCTACAAATTGGTGGGATTTGCGATAAAGGGTATCACGGATTGCGGCGAGCGTCAAGATGGTTTTGCAAAATTTATCGTGATAAAGCGGTGATAGTAGGACTTATAGGAGATAAGCTCTCCAAGAAGTATCAAATTTTTGTAGACAAACCTACACTAAAATAAAGATGGGATCAGTCTAAGTTTGTTGAATTATGTGACATTTTGTGGTACACTATTACACAAGTACACAATTAAATGTGCATGCGAGGTAAACGATTATGGCAGAAAGAAACATGGTAAATCTGACAATCACGATGACACGGGAAGAGCGCAAGGCGCTCAAGCAGATTGCCTTGGATAAAGACATGACGGTTTCTGCCCTTCTGCGTGAATGGCTGAAAGAATATCAGGCAAAGGAGGTAGAGCAATAATGGCAAAGAACGCAGACCTGGGTGCTGCAAGGACAGCTAAGAAGGATGAATTTTATACGCAGTTGACTGATATTGAGAAGGAAATGCGGTATTATCGCAAGCACTTCCAAGGTAAGACCGTGCTGTGTAACTGCGATGATCCGTTTGAGAGTAACTTTTTCAAGTATTTTGCTCTGAACTTCAATCGTTTGGGGCTGAAAAAGCTGATTGCAACCTGCTATTATTCGTCTCCGATTGCAGGGCAGCAGTTACAATATGGTTGTGACGCAAACGGCCAGATGACTTTTTACCTTGAAGATAAGGGCGTGGAAGAGAATAAAAGCAAGCGTCCTTATAAGGCTGTGGTTACTCAAGTATATGACAAGAAAGGCGACGGCGGTGTGGACATGCTGGATGTGGCAGAACTGTTCCGCTCCGGCGAAAACGAGTTGGTGGAGTTGGAGGGCGATGGCGATTTCCGTTCGCCTGAATGTCTGGATTTGTTGGATGAAGCCGATATTGTGGTCACAAATCCCCCATTTTCGTTATTCCGTGACTATGTAGCGGTATTGATGGAACACCAGAAGCACTTCATCATAATCGGCAATGTAAACGCAATTACATACAAAGAAATTTTCCCTCTGATTATGGATGATAAGCTCTGGTTTGGCGCAAGTATCCATTCAGGGGACCGGAAGTTCTATGTCCCAGACGATTATCCGCTAAATGCTGCGGGCTGCGGTGTGGATGAAGATGGGAAGAGATATATTCGGGTCAAAGGTGTTCGTTGGTACACAAACCTTGATTTGAAGCAGCGCCATGAAGAGATGATTTTGGTGAAACGGTATAATTCGGAACAATATCAGAACTATGACAATTACGATGCAATCAATGTTGATAAAACATCCGAAATCCCATGTGATTATACCGGTGTAATGGGTGTTCCTATTACATTTCTCGATAAGTATAGTCCAGAGCAATTTGAGATCATAGGTATTTCAAAAACATGGTTTGGGGCGGCAAGTAAGGTGTATGGTCAGCAAATACAGGTAGATAAAAACGGAAAAAAATCTGTTGTAACAAAATTAAATGATGGACCTGTTCTGAAGGTATCGGTTCCGCCAGTAGGAAAAACCTACTATGTTGTGGATAACGAGTTTTATGTACAAGCATATGCTCGCATCCTTATCCGTAACAAACATCCAGAACCACCGAAAGAGGTGAAATGATATGCAGATCAATGAACTGAAAGTGACCGTCGGTGAAGTCTGTGAGGGATATTTCAACGACGCAGAAGAAGGTGTCGTGGGCTACGACGAGCGGCTTGATATAAGACCGAAGTATCAGCGAGAGTTCGTCTATAAAGACGCTCAGCGTGATGAGGTCATTCGCACCGTCATGAAGGGCTTACCACTCAACGTGATGTATTGGTGTAAGGTGAAGAAAGAGGACGGTTCCGATGGGTTCGAGGTGCTGGACGGCCAGCAGCGCACAATCTCTCTCTGTGAATACGTGGACGGCTCTTTCTCTGTGGATGATAAGTATTTTTATAACCTGCCAGCCGACAAGAAGCAACAGATTCTTGACTATCCCCTTTTCGTGTATGCCTGCGACGGTACGGACAGCGAAAAACTTGAGTGGTTCCGCATCATCAACATTGCGGGAGAAGAATTGACTGATCAGGAGCTGCGAAACGCCGTTTATGCCGGCAGCTGGACTTCTGACGCAAAGCGGTATTTCTCTAAGACCGGCTGCGCAGCAGGTACGCTGGCTGGCGATTATCTGAAAGGCGCTTCTATCCGTCAGGAATACCTTGAAACAGCTATTGTCTGGGCGGCCAGCGCCGAAGGAAAAACCATTGAAGCGTACATGGCTGAACATCAGAATGACCCCAGCGCGGTGCAGTTGTGGAACTATTTTCGCTCTGTGATCGATTGGGTACAGGCAATTTTCCCGAAGAAGCGCAAAGAAATGAAGGGACTGCCGTGGGGCCTTTTCTACAATCAGCACGGCAAGCGGACAGACCTTGATCCCAAGAAGCTGGAAACGGAAATTCAGCGACTCATGGGTGATGAAGATGTGACCAAAAAATCCGGTATTTATGAGTACCTGTTGACTGGCGAAGAAAAGAAACTGTCAATCCGTTCCTTTGACCGCCGGGATGCTCTGGCTGCTTACGAGAAGCAAGGACACAAGTGTGCTATTTGTGGTGAAGAATTTGAGTTTGAGCAGATGCACGCCGATCATATAACGCCGTGGAGCAAAGGCGGCAAGACGACGCCTGATAACTGTCAGATGCTCTGCCGGGATTGTAATCTGAAAAAGGGTGCGCAGGAATAAGTTGTCTGTTCAGCATGAAGTTGTCACGAACGACTTGAGCTATAACCTGAGAAATGTGAAGAAGAAAAGCGTGAGTTGATAGAACTTCGTGACTGGGCTCCTGCCCATGCTGATGAATGGACTGGCACGGGTGGAATGAGGTGAAAAGATGAGACGGAATTTTGCCCAAATTCTAAAAGAAGCTAAAATTGATATAAAATCAGAATATCAGAAGTTATATGGTATGCTTTATGATCGAGGCGGCTTCCGTTTCCCGTGGCGATATTCCTTTCGATGATATTTATAAATTGGGCGAAGTCCGTGAGTTTCCGCTCACTCCCGTTGACAGGATAGTCGGGAACATCGGTGATGCGGAGGCTGTGCTTTGCAACAAAACACCTTTTACGGCTGAAATTATGGAGAAATGCCCGAATCTGCGCTACATTGGCATCTGCGCAACGGGTTACAACAATGTTGACCTTGAAGCGGCTTCACGTTTGGGGATAGCTGTGACGAACGTTCCTGCTTACTCCGATATGGCGGTGGCGCAGCAGGTTTTCGCATACATTCTCCGCTACTGCAACAGGACAGGCGATTATGACCGCTTTGTCAAGGACGGCGGCTGGGTTCGTTCGGCTTCGTTCTCGGTGTTCGACTACCCTACTGTTGAGCTGGACGGAAAAGCCCTCGGAATTTACGGTTTCGGCAGGATAGGTCACGCTGTTGCCCGTATCGCCCGTGCATTCGGAATGAAGGTGCTTGTTCACACACGCACTGTCCGCAATGAGGACGGCGTTGAATATGTTTCGCTTGACGAAATGCTTTCGCAAGCTGATTTTATCACTCTGCACTGCCCTCTCACGCCCGAAACGAACGGACTTGTTGACATTGACTTTCTGAAAAAGTGCAAGCCGACTGCTATGCTCATAAACACCTCCCGAGGTGCTGTTGTGAACGAAGCCGATCTGCGGTATGCGCTTGACAACGAGATAATTGCGGCGGCAGGGCTTGATGTGCTTGCGCAGGAGCCGATGGCTGCGGACGACCCTCTGCTCGGTTCGGACAAATGTATGATAACTCCGCACGTTGCCTGGTCGCCCATTGACACACGCAGACGCTTGATGAAAGCTGCTGCGGAAAATCTGGCGGCTTTTATCGCAGGAAAACCGCAAAACAAGGTGAACTGATATGGACTTTACGAATATAACTGCTTGCGGCGGTGACTGCACGGGCTGCGAGCATTACAAAAGCGGCGAATGTGTAGGCTGCAACAACAACGGCGGAAGATGCGTCAAATTGTGGAGCAGCGAATGTTCGCTCTGCAAATGCTGTCGTGAACACAACGTTCGGTTCTGCGGCGTTTGCGATGATTTTCCTTGCGGATTACTTAAGATAACTCTGACCTGGGACAAAGACGGCATCGAAAATCTGAAAAGGCTCGGGGAAATTTACTTAAAGGAGAATAACAATGTTTAACATCAACGATAAAAAAAGAGTGGTAATAAAGCTTGGCTCGTCCACGCTCACACACAACACGGGAAAGCTCAATATCCGTCGAATGGAGAATCTTGTAAAGGCAATGGCTGACATTCAGAACAGCGGCAAGGAGCTGACGCTCGTTTCGTCCGGCTCTATCGCTCTCGGACGCTCGAAGCTCGGTCTGACCGAACGCCCAAAGGAAACTCGTTTGAAGCAGGCGTGTGCAGCTATCGGACAGTGCGAGCTTATGTATATGTATGACAAGCTTTTCGGTCAGTACAACCTCACCGTTGCGCAGCTTCTTCTCACGAAATACAGCATTGAAGGTCCGAGAAGCCACCACATCGTCAACACTATGGAGGAGCTTCTTTCGCACGGAGTTATCCCCGTAATCAATGAAAATGACACGGTCGCTATCGATGAGCTGGAGCTTGAGATCGGCGAGAACGATTCGCTCGGTGCTTATGCGGCTATTATCGCAAAGGCTGACCTGCTGATAATCCTTTCGGACATTGACGGTTTTTACGACTCCAACCCGAACACGAACCCCGATGCAAAGCTTATCCCCGTTGTACACGAAATAAACGATGATATCCGTGCGCTTGCTACCGACGCTGTTTCGGGACTTGGCACGGGAGGAATGATAACGAAGCTCAACGCTGCCAAGATCGCTATGGACGGCGGCATTGATATGGTGATACTCAACGGCAGAAAGCCCGATCAGCTCTACGATCTTTTTGACGGAAAGCAGGTCGGAACGCTTTTCACCGCCAAGAACTAAGGAGGAACTGCTATGAATTACGCTGAAACACTCGGCAGCCGTGCAAAGGCTTGCAGAAAGGCTGCCGCAACGGCAAGCACCGCCGAAAAGAACGCTGCACTCGCCGCAATATCCGCCGCTTTGAGAGAGGGCGTTGACATCATACTTGACGCCAACAACGCTGACCTTACCGCTGCCCGTGAAAACGGAATGAGCGAGGCGATGCAGGACAGACTTCGCCTTACCGCCGACAGAATAAACGGCATCGCTGACGGCGTTGACGATGTTATCAAGCTTGAAGACCCTATCGGCGAGGTCATAAGCGGCAGCGTTCGCCCGAACGGAATGAGCATCACAAAGGTTCGTGTTCCGCTCGGCACTATTGCTATAATTTTTGAGTCAAGACCGAATGTTACGGTCGATGCGGCTGTACTTTGCCTTAAATCGGGCAACGCTGTTATCCTCCGAGGCGGCAAGGAGGCTTTCAACTCGAACCGCTGTCTTTGCAGCATTATGAGGTCGGCGCTTGCAAAGGTCGGTTTCCCCGAGGATCTTATCCAGTTCGTTGAGGACACTTCAAGAGAGGTTTCAAACGAGCTTATGCGCTGCTCCGACTACATTGACGTGCTTATCCCGAGAGGCGGTGCAGGACTTATCCGTGCCTGCAAGCAGAATGCGACCGTTCCCGTAATTGAAACGGGTACGGGAAACTGTCACGTTTTCGTTGATGAAACGGCTGATCTTCCAATGGCTGTGAGCATCGTCAACAACGGCAAGACACGCCGTGTTTCGGTCTGCAACGCTGTTGAATCTCTGCTTGTACACGAGAATGTCGCAGAAGAATTTCTCCCGATGATAAAGGCAAAGCTTGACGAAAAGCACGTTGAGATAAGGGGCTGCGAGCGCACAAAGGCTATTCTCGGCGACAGTGTTGTTCCTGCGACCGAAGAGGACTATGCGACCGAATTCCTCGATTACATCATCTCGGTAAAAGTCGTAAAGTCGCTTGACGAGGCTATTGCACACATTGACAGATACACGACCCATCACTCGGAATGTATCGTTACAAACGACCTTGCGAACGCTGAACGTTTCCAAAAGGAGATTGATGCGGCGGCAGTTTATGTCAACGTTTCAACTGCGTTCACGGACGGCGGAATGTTCGGCCTCGGCGCAGAGATAGGAATTTCGACCCAGAAGCTTCACGCAAGAGGACCTATGGGACTCCGTGAGCTCACCTCGATGAAATTCCTCATCGGAGGAAACGGTCAGATACGTTCCTGAGCGGCAGTGCAGAATTATTTCAAGGTGATTTTATGAACAATAACGATAATAAGGACAAGGACATTTTTGACTACGACAGCTATGTAAAATCAAACGGAAAAAAGAAGAAAAAAGCAAAGCCGCCGAAGTCTGCGAAAGCACCCAAAGCTCCCAAAGAGCCAAAGCCTGCAAAAGAGCCGACCGCTTCGGAAAAGAAAAAGCCGGAAAAAAAGCTTGATGAATCTATCGAAAGCATACGCAGGATGTTTGACGATGCTCTCGGCGAGCAGACGGAGGAGCTTGCGGAGCTGACAATGGCTGAACCCGAGCCTGAGATGCCCGACCTCGGCAAGGGCGGCAAGCGAAAGGGTTATCTTATCCTCGGTGCAATGATGATGATACTTGCGGTGATAGGACTTTTTTCGACTGTGAACTTCACCGTTGACAAGATAAAAGCGTTCGCCGACAACACTCAGCAAAAGACCGAATTTGCGCGCTTTATCTACCCCGTTGTAATATGCGACCCTGCGCCGTTCGGACAGAGCGTAAAGCTTCGCAGTGACACTGTGATAACGGCGGCAATCTGGGATATAATTCTTTACGAGGACAAGAGCAAGTACGACTCGGACTTCGATATGATAATCGTTCCCGAGCTTGATGTTGAACAGCATGCGGCGAAGCTCTTCGGAACGGGACTTTCGATAAAGCATCAGTCCATTCTCGGTGCGGACATTCAGTTTTACTACAACGAGGATATAAAGTCCTACCGAATACCTGCAAACCCGAAATACTTCACCTACTCCCCTTACATTGAGGACATAACGAGGGTCGGCGAAAGCTACACTATAACTGTCGGTTATGTTTCGCCAACGCCTGCGTGGCTCACGCTCACGGGTGATGAAACGCCCAAGCCCGAAAAATATGTGAACTACATCGTTCAGAAGCGTGGTGACGAATACACTCTTCTCGGCATACAGCAATCGGACAAAGTACCCGAAGAGGCAGGGAATTATTAATGCGTAATTCGTAATGCGTAATGCGTAATTATTGTATTTTGTTAATTTACGGCATTTGCTGTTGGGGACGGGTTTTCCGTCCCGATTTCCCACTTATTTTAAAACGAAAGGAATAAAAATATGAACAGTGAGATAAGAGATCCCGAACTTTGGCAGGACGGCGAGATAAAAATTGACTGGGTAAAGGCTAATATGCCTCTTTTGCGCAGCATTGAAAAGGAATTTTCCGAAACAAAGCCTTTTGCAGGCGTGAAGATCGCTCTTTCGGTACATCTTGAAGCAAAGACGGCTTACCTTTGCAAAGTCCTTGCGGCAGGCGGTGCTGAGATGTACGTCACGGGCAGCAATCCGCTCTCCACGCAGGACGATGTTGCGGCTGCGCTCGTTCATGACGGACTTAACGTTTTCGCTTGGTACGATGCTACCGATGAAGAGTACCACCGTCACACATCAAGGGTCATCGAGGCAGGTCCGAACATCATCATCGATGACGGCGGCGACCTCGTTCACCTTATCCACACCGAATACAAGGACAAAATTGCCGATGTTATCGGCGGCTGTGAGGAGACCACAACGGGCATTATCCGTCTTATCGCAATGGACAAGGCAAAGGAACTCAAATTCCCGATGGTTCTTGTAAACAACGCCGACTGCAAGCACCTTTTCGACAACCGTTACGGCACGGGTCAGTCCGTCTGGGACGGTATCAACCGCACGACCAACCTTATCGTTGCAGGAAAGAACGTTGTTGTTGCCGGCTACGGCTGGTGCGGCAAGGGCGTTGCAATGCGCGCAAAGGGACTTGGCGCAGAAGTTATCGTTACCGAGGTTGACCCGATAAAGGCAATGGAAGCCGTAATGGACGGTTTTAAGGTAATGAAGATGAGCGAAGCCGCAAAGGTCGGCGATTTCTTCATCACCGTAACAGGATGCCGTGATGTTATCACCGAGGAGCATTTCTATCTTATGAAGGACGGCGCAATCTGCTGCAACGCAGGACATTTCGATGTTGAAGTCGATGTTGCCGCTCTCCGCAGAATTGCCGTTGAGTCAAAGGTCGCACGAAAGAACATTATGGGCTATAAGCTTTCCAACGGAAACACTGTCAACGTTATCGCCGAGGGCAGACTTGTGAACCTCGCCGCAGGTGACGGTCACCCTGCCGAGATAATGGATATGAGCTTTGCAATTCAGGCACTTTCCGCACTTCATCTTGTAAAAAACAAGGGAAATATCGGCGCAGACGGAATGACAGTCGATGTTCCGAAATACATCGACAACGAGGTCGCACGCCGCAAGATAAAGTTCTGGGGAATGGAGATAGATTCGCTTTCCGAAGAGCAGAAAAAGTATCTTGGTTCGTTCTAAAAAACAAAGTTTACGTTAATTCTGAAAGAATTTCGCTTTGTTTAAAGGGTGGTGGGTGTCCAGAGGGCAAAGCCCTTGGT
>URTF01000082.1 GCA_900550695.1 uncultured Ruminococcus sp.
TATATAGGATTTCGGCGCAGATTTTTTCCTGTATTTTATTGGTGTTTAGTATTAAAACAGGCTCATCTGGTCAGATTTCGGCAGATCACCCATTGCGCCAATAGATTCAAGAATTTCGATAACGGTCTTTGTTGCACCGCTTCGCTCCTGCAGTTCATCTATCGAAAGCAACGGACCTTGCTGAACGGCTTCATAAATAGCTGTTCCTGCGTTTGCGCCAATGCCTGCCGCAGCACAGAACGGAAGTCTTATCCTGCCGTCCTCAATTGTGTAATCCGTACCGTGCGACTTGTATATATCTATCGGCAGAAATTCATAGCCACGCTGCATCATCTCATTTATTATCATGAGCATATCCATTGTGGAGGTTTCCTTTGCCGAACGGTCATTGCCCTTTTTCTTGAGTTCGTCAAGACGGTAGCGAACCGCTTCTTTTCCTGCAACTGCCGATTCAGCGTCAAAATCTTCGCCTCGTACGGTAAATATCGTCGCATAGAAAGCAAGCGGATAATATACCTTGAACCAAGCAAGTCGGTTCGCGGAAATAACGTAAGCTGCGGCGTGGGCTTTCGGGAACATATACTTGATCTTTAAGCAGCTGTCAATATACCACTGCGGAACATCGTGAGCAAGCATATCCTGTTTCATTTCTTCCGTGAGCAGCTTAGGCGCTTTGCCCTTTCGGGTGATCTCCATTATTTTGAACGCCGTTTTCGGTTCAACTCCGTGATAGATAAGATATGTCATAATACCGTCACGGCAGCCGATAACTTCGGAGATCGTACAAGTTCCGTTTTTGATAAGATCCTGCGCATTGCCGAGCCAAACGTCAGTACCGTGCGAAAGTCCCGATATCTGCAAAAGGTCGGAGAATTTCTTCGGCTGTGCGTCCATGAGCATCTGACGGGCAAAGCCTGTACCCATTTCAGGGATAGCAAGCGTTCCCGTAAGGCTGTCTATCTGTTCGGGGGTGACGCCCAAAGCATCGGTGGAAGTATAAAGGCTCATGACCTTTTCATCGCCCGGGAAGATATCATCGGTCTTTATTCCCGTGAGGTCTTCGAGATGCTTATAGAGCGTCGGCACATCGTGTCCGAGTTCGTCAAGTTTAAGAATAGTATCATGAAGTGAATGGAAGTCGAAGTGCGTTGTTATAAAATTGGATTCGGGGTCATCCGCAGGGTGCTGAACGGGGGTGAAGTCGTATACCTCAAATTTTGACGGTACAACGACCATTCCTCCGGGGTGCTGCGAAGTTGTTCGCTTTATGCCCGTGCAGCCGATAGTAAGTCGGGATATCTCTGCCTTTGTTGCAGTCTGTCCCGTTTCTTCAAGGTAATGCATAACGTAACCGTAAGCGGTCTTGTCTGCGACCGAGCCGATCGTTCCTGCCTTGAATACGTTGTCAACGCCGAACAGCTCTTCCGTGTATTTATGCGCAAAGGTCTGATATTCGCCCGAGAAGTTAAGGTCGATATCAGGCGCTTTGTCGCCGTCAAAGCCGAGGAACGTTTCAAACGGGATATCGTGACCGTTTCGGTTCATAGGGATATTGCAGTTCGGACAATCCTTTGGCGGCAGGTCAAAGCCTGAGCTTATCGAACCATCCGTGATGAATTCGCTGTGCTTGCATTTCGGGCAGATGTAGTGCGGCGGAAGCGGATTAACTTCCGAAATTCCTGCCATTGATGCAACGAACGAAGAACCTACCGAACCTCTCGAACCAACTTGGTATCCGTGTTCGTTTGAGTTCGCAACGAGTTTCTGTGCGATCATATAAAGCACAGAGAAGCCGTGCTTTATAATAGATGTCAGCTCCTTGTCAAGTCGCTTTTCAACGAGTTCGGGCAGTGGGTCGCCGTAAATTTCCTTGCATCTCGCCCAGGTGATGCGCTGAAGGTCTTCTTCTGCTCCCTCAATTTCAGGCGTGAATGTTCCGGGTGGTATCGGTACAATATCGGGGTTGACCATATCTGCAATAAGGTTCGTATTCGTTACAACGACCTCATAGGCCTTTTCCTTTCCGAGATATGCGAATTCTTCAAGCATCTCATCGGTAGTTCTAAGATAAAGCGGCGGCTGATTCGCAGCGTCAGCCATTTTAAGACCACCCTGTTGTAAGATCCTTCGGAAAATAGCATCGGACTTGTCCATAAAATGAACGTCGCAGGTCGCAACAACAGGTATTCCGAGTTCATCGCCGACTTTAACGACCTTTTTATTGAGTTCCTGCAGGTCTTCAATAGTGTTTATTGACGGCTGATCGGGGTCACGAATCAGGAACTCGTTGTTTCCGACCGGCTGAATTTCAAGATAATCGTAAAAGCTTGCGATCTCTTTTATTTCGTCCCACGGACGTCCGTCTTTTATTGCAGTGAAAAGCTCACCTGCTTCGCAGGCACTTCCGAGAATAAGACCCTCACGGTGCTTCATAACCTCCGATATAGGGATTCTCGGACGGCGGCGGTAATATTTGAGGTTGCTGAATGAAATAAGCTTATAGAGATTTTTCAGTCCGATAGCATCTTTTACAAGAATTATCTGGTGATACATTTTGAGCAATCTCGGGTCAACGTCTTTAACGCAGGCGTTTATCTCCGAAATTCGCTGTACACCCTTTTCGGCAACAAGCCTTGCTGCAAGCTTAACGAAAATTCTCGCGAGCATTTTAGCATCGTCATCTGCACGGTGGTGGTCAAATTCGCCGAGCTTTAATTCTTTTGCAACGCTGTCAAGCTTGTGGCGTTTCAGTTCGGGAAGCATACTTCGGCTCATTACAACAGTATCTACCATTGTGAAATGAAATTCGATACCGTATCGCAGGCAGCCTGCTTCGATAAACGAACAGTCAAATCCTGCGTTATGTGCTATAAGTACGGGGGCTTCTCCGCAGAATTCAATAAATTGGCGAAGTGCCTCTTCCTGCGAGGGAGCGTCCTTTACATCATCGTTAGTGATGCTTGTGAGCTTCGTTATTCTTTCGGGAATATCTTTTCCCGGGTTTACAAAGGTCTGAAATGATTCTTCAATTTCAAGGTTGCGGACTTTCACCGCACCTATTTCAATGATTCGTTCAGCTTCGGCATTGAAACCCGTCGTTTCAAGGTCGAACACGATAAGCTCGTCCTTTATGTCCTTGTCACGGAATAAACGGACAGCTTCGGTACAGTCGTTTACCGAATAAGCTTCACAGCCGTAAATCACCTTGAAATCACCGCCGCCTTTGCGTATATCCGCAACGGTAGAGCTTGCTTCGGGGAAAGCCTGAACAACGCCGTGGTCTGTTATTGCGATAGCCTTGTGTCCCCACTTGAATGCACGTTTGATAAGCTTTGAAACTGGAGTTATTGCGTCCATCATTGATATATTCGAGTGCATATGTAACTCGACACGCTTTGTTTCGGCGCTGTCTGTTTTTTCAACACGCTGTACTTTCATTATGTCGTTTGCTTTGAAAACAAGCTCATTTTCAAATGTATCAAATTCGGTTCGTCCTCTTACAAGAACAGTTCCGCCCTTTGCAAATTTTGCAAGAATATTTTCATCGTCCTTATTTTCAAAGCTTTTTATCGAGATCGAACTTGTATAGTCTGTGATGCTGAGGCTGACAACTCGTTTTTCTCCGTTTTTGGTGCGAATTTCTTTCTCCTTGTAGTCAAAAGCATCGCCCCAGATAACGATATTGCTGACCTTTCCCTGAATATCTGCAATGTTCACGGGAGGAGCTTCGATCTTTCGTCCTCTCAGAATTTCTGCATTTTCGGAAAGTATCGGCAGATCCTTATAGTCAAGCGTTACGATATTATCAGCGGAAATTTCCGTATCAAACGCTGCAAAAGGATCGGTCGGCGGAGCATCGGGTATCGGCATACTTGCCATATAAGCTTCAACGTCACGCTGATAGTTCTCATGCCGATTTTCTGCGGTAGAAAGTGATTTAAGCTCGACAGAATACTCGACCTGAAAGTATTCACGGATAATTCTTGACATTTCACGCTCAAAGCCTGCCTTTATAAGCATATCCGCACCTGCACCTTTGATCGCAATAATGACCTTTTTATCCCTATCATCTATGCTGTACATCGCACCCTTGAAACAGCCGTTTATGAGCGAAATTTTCTTTTTCAGCTGAACAACAAGCTCAGGCAGTGCTTTGTCGCTGAAAAGGTTCGGCGCATATCTGCAAATCAGACTTACGGCAGTATTGAGCGCTTTTCCAAGTCCGTTTTCAAAGTCGGCTATGTATTCGCCGCTTTGAAGCTGAGCGAACGAAGCATAAATATATATATCCGAAAAATTGGGTGTATATTGCAGTTTCAGAATATCTCCCCTGCCGATCGAATTCGGTATCAGCTCGGTATATTCCGAAAAAAGCTCTTTTATAAGCAATTATTTCAACTCCTAAATATGCGGTCAGTCGTTTTCAACAGCTTTTATCTCGGCGATAAGCTCTTCAAGGATTTTATCTTCGGGTATCTTTCTTATAACTTCGCCCTTTTTGAATAAGACTGCACAGCCGTCACCGCCTGCGATCCCTATATCGGCTTCACGAGCCTCCCCGGGTCCATTGACAACACAGCCCATAACAGCAACGGTTATATCCTTGTCAAGATCTTTTATAGCAGCTTCAACTTTTTGTGCAAGCGAAATAAGGTCGATTCTTGTTCTTCCGCAGGTCGGGCAGGAAACAAGCTTCACACCGCTCCCCTTGCCTACAGCTTTAAGAATGTCCTTCGCTGCGTAAACTTCTTCGACCGGATCAGCGGTAAGCGAAACACGGATAGTTTCGCCGATGCCGTCACAAAGAAGTGAACCGATTCCGACAGCGGATTTGATAAGTCCCATTCGTGCCGTTCCTGCTTCGGTAACGCCCAAGTGAAGCGGATATTCGCATTTCTGCGCAAGCAGGCGATATGCATCTATCATCGTTTTTACGTCCGAAGATTTTATAGAAATAACAATATCATCAAAATCGCACTGTTCAAGCAGCTTTGCGTGACCGAGTGCACTTTCTACGAGCGCTTCGGCGGTGGGAGCACCGTATTTTGCAAGAATTTCTCTTTCAAGCGACCCCGAGTTCACGCCTATTCTTATAGGTATATTTTTCTGTCTGCAAATTTCAGCAACAGCTTTTACCCTGTCCTGACCGCCGATATTTCCCGGATTTATGCGGATTTTATCTATACCGAGTTCAGCACTTTTCAATGCAAGCTGATAATCAAAATGAATATCTGCAACGAGCGGCACGGAAACCTCTTTTTTTATTGCAGGGATAAGCTCAAGAGCTTTTTCATCGGGAATTGCGGCTCTGATTATGTCACAGCCTGCCTCTTCAAGGCGTTTTGCCTGACGAATGCTTGCTTCTATATCATAAGACGGAGTATTCAGCATCGACTGAACGTAAATTTTCTTTCCGTCAAAGGTCAGATCTTTTAATTTTACGGGTTTGACTTTACGCATAAGCTCCTCCGTTTTCAGCGGTCAACAAAAATATTTTTTACATCATTGAATGTTACGGCTATCATCAGCAGCATAAGAAGCGCAAGTCCGACGAAATGAATCATTCCCTCGGTTTCGGCTTTCATAGGCTTTCTGCGTATCGCTTCGATAATAAGAAATACAAAGCGTCCGCCGTCAAGCGCAGGTATAGGGAGAAGATTAAAAATTCCGATATTTATCGTGATAAGCGACGCAAGCTGAAGCAGAAAATCCCAGTCAAGCCCTGCCTCCGTGACAGATGAACCGATAGTCGTGACAATACCGACAGGCCCCTGCAGGTCGTTCAGACCATATTTTCCCGTAACAAGATCACGGAGCGACATCAGAACGATTCTTCCGCAGTAAACAGCATTATTAAAGGCGTATGGAACGATATTTTTTATCGTTATTTTTTCGGCAAGAACCTTGAAATCATATTTAAGCGTGGATTTTCCCGTTGCTTCATCTGTCATCATCGGGAACTGAACGCCGTTAAGCTCGACCGTTTCACCGCTGCGCTTAACAGTAAAATCAACGATGCCGTCATCGTCCGTGCTTAAAAGATAGGTGATATCACGGGCGGTAAAGATCTTTGTTCCGTTTATCTTTTCAATAGTATCATCTAACTGCAAACCATAACTCGGACTTACAGCATCTTCATCAAAATAAACTATTTTTGAAGAAACGCCAACACCGCTCACAAGCATTGCAACGATAGAAATAACAAATCCCAGAACAAGATTCATAAATGCGCCTGCGAGAATAACAGCCATTTTTGCAGGGACAGGCTTTTTTCTGAACGAATTCGGGTCGTCCGAATCCTCGTCCTCTCCCATAGAGCAAAAACCTCCAAGCGGAAGAAGTCTGAGCGAAAAAGTCGTTTCTTTGCCCTTTTTCTGATATATAACAGGACCCATTCCTATCGCAAATTCCGTCACCCTTACCTTACATAGCTTTGCAGTGATATAGTGACCGAATTCGTGTACGATAACAATGATGCCGAATATGAAAATGCCGATGATGATCGATAAAAATGTTTTCATTAAAGCTGTACTCTCCTATAAACGAATTCTCTTGCAGCGGCATCTGCAGCAGCTACATCATCGTATGAAGTAATGTCTGCCAACTTGAATTCTTCAAGTGCTTCCATCGCAAGCTCACCAATTCTAAGGAATGATATCTTCCCATTGAGGAACAGCCGAACCGCTTCTTCGTTTACGCTGTTCACGATGCAAGGATAAGCACCGCCAAGCTTTATGGCTTTTATCGCAGCAGAAAGGCAATCGAATGTTTCATAATCGGGTTTGAAGAATGTAAGCGTTCCGCAGTCTGTAAGTGACAAAGGCTTTACATCGCAGTCAACTCTGTCAGGATATAAAAGAGCATACTGGATAGGTATTTTCATATCGGGAGTTCCGAGCTGTCCGATAACTGAATAGTCATTATATTCAACTGCCGAATGAAGTATACTCTCTCGGTTCACGACAATTTCAATCTGTTCGGGTGACACACCAAACAGCCATTTTGCTTCGATGAATTCAAGACCCTTGTTCATAAGAGTTGCGGAATCGATAGTTATTTTGTTTCCCATACTCCAGTTAGGGTGTTTGAGCGCATCGGCAGGAGAAACATCTCTCAGTTCATCTTTTGTTCTGCCGAAGAAAGGACCTCCAGAAGCTGTGAGGATAATTTTGCGAAGTTCTTTACGGTCATTGCCCTGCAGACATTGGAATATGGCCGAGTGTTCGCTGTCGATAGGATATATTTTTACACCCTTTTCGGCAGCTGCTTTCATTACAAGCTCACCGCCTGCAACAAGAGTTTCTTTATTTGCAAGAGCAATATCTCTGCCTGCTTCGATTGCTTTGAGCGTTGGCAAAAGTCCGACCATTCCGACTACCGAATTGACGAATTTATCAGCTTCAATAATGGCTGCTTGGCAAAGTCCTTCCATACCGCAGCCGATCTCAACGTCAATATCAGCGGTGAGTGCTTTCAATTCTGAATATTTGCTTTCATCAAAAATGCAGATATATTCCGGTTTGAATTCATGCGCCTGCTCCGCAAGACGTTTTACACTGCTGCCCGCAGCAAGAGCTTTGATTTTGATATTATGCTTTCGGCAAACATCAAGCGTCTGTTCACCTATAGAACCTGTCGAACCGATAAGAGATATTGTTTTCATTTATAAAAAAGCTCACTCCCAAAAATCAATTTTAGGGTATGCTTGTTTTGCATACCCTAAACATTAATTGAAAATTGCAAAATATTTAAAAACAAGTGCCATAAACGGCGCAACGACAAGAACACTGTCGAAACGGTCAAGCACTCCGCCGTGACCGGGCATTATTTTACCGAAATCCTTTATATTGTTCTGACGTTTTATAAGCGAAGCCGAAAGATCACCGACCATACTCAAAAGGCTTGTTATCAGTCCGACAATTCCCGTCCAAACATAGTTCGCAGAAAATTCATAGCCTTTGGAATGCATTATCATTGTATAAACGATAACGAAAATATAAAGTATGATTATGTTTCCTACAACGCCGCCAACAGCACCCTCAATAGTTTTTTTAGGTGATATCTCTGGACAAAGCTTATGCTTTCCGAAGAATGTTCCCACAAAATATGCAGCTCCGTCACTGAGCCAAGCAGCCGCAAGACAAAGCACAACATAAAATGCACCGTGCGTCTTGTCCATTCTGTTGAGGATAACAAGACAACTCATCGCCGCAGAGCTAAGCACCGTTGATGCTATCATAAAGCAAAGCTTATCAAAGCTTAACGTTTTATGATATGCAATAAATCCGACTAACATGACCAGAGTACAAACAGCTGCAACGATATAGATCACATTGATGCTGCAAAAGTTCGTCAAAAACGGAAGTGCCGCCGCATAACCAAGACAAACCACACTGTGGACTTTGTATTGCAGGCATTTGCAGTTGGAAAGCAGTTCATAAACAATAAGGAATGACAAAACAGCGATCGATATCTCAAAAACGATCGTATCAGCCAAAAGAACTACTATCACTCCAATAGTGATCCCGACAATAGCTGTCAAAATTCTTGTAAGCATAATTTAAACTCCAAAATAAACACCATTTATCTGTTCAGAATAACACTTTTATATTATTATAGAACAGTTATGTGCTAAAATATTCATATTCTGTCAATTTTATACTAAACACCATTTAAAATTTGGAAAAAATCAAGC
>URTF01000083.1 GCA_900550695.1 uncultured Ruminococcus sp.
ATATATGGTTTTTGCTTGATTTTTTGTATAGTTTTTAATTGGTGTTTAGTATAAAGTTTGATTTTATGCTATCAACATTCATCTTTGCAGGCAATTGAAAATACAGGCTATATAAAAAGCACATCAAATACAGTTTTGTATTGATGTGCTTTTATTTACATATAAAAAACTGTCTAAACTCTCGTTTAAACAGTTTTGGTGGGGTGGGAGATGGGATTCGAACCCACGATCTTCGGGACCACAATCCGACGCTTTAACCAACTAAGCTACACCCACCATATGGTGCATCATACTGGATTCGAACCAGTGGCTTACTGCTTAGAAGGCAGTTACTCTATCCAGCTGAGTTAATGATGCACATTTATTATGTCAGGGAAAAGTGGAGCGAGTGATGGGAATCGAACCCACGCAACCAGCTTGGAAGGCTAGTGTTCTACCATTGAACTACACTCGCATAATGTCTTCCCTGACAACGTTATTTATTATACCATATACAATACTAAATGTCAATACTTTTTTTCAAATTTTTTCGGTTTTTTTGAGAAAATTTTCTGCTCATAAAATGTAAAGGGGACAGCTCAAAAATGAAAGCTGTCCCCTCGATTTTTATTCTGTTGTAATTTCGAGTTCGCCTTTTTTCTCGCCGATCTTTATCGTCTTGAATGGGTCAGCTGTGCTTGTTATGATAAGCTCTGCGACCTTGTCTTCGATCTCTTCACGAATAACACGGCGGATATCACGAGCGCCGAACTTCTGTCCAAACGCCTTGTCTGCGATAGCTGTAAGAGCCTTTTTGCTGTATTTGAGCGTGATGCCCTTTTCGGCAAGAGGCTCTTTCATCTCGTCAAGCATAAGTGCAGCGATGCTCTCGTAGTTTTCCTTTGTGAGCGGTGCAAATGTTACGATCTCATCAATTCGGCTCAAAAATTCGGGACGGAGAAAGTCGGAAAGTGCCTTCATCGACTTTTCCTTGGAAACCTCCGATTCGGTCTTGTTAAAGCCGATACCCGTTGACTTGTCGGTTGAACCTGCATTAGATGTCATAACGATGATAGTGTTCTCAAAGTTTACAGTTCTGCCCTGCGAGTCGGTAACTCTGCCCTCGTCAAGTATCTGGAGCAGGATATTCATTACATCGGGGTGAGCCTTTTCAATTTCATCGAAGAGGACTACAGAGTAGGGCTTTCTGCGAACCTTTTCCGTGAGCTGTCCTGCTTCATCATAGCCGACATATCCCGGAGGCGAACCGATAAGACGTGATACCGAGTATTTTTCCATATATTCGGTCATATCAAGTCGGATAAGCGGGTCTGTGCCGTCAAAAAGCTCGGACGCAAGCACCTTTACAAGCTCGGTCTTGCCGACACCCGTAGGACCTACAAAAATGAATGAAGCTGGTCTGCGGCGCTTTGAAAGCTGTACTCTTGTGCGCTTTATAGCCTTGCAGACGAGTGATACAGCTTCGTCCTGACCGATTATCTTCTCACGAAGCTTGTTTTCAAGGTTTTCAAGCTTCTTGTATTCACTTTCGACAACCTTGCTTGCAGGAATTCCTGTCCAAAGTTCAATTACCTTTGAAAGATCTTCCTCGGTAACATAAACCTTTTCGGCAGCGGCTTCGGCTTCTTCAAGGTCTTTTTTGAGCCTTAAAACTTCTGCCTTTGCATTTGCAAGCTTTTCAAAATCGGGTTCAGCCGCTTCTTCGATCTCGGCAACGTTCTGTTCTTCCTTTTCAAGCTCTTTCTTTACCGAATCAAGCTTGCTGAGTTCCGTGCTGCGTATGCTTCTGCAAGCACAGGCTTCGTCAAGCAGGTCGATAGCCTTGTCGGGGAGAAAACGGTCGTTGATGTAGCGTTCCGAAAGAACTGCGCACATTCTGAGCAGTTCGTCCGTGATCTTTACCTTGTGATGCTCCTCGTAATACTGTCTTATGCCGAGAAGAACCTGCTCGGTCTCGCTTACGGACGGTTCATTTACAGTAACGGGCTGGAAACGTCTTTCAAGTGCGCTGTCCTTTTCGATGTATTTGCGGTATTCCTTAAAGGTCGTTGCGCCGATTACCTGAACCTCGCCTCGTGAAAGGGCAGGCTTAAGGATATTTGCGGCATTCATCGAACCCTCGTTATCACCGCCCGTTCCGACAAGATTGTGTATCTCGTCAACGAACAGAATTATGTTTCCTGCGTTTTTGATCTCATCGATAAGCGCTTTCATACGGCTTTCAAACTGACCTCGGAACTGTGTTCCTGCGATAAGCGCCGTGAGGTCGAGCAGATAAACCTTTTTGTCTTTGAGGTTGAAAGGAACTTCGCCTGCAGCGATCTTCTGCGCAATACCCTCGGCGATAGCGGTTTTGCCGACACCCGGTTCACCGATAAGGCAGGGATTGTTTTTCTGTCGGCGTGAAAGTATCTGAATTGTGCGTGCGATCTCTTTATCTCTGCCAACGATATGGTCGAGCTTGCCGTCCTCAGCTTTCTGCGAAAGGTTGTCGCAGTAGGTTTCGAGCGACTTCATCTTTCTCTGACGGGGACCTTTGCTCTTCTTCTCGGTCTCTTCGGAAACAGTTTCGCCCGAGGTGCTGTCCTCTTCACCGTTCGGTTCAGACTTTGCAAAGGCTTCAAAGCTCTTTGGAAGTCCTCCCATAAGGTTCTGGAGAAAGTTCGGGAAGCCTGCCGTTCCACCCTTTTTGAAAAAGCCGCCGTCGTCATTTTCGGTGATGTCCGTAAGCTCGTCGGAGATCTCCTCAACGTCCTGATCGGTCATTCCCATCTGATCCATATATTCTTTTACCTGCGGTATTCCAAGCTGTTTGGCGCATACAAGGCAAAGACCCTCATTGTGATTTTCTTCGCCCTGTATTGCCGTAATAAATACCACAGCTGTCCTTTTCTTACATCTTGTACAAAGCATTTAGTGTCCTCCAAACTTTTATTTGAATAAAGCCGTGAGCAGAACGAAGCTCATAGAATATGCGTGTTTGAAAATGTATGTCTTTTCAATAACGTCTGTGTTCAGAACAGAGTTTCCGTTTGCCGTAAGCTTTATAAATATGCTGCAAAGCAGCGAAATTGCTGTGATCGTTAAAATCGAGTATATTGCTCCAAGCACTCCTCCAAAGAAAGAATCAGGTTTTTTTATTGCATCAATGCGCCTTATCACCCTGACCGCCCGTAAAAGCATTGAAAAAATAATGCCAATGACCGCAAAAGCCACAAAAAATATCACATTTTTGACTGTTCGCAGCATAACGGGACGCACGATCTCCGCTTCAATAAGCGTTACTGCGGAATCCTTTATATTTTCGGGCGCTTCAAGAGCTTTTTCTTTGTTTATCTTATTATTTTCAAGGTATTTATCGGCACTTTCGAGTATCTCTTCGGGGATAACTCCGTTCAGAGATCCGGTTATCCTGCCGCAGTATTCCTTGAATATACTGTTAAGTTTACCACTTATTTCTTCATTCGTCAAGTCCGGCATTTCAATGTCGGGGACATCTTCACTGTCGGGGAGCTTTACACCGAATTTTTCAAGCAGCTTTTCCTGCGAGTATTCTTCGGAAAGCTTGTCGGCTTCAGCTTCGATATATTCCATTACCGATGGCTGAACAATGTTGAAATACACATATTCGTATGTTACATTGCTCACGAAGCTTGCGATAGCCGCCGAAAAAAAGAAGCTTGCAAGTGATATTACCATTCGCAGGATACCTTTTTTATATCCCGAATAGGTTATGATGATTATAAGAAGTACCGTGATTATGTCAAGTATATGTTCTGAAATAAAAGCCATTGCTGTTCCTTAGTGATCAATTAAAATCTATTTTATTAATAGTATCATATCCAAGGAGAAAAACATTGCTGCCAAGCTTTCGGAAATCATCATAATCCTCCGAAAGCTCTGCACTTGAAACCTCTTCTCCAAGTATATTGTATGCGATAATGTCTCGGTTATTGTGAACATAGACCTCCGAATCGTAAACATGGATACTGTTTACGATAAAATCCATGTCGAAAGTTTTTTCTTCGCCCGTTTCGCTGTCGATCATAACGATCTCGGAGCTTCGCTGTTCAGTGTTGTTGAAAACGAGCGCAGCGATCTTGCTGTTCGAGTCAAATCCCGTAAGGTCACGGGTATACTGATATGTAGAAAGAAGCTGTCCGTCTGTATCATAAGCCGCACATAAGCTGTCACCGAAAACAACTATCTTATTGTTTCCGAAAAGCCTTACCGAAACCGCAAGCGTTTCAAGATACTCCGTCTGCCATATCGGCATAGGGTTTCCAAGATCGTCATAGTCTATCTTGTCGAAGCGGTAATAAAGTATCTTTGAAACGAGAACGCCGTCTTTTGAACCGATAGTCGTGATATAGCATCCGCTGCTGTCGCTTGTGAATGTTACATCGATAATGCGCTCTATCGAGCTGTAGTTGAAGATGTTTTTGCCCGTTCCGTCGTAAATTTTCATTACCGCAAGGAACTTGTCGTCTTTAGTCACGATAGCCGCCTTGTCATTGCTGCTGAGCTTCGCAAGCAGGATAGGGTAGTCGGTATCAACTTTGTATATGCACTTGTATTTGCTCATAAGGCTGAAAGAATTGCCGCCGATGTCGTAGATGAGCGCTTTTTTCGGCGAAGCTGTAAGTATCGGGTTCGCCATAGTGTGCTGCTGGGTGAAAATGTTCTTTCCGTTCGTATCATATACAAAATAGTGCGAATCGTCAAGCACAGCGACAGCGTTGTCAACTGCTTCAAGCTGATAAGCAGCACCGCCCTCGATAGCGATAGGGAAGTTTCCGCCCGCAAGCTCGGTCGGGTTCTCGGCAACGGGTATCTTTGTAAGAATTCCGTCAAGCTTCGGGTACCATGAGCTTTTTGTGAATATAAGCAGAACTACCGCCAGAGCGAGTATGAAAATTATGATGAATTTCTTTAAAAAGCGGCCAAATTTCTTTCTCTGCCGTCTTTTTTTAAGATCGGAAACATCAGTTACAGCCATTTTTCTATTCCTTTCAAGTCATATATCCCCATTATCAGTAAAAAACCCTGTTCAGATAAAGTCCGTATGGTGCTGCGGTCTTTCCTGCATAATTTCTGTCCTTTTTGTTCAGGATATCTTCGATCCCGTCAGGGGCGATCTTGCCCTCATTTATAAAGATAAGTGTTCCGACCATTATCCTGACCATATTATACAGGAAACCGTCGCCTTTTACAATAAATCTCACAAAACTTTCATCATTCTGTACGCAAAAATACTCAATTGTCCTTGTGCAGTTTTCTTTAATGTTCGCAGTTCCGCAGAAAGATGTGAAATCGTGCGTACCGACAAAGCTCTGCGCACATCGGTCAAGTAGCGAAACATCAAGCTTATATGGATAATGCAGTGCAAGGTCGGAAGTAAAAGGGTCTTTGGTCGGTCGGTTCAGCATAAGATAAACATATTCCTTGCCCGTGCAGGAAAAACGTGCGTGAAAATCATCATTGGCTTCTTCGCAGGTATGAACGGCGATATCATCGGGCAGGAGCGAATTGATCCCCCTTATAATGTTATTGCAGGGGATAGGGTGTTCCGTCTTGAAGTTGAAGCAGAACTCATTAGCATGAACGCCCTTGTCCGTCCGTGAACAGCCGTTGACCTTTACATCACCGTGAGTAAGATAGGACAGACGTTCTTCGAGTATATCCTGAATGGCAACAGCGTTGTTTTGGCTCTGAAAGCCGTGATAAGCCGTTCCTCTGTATGACATTGTGCATTTTAAGTTGCGCATAAGTTCACCTTTTAGCCGAAAATAATGTTCATAAGAATTACCGCATCAAGAAATACGAACGAAAGTCCGAGTGCAGTATAGTCAGCCGCAGTCGATTTAAGTTCCTTTAAGCGTGTCCTGCCCTCACCGCCGTGATAACAGCGGCACTCCATTGCGAGCGCAAGCTCCTCCGCACGTCGGAAAGCCGAAACGAAAAGGGGAATAAGTATCGGCGTGAGAGCCTTTGCCCTTTGCATAAGATTTCCGCTTTCCATATCAGCACCGCGCGCTTTCTGCGCAGACATTATCTTGTCCGTTTCTTCAATAAGCGTAGGGATAAAACGGAGCGCAATAGTCATCATCATCGCCAGCTCGTGAACGGGAAGATGTATCTTCGCAAGCGGCGACATAAGCCTTTCAATAGCATCTGTGAGAGTGATAGGAGATGTCGTATAGGTCAGCAGCGAAGACCCCATAATGAGCGCAATAATTCGTATTATCATAAATACCGATGTGCGAACGCCCTCGTAGGTTATTTTCAGAAATCCAAGCTTAAAAAGCGTAACTCCATCGAGGAAGAAAAGATTAAGCACTGTCGTGAAAATTATGATAGGCACGATAGGCTTTATGCTCTTCATCATAAGCTTCAGCGGAATTTTCGAGATAAGGAACGATATAAGCATAAAAACACAGCTTATGAGCAGTCCGAGAAAGTTGTCCGCACAGAAAAGCGAAACGATGAAAACGGCGGTTATTATTATCTTGAATCTCGGGTCGAGCCGATGAACGGCGGAATTACCCGGGAAATACTGTCCGATTGTGATATCCTTAAGCATTTAACGATCTCCTATGTCCTGCAAGGTATTCCTTGATAGTTTTTACAGCGAATTCGGTCGTGTAAACATCGGAACGAATGTCGATGCCTTTTTCACGCAGCGCAAGAAAAACCTTTGTCACCTGCGGAACGGAAAGACCTATCTTGGTAAGCTCATCAGCCTGCATAAAAACCTTCGGCGGCGTGTCATAGCAGAAAACCTCTGAATGATCCATAACGAGAATTTTTGTCGCAAACTTCGCAACGTCTTCCATACTGTGCGAAACGAGAAGAACGGTAGACTGCGTTTTTCTGTGGTATTCCTTTATCTGTTCAAGAATGATATCTCTGCCCTTGGGGTCAAGTCCCGCTGTCGGTTCGTCAAGAATGAGAACCTTCGGCTGCATAGCCATTACGCCTGCAATAGCAACACGGCGCTTCTGACCGCCCGAAAGCTCGAACGGCGACTTTTTGAGATTATCCCTGCCAAGTCCGAGAAGATCGGTTATTTCGTAAATTCGTCTTTCTATCTCTTTATCATCAAGTCCCATATTTTTAGGACCGAATGCGATATCCTTGTAAACAGTTTCCTCAAATATCTGATATTCGGGATACTGGAAAACAAGTCCGACCTTGAAGCGAACATCACGGAGCTTGATATCTTTGCTCCATATATCCTGCCCGTCAATGATGACTTTGCCCGAGGTCGGCTTGATAAGTCCGTTGAGATGCTGAATGAGCGTTGACTTGCCCGAACCCGTGTGTCCGATGATGCCGACAAGCTCGCCCTCTTCAATTTCAAGGTTTACATTATTTACAGCGGTTTTCTCGAATGGAGTTCCGACGCTGTAAGTGTAGGTTAGGTTTTCGGTTTTGATAATTGCCATTGAATAGCCTCCGTTGAATACATTCCGCTTTTACTGCGGTAATATTTCATTTATGCGGTTTGATTTTCAAGCATTTGACAAAAGCTTGTATAAAGCTTCGGTACATTCTTCTGCATTTATAATATGTGTATCGGACGGAAGTCCCTCTTTACCGAGCATATACATAAGCTCCGTTACCTGCGGAACATCAAGTCCGAGCGTTTTCATTTTTTCCACCTGCGAGAAAATATCCTTGGGTACACCTTCAGTAACGATGTTTCCGTTGTCCATTACGATTATCCTGTCAGCAAGAGCCGCCTCGTCCATATAGTGCGTGATAAGAACTATCGTTATGCCGAAATCCTTGTTCAGCTTTTTAATAGTTTTCATAACTTCCTTTCGTCCGTTCGGGTCGAGCATCGCAGTAGGCTCGTCCATAACGATGCAGTCGGGGCGCATAGCGATTATGCCGGCGATGGCGACACGCTGCTTCTGACCGCCCGAAAGCTGGTTCGGCGAATGATCCTTGTATTCATACATATTGACCGAGCGGAGCGCATCATCAACACGCTCACGCATCTCTTTCTGCGGAACGCCCATATTTTCAAGGGCGAAAGCAACATCTTCCTCAACGATAGTCGCAACGATCTGATTATCGGGGTTCTGAAAAACCATACCGATATGCTGGCGAATGTCGAAAAGCTTGCTCTCGTCCGATGTATCTATCCCGTTGGAGTAGACCTTGCCCTTGTTTGGGATAAGGATAGCGTTGAAATGCTTTGCAATTGTCGATTTTCCCGAGCCGTTGTGTCCGAGAACAGCCACAAATTCGCCCTTTTTTATCGTCATTGAAACATCTTTGAGGATAAGAGCGGCTTCTTCGCCGCTTTCGGGGTCGGCAGGGTAGGAAAACTCAACATTTTCCGCAATAATTATATTTTCCAAGCTTTCGCCTCCTTTTATGTGTTATACAGCTGCCAAAAGCTGTATGCCGAAACAATAAGCAGGAGTATTCCGACTGCAATGTAGGTTATTTTGACAGCTTTGAATTCTTTTCCCGTAAGGGGAGTGCCCATTTTTGATGTAAAGGCTTTTCCCTTGCCGATGATACCTGCAATAATGAAGTAAATTCCGCCTATAAGCGCAAGTATAGCCATTTTTGACCTCCGTTAGTCCTTTGTCCATATAGCAGTCGAGCCGCAAGGCAGTGTGAAGCTGCTTTCCTTTACAGGTAAACCGATCTCATCGGCGGAAACCTTTCC
>URTF01000084.1 GCA_900550695.1 uncultured Ruminococcus sp.
CTGTCCCCTTGACCCCTGCCACCCTTTAAAAAGCGTGGACGTAAACTTTAATTTTATGCAACTTTTTTTCGGTAATACACTTTTTCAACAGACTAATATTTTTAAGCATAATATATTGCCAAAAATTTAATGTTATGTTATAATTTAATATATTAACTTAAAAAGGAATTGAAAATATGGAAAAAATCAAAACAAGGAGTGCATACTGGGATAATATAAAGGGGTTCCTGATGCTCCTTACAGTTTTTGCACACATACTTTATCAGCTTCAGGACACGTCAGCTGTAATAAACGGCATTGTTGACTATATTTATATGTTTCATATGCCTGCGTTCGTTTTTGTATGCGGCTATTTCGGCAAAAGTGAACATTCTCACAGCTTTGAGGCGATAATAAAGCTTATTTTTCTCTACTTCGTTTTCAACAGCGCTGTGGGCTTTATTTATGGCTTTAATTCAATGCTGACGCCGCTGTATTCCTACTGGTTTCTTATTGCGCTCGTTGTGTGGAGGCTCACCGCTCATCGCATAGCGCAGTTTAAGGAGATACAGCTGATCCTTTTTGCGCTGGCAGTGTTCGCCGGCTTTTTCGACAGCATTGACAACACCTTCGCCGCCGCAAGGATAATCGGGTTCTACCCGTTCTATATGGCAGGATATCTTCTTTCAAATGAAAAGAGCCAAGCGAAGGAAAACACGCCGTACCGCAAAAGAGCTCTCATCGGCGCAGCAATAATTACGGCAGCGGCAGGAATAGCTTTTGCCGCAGAAAAATTCTTCAGCTTTTCCGATAATTCTCTGCAGATGCTGCCTTACAGCGAAACAGCAGACGCTTTCGGCAGGATAGTTCTGTACATTATTGCATCACTTGCGACACTTGCGCTTATGAACATTTCCCCGAACAGAAATATCCCTCTGCTGACGATGATCGGCAGAAATTCATTGTGGGTGTTTCTCTTCCACCGTCCGTTCACGATCGTAATAAGCAATCTTGTCAGGGGTATGGATACGGCGGCTGTGATACTCATTTCGATAGCATTTACACTGCTCATTTGTGCTGTGTTCGGCAGTGACATTTTATCCAAATATGCAAACCGGTTTGCAGACTCGGGAACTGCGCTTTTCACAGGCGGAAGAAAGGCTCTTGCGGCAAAAGCGGTAGTTCTTGTTATCGCACTCGGGTTTGTGGCTTTGATAGTTGCCGATTCATATTCCGGCATTTCGTTTTCTGACCTTGGCAAGCTTATCAAAGGGGAGGAGATAACAGCGGACGCCGATACAAATGAAAATGCGGAGAGCGACATTCTCTATCCCATAATGACCTCACAGCAGGCAGACGCTTTTGACAACGCTTTCAGAATAACTTTTGCAGGTGATCTTATCCTGCTTGAAGATCAGGTCAAACGTGCTTATAATGGTGAAGGATATGATTTCGGGGACGTTTTTGAATATGCCGAAAAATATATTTCTTCCGCTGACCTTGCGATAGGTGTGTTTGAAGGTCCGACCGCAGGCGAGGAGGCAGGTTATTCTTCGAGCAACTTTGATGATGGAAAAACGCTCTGGCTGAACTTCCCCGACAGCTTTGCAAACGCTGTACAAAATGCAGGATTCGACCTTGTTACAACGGCAACAAATCATCTCCTTGACCGTGATGTCGGCGGTGCATTGAGAACTCTTGATATCCTCGACGGGATCGGGCTTGAACATATCGGTTCGTACAGAACTGCGGAAGAAAAGCAGAACAGCCGCATAAAGCTCGTTGAATCTGACGGCTTGAAAATAGCTGTTCTTGCATATACATACGGCAGCAACGGGTATGACAGCGGCGAGCTTGCCAACGGTTATCTTTCATATATTACATCGATTATTTCGGGAACATCGGGCGAACTTTTTGAAAAGCTCAGGAAAAATGTTGAACAGGACTTTGCCGATGCAAAGGCGCTTGACCCCGATCTTATCGTGGTTCTTCCGCATATCGGAACACAGTTTTCAAATTCTCCCGACGAGGAGCAGAACGTCTGGTTCGATATCTTCAAACAAAACGGTGCTGATATTATTCTCGGCGACCATGCTCACGCAGTAGAGCCTGCTGTCGTTGAAGAGTATGAAGGACGGAATGTTTTCACTGCATATTGCCCGGGAAATTTTGCAAATATCTACCGTGAGCAGCAGGGCGACACAAGTATGCTCGTTGACGTTTATATTGACCGCAGCACAAAAGAAATTATCGGAGGAAGTGTTGTTCCGCTCTATACTCAGGCACCTGCGGACGGGAATTACCGTGCACTGCCGATATATGACATTATGACTGACACGGCTCTGCGCAGGGAATTGAGCACGGACGATATCGAGAAAGCGAAAAATGCAAATTCAACCGTTACAAGGGTCGTGTTCGGACATGAAATGGATATTTCATCCGTTACGGAAAGATATTATTTTGACAAAAACGGATTTATCCGTTCAAAAGCAGGAGGACTTGAAATGAATGATGAAATGCGTTCGGGCAAGCTTTGGAAAGCGATGCAGAATGTGAACTCGGTCTGCTTTATCGGCGACAGCGTGACCGAGGGAACGAAAAACGGCGGCTGTCCGTGGTATGAACCGATCGAGGAGCATATTCCCGATAAAACGGTCTATAATTACTCCAAAGGCGGCTGTACGGTTTCATATATGATAGATAATATCGACAGCATCCCCTCGGCGGAGCTTTACGTTATTGCACTCGGCACAAATGATGTAAGATACCGTGATGAAAGCGTTTGTGCAATGACGGCGGACGATTTTGCGGCTCGTCAGAATGAACTGAGATCGCTCCTTATAAAAAAATCTCCCAATGCGCAGTTTGTATTTATTGCACCGTGGTATTCGACCGATGGCGACCCGTTCTGCAAGCTTTCATTTACGGCAAAGACTGCTCTGAACGAGGAATACAGCCATGCTCTTGAAAAGTCCTGCGGTGAAAACGGTGATATTTTCATTGATGCGAACGGCTATATCCGTCAGAAGCTTACCGAAAAGCCCGACAGCTATTACCTGCTCGACCATATCCACCCGAACTGCGGAAAAGGTGCAGTAATGTATTCCGAAGCAGTGCTTTCAAACTGATAAAAAATCCCGAAAACCTCTTTACTTTGGTTTTCGGGATAATTTTTTATATATTCAAGAATGAAAGCTGATCGGCATCTGCTATATCCTTTGCAAGCGAACCTGCGGCAGGGATAGTTTTAACATAATATTTCGAATATTCAGCTTTCTTTTCTTCGGAAACGGTTTGCGCACCGACTACTTCAGCTTTTGCTTTGAGCGTCACTACCTGAACGCCTATCGTGTCACGGGTCGTTTTCGGAAGTATCATTCCCGTGTTGAACACAACCGCTCTGCCGTTAGAAGTTGTGAGCAGAATATCTTCGTTGTCGGCAACGCAGAACATTGCAACGAGCGGTGATTTATCGCTGTAAGCATTGGCAAGCTTTTTGCGGTTCGTTTTGGTTTCGTATGCATTGAGCGGAACCTTTGCAACCTTACCGTTTGCGAAGATCATAATGAGACAGCCGCTGTAATCGTTGGTGACTATCATCGAACGGAAGTTTTCACCGTCATCAAAGCCAAGCTGTGCAGGGATATAAATGCCAAGTTCGGACGCTTTTGTATTTTTGAAGAGCGAAGTTTTGCTCTTATATACCTGCGCTTTATCGGAGAAGAACAGCAGCTCGCTTCGGTTAGTCGTTTCTACCGAGTTGATGATAAAGTCGCCCTCTTTGAGCTTCTGGTCGCCCGACATACGGAGCGACTGCGGAGTTATTTTCTTGAAATAGCCGCTCTGCGAAATGAACAGCGTTACAGGGAAGTCAGGTGTATCGTCCTCTTCGGTTTCTTCCTCCTCGCCTGCGGTATAGATAAAGAGCGTTTTTCTCGGCTGGCGGTACTTGCGGCTGACTTCATTAAGCTCGTCAATGATAAGATTCTTGACCTTTTTATCGTCTTTGAGGATATCTTCCATTTCTGCAATGGACTTTTCAAGATCTTCTATCTCGGAGATACGGTTGAGAATGTACTCCTTATTGAGATGACGGAGCTTTATTTCGGCAACATAATCAGCCTGCGTTTCGTCTATGCCGAAGCCTATCATAAGGTTTGGAACGACTTCCGTTTCTTCCTCGGTCTCACGGACGATCTTTACAGCCTTGTCGATATCAAGCAGTATCTTCTTCAAGCCTTTGAGCAGGTGGAGCTTGCTCTTTTTCTTTGAAAGCTCAAAATAAACTCTGCGCTTTACGCACTCCTTACGGAAAGCTACCCATTCCTCGAGAATTTCCCGAACGCCCATTACCCTTGGCATACCACCGATAAGGATATTGAAGTTGCAGGCATAGGAATCCTGGAGAGGCGTCATTCGGAACAGCTTTTTCATCAGCTTGTCGGGGTCAACGCCCTTTTTGATATCGATAGCTATTTTCAGACCGTTGATGTCGGTCTCGTCACGGATATAGGAAATTTCGCTTATCTTTCCGCCCTTTACAAGCTCGATTATCTTATCCATAATGGCTTCGATAGTCGTTGTAGGCGGTATTTCCGTTACCTCGATGCAGTTTGAAGCTTCGTCAAAGTTATATTTTGAGCGGATTTTTATCGAACCTCTGCCCGTTTCATAGACGTTTTTCAGTTCGTGTTCGTCATAGATTATAAAGCCGCCGCCCGGAAAATCGGGACCTTTGAGCGTTGACATTATATCATGCTCGGGATTGCGTATCAGTCCGACAGTCGTTTCGCATACTTCCGCAAGGTTGAACGGGCATACCGCACTCGCCATTGAAACGGCGATACCGACATTCGCATTGACGAGGACTGACGGAAATGTTGCAGGGAGAAGTGTCGGTTCGGTGGTTTCGTTATCATAGTTCGGGACGAAATCGACCGTGTCCTTATCGATATCACTGAAAAGCTCTGCACATATCGGTGCGAGCTTTGCTTCGGTGTATCGTGAAGCGGCATAAGCCATATTTTTTGAATATGCTTTACCGAAGTTGCCCTTGCTGTCTACATAAGGGTGAAGAAGTGCTTCGTTGCCCTTGGAAAGACGAACCATCGTTTCATAGATAGCCGCATCGCCGTGAGGGTTGAGCTTCATAGTCTGTCCGACGATGTTCGCAGACTTGGTTTTTGCGCCCGTGAGAAGTCCCATTTTATACATTGTATAGAGGAGCTTTCTGTGCGAGGGCTTGAAGCCGTCTATCTCGGGGAGCGCACGGGAGATGATAACGCTCATCGCATACGGCATATAGTTTTTTTCGAGGGTATCGGTAATAGTTTCTTCCGCAACTATACCGCTGCCTGCGATATACGCATCGGGCATACCGACTGTTTTTTTCTTAGGCGCTGATTTGCCTGAATTTTTTCTTGCCATTTATCCCGCCCCCCTTTTATGAAATATCCGCAAGTTCAAGATACTTGCAGCCGTATTCGGAGATATAGTCTTTTCTGCCCTGCAGGTTGTCGCCGAGCAGAAGATCAAACATATTCGCTGTTGCTTCCATATCGACAGGAGTTACCTTTATAAGACGGCGTGTTTCGGGGTTCATTGTTGTGAGCGACATCATTTCGGGGTCGTTCTCACCAAGACCTTTCGAGCGGTCGATCTTATATTTCTGGTCGCCTATCATTCCGAGTATCTCGCCCTTTTCCTTTTCGTTATAAGCGAAGTAGGTCTTGTCCTTTGTCGTGATCTCAAACAGCGGAGATTCTGCAATATAAACATATCCCTGCTCGATAAGCGTCGGAGTAAGACGGTAAAGCATCGTAAGGATAAGCGTTCTTATCTGGAAGCCGTCAACATCGGCATCGGTACAGATTATGATCTTGTTCCAACGGAGGTTGTCGATATTAAAGGTCGAAAGCTCCTTGTTTGCCTTGGTTGTGACCTCAACACCGCAGCCGAGGACTTTTATAAGGTCTGTGATGATATCGTTCTTGAAAATTTTCGCATAATCGGCTTTAAGGCAGTTGAGGATTTTTCCGCGAACCGGAATGATAGCCTGAAATTCGGCATCACGGGCGGTTTTGCACGAGCCGAGAGCCGAGTCACCCTCAACGATGAAAATTTCACGCCTTGAAAGGTCTTTTGTACGGCAGTCTACGAATTTTTCGACCATATTTGCAAGGTCTATCTGCTTTGTGAGGTTGTTTTTCGTGTTCTGTCTGATACGTTCGGCAGATTCACGGCTTCGCTTGTTTATGAGTATCTGGTCGGCGATCTTGTTCGCATCGTCGGGGTTCTCGATGAAGTAAACCTCGAGCGAATGTTTGAGAAAATCGACCATATTGTCATATATAGACTTGTTGTTGATAGCTTTTTTGGTCTGGTTAGCGTAGGAAGTATAGGTCGAGAATGTGGACGAAACGAGAACAAGGCTGTCGAGAACGTCATCGTCCTTTATCGACTTTTCGCCTGCTTTATATTTTCCGCTTGTCTTTATATAGTTGTCGATGAACGAACGGAACGCCTGACGGACGGCTTTCTGCGGCGAACCCTCGTGTTCAAGGTAGCTGGAGTTATGGTAATACTCCTGAAAGCTTACTTTGTTTGAAAAAGCAAATGCGCAGGAGAGCTTCATTTTATACTCGGGGCGGTCGTCGCTGTCACGGCCTTTGCGCTCGCAGGAGACGAACTGTCGGGCAGTAAGTCCGTCATTGCCGATTATCTCGTCGATATAGTCGGTGATGCCGTTTTCATAGTAATAAACAGCCTCGTCAAAGCCGCCCGTTGCAAGCTCATAACGGAAAACGAATGTGACCTTCGGGTTTACGACAGCCTGCTTTTTCATCATATTCTCGAAGTATTCACGCTCGATATTTATGTCTGTAAAAACCGCTGTATCGGGACGCCAGCGTGTTCTTGTACCCGTCTGCTTGCCCTTATACGGTTCTTTTGAAAGTCCGCCGATATTCTCGCCGTGTTCAAAGTGGAGGTTATACTTGAAACCGTCACGGAGAACTTCAACGTCCATAAATTCCGATGCATACTGCGTTGCGCAAGCGCCCAAGCCGTTAAGACCGAGGGAGAATTCATAGTCGGTGTTGTCATATTTGCCGCCTGCGTAAAGCTCGCAGTAGACAAGCTCCCAGTTATATCTTCCCTCAGCGTTGTTATAGTCAACGGGGCAGCCTCGTCCGCAGTCGACAACTTCGATAGACTTGTCCTGATAGTAGGTGACGGTTATCTTGTCGCCGTGGCCGCCTCTGGCTTCGTCTATGGAGTTGGAGATTATCTCAAAAACGGAGTGCTTACAGCCCTCGAGATCGTCCGAACCGAAGATAACGGCAGGGCGAAGTCTAACTCGGTCTGCGCCTTTGAGCATCGAGATACTTTCGTTGTCATAATTCTTCTTTTTTGCCATTTACAATCTGCCCTTTCAGTTGTTCTTTTCAAATTCCGCAGCAGCCCAGCCGCCGTTTTCGCAAAGTTCGATCCGCCTGAAGCCGTTCCTTTCCATCGCTTCCATAACCTCTTCGCAGCGTTCGATTATTATGCCCGAAATGATTATCTTTGCATAGGGCTTCATAAAGCTGCCGAAGATAGGACTCATTGCGATGAGGACATCGGCAACGATATTTGCAACAACAACATCATATCCGCCGCCAAGCTTTGCACGAAGCTCTTCATCGCCGATGATATTTCCGACATAAGCATCAAAAACGCTTTCGGGAATATTGTTCTTTGCAAAATTTTCCTTTGCAATTTTGACCGAGTTCTGGTCGATATCGACAGCGGCAGCCTTTTCTGCACCGAGGAGAATTCCTGCAATAGAAAGTATTCCGCTTCCGCAGCCGAGGTCGAGGAGCTTATCGCCCTTTTTAACGGTCTTTTCTATAAGTTCAAGGCAAAGTCTTGTTGTGTTATGCTGACCCGTGCCGAAGCTTGATGCAGGGTCAATTTCGAGAACCGTCCTTCCGTTCGGGTTATCGTATTCTTCCCAAGAGGGTTTTACGGCAAGGCGTGTGCCGACTTCAAACGGCTTGAAATACTGCTTCCAGTTGTTCGCCCAGTCCTCTTCCTTTATGCCCGAAAGCTCAATGGCAAGTCTGCCGAATTTATTATCCGCATCACGTTCCTTGAGTGCTGCCATTTCACGCTTCAAAGCGGCGAGCATCTCTCTGCCCTGCTCATTATCTGCGATATATACGGTCACGCAGGTCTCGCAGGTACGCATTTCCATAAGGTCATCGTCTATATAATCCCAGTTTCCGTCCTTGCGTTCGAGAAATTCCTCAAAATCCTGAGAATCCTTTATCTCAAAGCCCGTTATGCCTACTCCGAGCAGACAGCCGCAGACGGGGTCAATTCCCTCGGTAGTTGTATAAACCTTAGCTTCGATCCAGTTTGTGTTATCCATAATGCGTTTATCCTTTCTGTTCTGATTTTATACTAAACACCATTTAAAATTTGGAAAAAATCAAGCCGATAATCTTGTGGCTG
>URTF01000085.1 GCA_900550695.1 uncultured Ruminococcus sp.
TATATTGGATTTCGGCGCAGATTTTTTCCTGTATTTTATTGGTGTTTAGTATTATGATGCCTTTGAAGCATCACGATATCCCGCTTTTTCATTCATCATTTGTAAGAGCGTGATGAAGATTGTATGTTTCCGCAAGCAGAGAACCGGTGTATTCCGCAATGTTCTGGAGCTTGACTTTTTCATTTTCGGAAACGGTCTTGCGTTCGGCTTTGAGCTGATTGAGGTTGTCGAGTGTTTTCTGTGTATCTTTGAGGATAATTTCGGTTTCGTCCTCGATCTTCTTTTTAAGTCCTTCAAACGATGCGAATACCTGCTGACGAACGGTTTCGGAGAAGTCGCTGGAGATGCGCATTTCGTGGAACTGCTTTGAAACGGAGTTCTTGAAGCTGTTCTTGTATTTGTCTATTCTTTCCTGAACGAGAAGCTTATCAACGGAGAGCTTGCCCGTAAAGGTTCCCGCAAGTCCTGCGATAGCCATAATGCAGAGTGTAACAGGGCCTGCCGCAGCAATGCCGAGGAAGCCTGCGAGGTATGCGGCAGCATAGAATGTTGCGCAGAAGCCCACGAAGCCCGATGCACCGCCGAGAAGTGCGCCCTTTACGCCTGCCTCACGGAAGCCGACAAAAAGTCCGCCCGTTCCGACAGAACCGATAGCAACGCCGATGATCGAATCAACGATGCCGCCGTTGCGGGAGTGACGCTGAGGAACGGCAAACATCTCCTGGATACGTGCAACGGATGCGAAGAATTCGTCCTCGAATGACTGCAAACGTTCTGCTTCGTCACTCAGAGCGATGTTGATCTCATTCTGTATCTGTTCACAGATTATCTGTGCCTTGTTTTCGATGTTTTCCTTTATCTTTTCGGTGAGCTTTGCATAAACGACCTTTAACTTGTCACGCTTTAGATCGTCAGCGGACATAGGATAATCGTCGATTAC
This sequence comes from uncultured Ruminococcus sp., assembly GCA_900550695.1. Classification (GTDB taxonomy): domain Bacteria; phylum Bacillota; class Clostridia; order Oscillospirales; family Ruminococcaceae; genus UMGS363. The sequence goes on from URTF01000085.1 coordinate 941, forward strand.
CTGCATTGCGGTTTCTTCTATCTGGCTCCAGTAGCCGTCAAGGATAGGCTTCAAGCCGTCATAAACCTTGTTTGCGGCATCGTTGATGCGGACGAATTCGGCACGTTTCTTCGTTCTGATAGCATCGATCTCTTCGATAGCGGCGTTGTATTTCTCCATGAATTCATCGGTTTCCATCATGAGTGAATTTTCACGGAGAACAATGGAGTTGATGATCTCCGAACCGCTGCTGATTATCTTTGTCGCAAGTATCTGTAAGGTGATAGAACCTCTCTCCTGCGTGAGCATACGTTCAAGAGCGGCTTCAAATGTCGGGAAGTTGCTCTCTCTGAGCATCTCTTCATTGTGAGCCTGCTTTGCGAGAAGTGCTTTCTTTGCATAAACGCCGATTACCTTCGGCTTGCCGATCTTTCGCTTGTAAACGGCGAATTCCTTGGAATCCTCGCCCATAACGGTCTTGGCTTTTTCCATAACGTAAGAGCCGATACGCTTTTCGACCGTTTCGACAATTCTGTCCTCGTCCTCCTTGGAGAACGTGCCGAAGCAGTTTACGGCGAAGATTATCCGTCCCATATCGCTCGTGAGCATTTTCTTTTCAAGGAATTCCTTTTCAAACTGCGAGAAAGGCGAGTTCGCACTGATAACGAAAACAGCCGCATCGATCTCGGGGAGAATAGAAAGCGTAACGTTCGTCATCTGCTCATCATCGTTAAGACCCGGAGTGTCGATGATGTCAACGTTGTTTTTGCAGAAGTCGGTCGCATAGTGAACGGTAGCCTGCTTGACGCTCTCCGCACGTTTTTCCGATTCGTAGGAAAGCTTTGTTACATAGTCCGCAAGCTTGTTGATATCAACGGTCTCCGTTTCGCCCGTCTTGTATTCGACCTCGACATAAGGCGTGTCGCTGTATGTAACACGGTTGAGCGTAGCCGTTGCGGGAAGAACGTCCGCAGGGAGGACTTCCTGACCGAGAAGTGCGTTTATGAGCGTACTTTTTCCACGCTTGAACTCGCCGACGATAGCAACTTCAAAATGCTCCTTGGCGGTCTTTTCAATAGTGTCGGCAATGGATCTTGCAGTGTTGTTCAGCTCCAGCTCTTCGCTGAATTCCTTCAGCTGGCAAAGGCAGTCTGTCAGCTCGCCGACCGTCTGCTTAAAAGCCGCATAGCTGCCGTAGTTAATTACATTTTCTCCCATAGCAACCTCCTTGATTTTGTATCACGGGAATTTTTGAAAGAACTATTAAAAATATAATGACAGTGTTTAATTATAGATGCAATTTACCCAATAACTAACATTTATTATACCACATTACTATTTAAAATGTCAACAATTATTATAAATTTTGCAAAATATTATGGAAAATTAAAAAAAAGTATGCTATACTTGTCTAAAGTTATCCAAAAATTGAAAGGAAACAGTGCGAAAAATGAATTTCAGACCATGTATAGATATCCATAACGGCAAGGTAAAGCAGATAGTAGGCGGAAGCCTTGCGGATAAGGGCAATTCCGCCTCGGAGAATTTCGTTTCCGACTGCGGAGCGGATTTTTATGCCCGTCTTTATAAGGAAAAAGGCTTGAAAGGCGGACATATCATAATCCTCAACGCCGCCGGCAGCGAATATTACGAAGCTGACAGAAAGCAGGCATTATCCGCACTGCACGAATTTGAGGGCGGTCTGCAGGTCGGGGGAGGAGTAACTGCCGACAACGCCGCAGGGTATATTGAAAACGGTGCATCGCATATAATAGTCACATCGTATGTTTTCAAGGACGGAAAGGTGGACTTCGGCAACCTTGATAAGCTTACAAAGGCTGTCGGAAAGGAACATATCGTCCTCGACCTTTCCTGTAGGAAAAAAGACGATGATTACTACGTTGTCACCGACAGATGGCAGAAATTCACCGATATGAAGCTCTCGCCCGAGGTGTTCGACAAGCTTTCATCATACTGCGATGAATTTCTTGTTCACGCAGTCGATGTCGAGGGCAAGGCGAGAGGAGTAGAGGAAAAGCTTGCGGAAATGCTCGGCGAATGGGGGAAGATAACCCTCACCTACGCAGGCGGCATAGGCTCTTTTGACGACCTTGACACGCTGAAAAGGCTCGGCAAGGGTAGGCTCAACTTCACGGTCGGAAGTGCGCTCGATATTTTCGGCGGAACTATGGATTTTGAAAAAGTTGTACAATATCATTGACAAATTTAACAAAATTTTGTATAATTAATAAAATAAGATGATGAAAAGGAGTGTGCAGCCGATGATGATCCAATCCCTCAACGGACCGTGGAGAGTGAACTCTGCCGATGAAAAAATAAAGCTTTCCGTAAACGTTCCCGGAACGGTTTACAGCTCGATGCTTGAAAATAAAATGATCGAAGACCCGTTTTACCGCCTTAACCAGTATGATGCGCTGAAAATTTCGGATAACGACTTCATTTTCGCTTATGATTTTATCCCCGATGAAGCAATGCTGAAAAGCGACCGAATTTTTCTTCGTTTTGACGGCATAGATACAATTGCGGAAGTCTATCTCAACGATACTGCGATAGGCTCTTCCAACAATATGCACAGGACGTATAAATTCGATGTCACCGACTGCATAAGACAGGGGACGAATTCGCTCCGTGTCTATATCCATTCGCCGATAAAATATATCAAGGATAAAAATGACGAGCGTGACCTCTGGGGCGTGGCGTCAACGATGAAAGGCTATCCGCATATCCGAAAGGCACACTATATGTACGGCTGGGACTGGGGTCCGATACTCCCCGATGTCGGGATCTGGCGCAATGTAAGCCTTGTCGGTGAGAAATACGGCTGTATCAAAGATATCCGCATAAAGCAGGAGCATAAACAAAGCTCGGTGAAGCTTTATATCGACACCGAGATCGAAAACCTCACGGGCGACGACCTCCGCATGGAGTGCGTTATAACCGACCCCGACGGCATTAATACTATTGTAAAGACAGACCGACCGAAACAGCATAACTCCGCTGTCTGCGTTATCCTCAACCCCAAGCTCTGGCACGTCAGAGGCTTTGGAAAACAGTATCTTTACGAAGTCAAGGTAAAGCTTCTCCACAAGGGTGAAGTTATCGACAAAAAGGAGCTTAAAACCGGTCTGCGCACGGTAGAAGTTTCCCGCCGGAAAGACGATATCGGCGAAGAATTCTGCTTTAAGGTAAACGGAACGAAAATTTTCGCAATGGGCGCAAACTATATCCCCGAGGATAACCTCCTCGGCAGGAGAAGCCGTGAGCGCACGGAAAAACTGCTCAGGGACTGCGCCGCTGCGAATTACAATATGATAAGAGTATGGGGCGGCGGATTTTACCCCGATGATTATTTCTACGATATCTGTGATGAACTCGGTCTGCTCGTATGGCAGGATATGATGTTCGCCTGCTCGGTCTATGACGGAAACGACCCCGAATTCTGCGCAACAGTCGAGCAGGAGCTTATCGACAATGTTCGCCGCATCGATCATCATCCCTGCCTTGCAATGTGGTGCGGAAACAACGAGATCGAATCCGCTTGGCAGTACTGGGGACTTCCCGATGAGCCTGACCTTAAACAAGGCTATCTGAATATGTTCGAGAACATCGCCCCGAAGGTTGTCGCACAGTACGATACGGGACATTTCTACTGGCCGTCCTCACCGTCCTCGGGCGGCGGCTTCAATGACAGCGGTGCTAAAAACAAAGGCGATATCCACTACTGGGAAGTATGGCACAGCCTTAAGCCTTTCACAGAGTATAAAAAGTATCTTTTCCGTTTCTGCTCGGAATACGGCTTTGAGTCTATTCCTTGTATGAAAACGGTGCGTTCCTTTGCCGAGGAAAAGGATCTGAACCTTATGTCGCCCGTTATGGAAGCGCATCAGAAGTGCGAAGCGGGCAACGAAAAGCTGATGTATTACCTTGCGCAGATGGTGCATTATCCGTACAGCTTCGAGAACCTCGTCTATGCAACTCAGCTCGTTCAGGCTGACGCTATCCGTCTTAACGTTGAGCAGATGCGCCGCCACAGAGGTATCTGTATGGGTTCGCTCTACTGGCAGGTCAATGACTGCAATCCCGTTATCTCGTGGTCATCGATAGACTATTTCGGCAGGTGGAAAGCCCTCCACTATTACGCAAGAAAATTCTATGCGCCGATAATATGCTCGATAGACGACAGCGACAATGACAACCTCGTTCTGAACGTTTCCAACGAAAAAATGACCGAGTTCAACGGCCATATCAAGTGGAAAATAAGAAGAAACACAACCGAAGTCATTGCCGAGGGTGATTCGGGCGAATTCACCGTACCGCCGCTTTCCGCAATGAATGTCTGCAATATCACAAAGGAAATGACGGGACTTACCTTAGCCGACCATTTCAACTGTACGCTCGAATACTCACTTATGCATAAGGACGCAATAATCAGCAGTTCAACATTCCTTTTCGTCCTGCCGAAGCAGTTTGAGTTCCTGCCGCCCGAGATCGGGGTCAGATGTGACACGCTCGGCGATAAATACTGCCTTACATTCAGCTCGCAGGCTTATGCAAAGGGCGTTTATATCGACTTTGATGAGTTCGATGTCGTTTTCGGCGACAACTGGTTCGACATAAACGGTCAGGACGTGAGCATACTGCTCAAAAAGGACGCTCTTCCGCCGTACTTTACGCCCGAACTTGTAAAGGAAAAGCTTCACATAAAATCTTATGCGGATATAGCATTGTCTTAACGGAGTATAATTAATGAACACAGAGTTAAAAGAAGAATTTCTCAGCATCTATAACGGAAATATCAAAAGGGACGGAGCGGATAACTTCCTCAATTATCTGCTCAAAACCGATTTCTTCACCGCCCCTGCAAGCACACGCTTCCACGGCTCGCACGAGGGAGGTCTGCTTGAACACAGCCTTAACGTTTATCACTGCCTTAAGGATTATCTTGAACGTGACAGAACGAAACAGCTTTACAGAATGAATTACAGCGAAGAAACTATCGCTTTGTGCGCACTTCTTCACGATGTCTGCAAGGTGAATTTCTATAAGACCGATTACCGCAACGCCAAGAATGAACGGGGCGAGTGGGAGAAAGTCCCGTACTATACCATCGATGATACGCTCCCTTACGGTCACGGCGAAAAGTCGGTCTACATAATATCGGGCTTTATGCGCCTTACAAGGGAAGAAGCCTTTGCGATAAGGTATCACATGGGCTTCTCCGGGGTAGAGGATAAGAACAGCATCGGAAAAGCTTTTGAAATGTTTCCGCTTGCTTTCGCACTTTCGGTCGCAGATATGGAAGCATCGTATTATCTTGAATCATAAATAAAGGAAAAGGGGTCTTGTAAAATGGCAGATATTGTTGCAGTCGGCGAGATGCTCGTTGACTTTACGCAGAAAGTTTCCGAAACGGGTGAGATAACCTATACGCAGAATGCAGGCGGCTCATCGGCAAATGTCGCAGTCATGGCGGCAAAGCTCGGTGTTCCTACGGGCTTCATCGGAAAAGTCGGAAAGGATATGTTCGGACGCTACCTTAAAAACGTCCTCGATGAAAACAACGTAAACACAAAGGGACTTATCCTCGATGATAAATATTCAACTCCGCTCGCATTCGTAAGCAGGAATGAGGACGGCGAAAGAGAATATTATTTCGTAAGGAACGACAGCGAGGACGCTTCGCTCACTTATGCGGAAGTGAATAAAAAGCTTATCGATAACTGCAAAATTTTCCACTTCGGTTCAAGACTGCTCACCTCCGAACCGTCACGCTCGGCTGTGATGCTCTGCGCCGAATATGCAAAAGATCAGGGCAAGATAATAAGCTTCGACCCGAAATTCCGCCGCAGCCAGTGGGCATCGCAGGACGAAGCCGTCAGAACCATTCAGAACGTAATGAAGTGCGTTGATATCCTTAAGGTTTCCGAAGATGAGCTTCTCCTCGTTTCGGGATTTGGAAATATGGCAACAGCTATCGCAAAGCTTATCGGACTCGGCGTAAAGGTGATCTGCATCACGCAGGGCGCAAAGGGCTGTATAGTCGCAACAAAAACGGGCATAAACAACGTCCCCTCGTTCAAAACAGAGCTTGTCGATACAATGGGAGCAGGTGACAGCTTCTTCGGAGCGTTCCTTTCCCGTATCGCAAAGTCCGCAAAGCCGCTCTCGGCACTCGAAACGGAAGACCTTATCGGAATTTCCGTCTATGCCAATGCCTGCGGCGCACTCAGCGCAAGAAAGCTCGGCGCTATCGCCGCAATGCCGACCGATGAAGAGATAAGAGCGCTTATCGAGCAGAATAAAAAGCAGTAATTTCCGTTTTTTCATATATTACCATAGTGTAAAATTCCCGTTTTCGGGCAAATGCTATTGACAAATCATTGTCATAAGCCTATAATAAATAGGTTGTTGATAAAATGAAAGGAAAACTGTTTTTATGAAGCTTGAATCATTCAAAAGTATTTTTTTTAAGGCATTGATGTCCGGATTTATGATCGGTATCGGCGGAACTGTCTACCTTATGTGCGATAATAAGTATATGGGCGGATTTCTGTTCAGCTTCGGACTTTTCACAATAATCCAGCTCGGCTTTGCACTCTATACGGGCAAGGTCGGATATATCCCCGAAAGAAAGCCAATATATATCCGTGAAGTGCTTATAACCCTGCTCGGAAATATCGTCGGAACGGGCGTTACAGCTCTTCTGATATCCGCAACAAGAATAGGCGCAAAGGTGCATGAAAACGCAGTTGCCGCAATGGATACAAAAATGAGCGACGGCATCGTCAGCAGACTTATCCTCGGATTCTTCTGCGGAACATTGATGTACCTCGCAGTTGAGAACGGAAAGAACTGCCGTATAAAAGGACATGACGTTTCAATGATCTTCGGAACAGCAGTCCCCGTAATGCTCTTCATTTTCTGCGGCTTTAACCACTCTATAGCGGATTGCTTCTATTATTTCTCCGCAGGCGCAACAGTAAGCGGCGCACTCTATATCCTCGAAGTAGCAGTAGGAAACGCACTCGGCGGAATGTTTATACCATTTATGAAAAAGCTTTTCGATAAACCCGAAGAAGCACAAACACCAACAAAGTAACAAAACTGCGAAGCCAATTAAAGTTTAGGTCAAGCCTTTTCAAAGGCTTGCAGGGGTCAAGGGGACGGAGTCCCTTGTCGCTTCCGCAGAAGCGAAATACCCTAAACTAACAGCGAAACGTCAGTTGCAATAGCGTAATCACTAACAAATCAAAAGGCGCAATTCACATCAAAAAAGGATAAACGAAATATGATAAACATAGTTTCGTAAAGCCAATAATGTGAATTGCGCCTATTCTTTATGTACGGAACTTTTTCCCTTTAAGCCTATATATGCGAACGGAGTGAGAATATATAGGCTTAAACACTGTATGATACTAATTCTCGATCAACCTATAGACAAACTCTCGGCTATAATAAGTTCA
>URTF01000086.1 GCA_900550695.1 uncultured Ruminococcus sp.
ATATGCGAGATTGTCGGCTTGATTTTTTCCAAATTTTAAATGGTGTTTAGTATAAGGTTATGCTATGCGAAATTACCAAGCAAAATGCTATTATTTTGGAATATTAAGTCGATTTTGTCCAAAATTTTCGGTAAACTATTGACAATTTAATGTTGCTGTGTTACTATAATAGCATAGTAACACTTTATCACGATGAATTACAGGAGCTTAAAGCTATGAAAAGATTTGATTTGATAACTCCCGAGGGTACAAAAGATCTTCTTTTTGAAGACTGCGTTATAAGAAACAGTGTTGAGAAGAAGATCTCCGATATTTTTAAGTCCAAGGGTTATTGCGAGATAAAAACACCGGGCATTGAATTTTTTGATGTGTTCAATCTGCGTTCACGTTACTTTCCGCAGGAAAGTATGTATAAGCTTGTTGACAATAAGGGCAGACTTCTCGTTGTTCGCCCCGATTCAACAATGCCTATCGCACGGGTTGCAGCAACAAGACTTCGTGAAGCAAAGCTTCCGCTGAGAATGTTCTATAATCAGAACGTTTATCGCAGCAAATCCGCAATGCGCGGCAGAAGCGATGAAATAAAGCAGATGGGTATCGAGCTTATCGGTTCGGACTCAAAGAGAGCCGACCTTGAAGTTATCACAACGGCTATCGAAGTTCTTTCTTCCTGCGATAATGACAAATTCCGTCTTGAACTCGGCAACATCGGTCTTTTCAGAAAGCTTGTTGAAAAGCTCCCCGTTACCGAAGAAACAAGGGAAGAGATAAGAAGTCTTATCGAAGTAAAGAACTATCCTGCACTCAACGATCTGCTTGATTCTATCGGTGATACCGAAGTGACGAATGCACTCAAACAGCTTCCCCGTCTTTTCGGCGGAGTTGAGGTTTTCGACAAAGCTGCGGAGCTTATGAACGACAGCGAGATAGATCGGATACTTGCAGAGCTCAAAGCGCTTTATACCAACCTGCTTTCACTCGGTTACGACGGAAAGATCACAGTTGACCTCGGTATCGTAAACAAGATGCATTACTACACAGGCGCTGTTATCAAGGGTTATCTTGAAGGCTACGGCGATGCTGTTCTATCGGGCGGCAGATATAATCATCTTCTTGCCGAATTCGGATATGATGTTCCGGCAACGGGTTTTGCAATCAACGTTGACGCTGTATCGACCGTATTAAAGCGCAGAGAAACTGTTAAAGCTCCTGCTGCCGATGTGATAGTTTTTGCAGAGGACGGCTATGTTATAGACGGTTTGAAGCTTGTTTCAAAGCTTGGCGCAGAGGGAAATATCGCACTCAATTCCGTATTTGATACGCTCGAAGAAACGAAGAATTATGCCCGTGAATACGGTATAAAGAAAGTTATCTGCGTTTCCGATAAAACAACTGAGATGACTGTGGAGGGCTGAGAAATGAATAACGAAAACAGAAAACTGCGTATTGCTCTCACAAAGGGCAGACTTGAAAAAGATACTGTCGGACTTCTCGAAAAGATAGGTTATGACTGCTCGGCTGTCCATGATAAGGGCAGAAAGCTTATTCTCCCAGTTGGCGACAGGATAGAAGTCGTTCTCGCAAAGGCTGCCGATGTTATCACTTATGTTGAACACGGCGTATGCGATATGGGCGTTGTCGGAAAAGACACTATTATGGAGATGAGCGGCAAATTCTTTGAAGTTGCAGACCTTGGTTTCGGAAGATGCAAATTTGCTCTTGCAGGAAAAAAGGGTACAAACTTTTACGAGGGCTTCAACGTAAAAACTATTGCTACAAAGTATCCCAATGTTTCACGCTCTTTCTTTGAGAAAAAGGGAATGGACGTTGATATTGTAAAGATCGAGGGCAGTGTTGAGCTTGCTCCGCTCCTTGACCTTGCGGACGCTATCGTTGATATCGTTGAAACGGGAACAACACTTAAAGAAAACGGACTTGAAGTATTTGAAGATGTTGCTCCGATCTCCGCTCGCCTTATTGTAAATACAGTAAGCCTTAAAATTCGTCAGCAGGAAATTGAAGAGCTTATAAAGTCGATTGAAGAAAATCTTTGATAGAAAGAAGTGCATATAAAATGATTCAGAAAATTATCGCAAACGGAACAGATGAAAAGAACTTCCTCAAAGAAGTTGAAAAACGCAATGGCGAAAAGGATAAAAAAGTCGGCGAAATCGTCAGCGAGATAATCGAAACCGTAAAAAACGGCGGAGATAAGGCTGTAAAAGATTATACACTCAAATTTGACGGCAAGCTCCCGCAGTATTATGAAGTTCCGAGAGAAGTCATCAATGATGCTCTCACAGAGGCTGATCCCGAATTTGTGAATGCGCTACTCAATGCACAGGAAAATATAACCGACTTCCATAACCGTCAGAAAGAGCAGGGTTTTATCAATCCGCTTTCTAACGGAGTTATCCTCGGTCAGAGAGTAAGAGGACTTGAAAGAGTTGGTCTTTATGTTCCGGGCGGCACGGCTGCTTATCCGTCATCTGTACTTATGAATGCTATTCCTGCAAAGATCGCAGGTGTTAAGGAAATTATAATGGTAACACCGCCGAAGAAAGACGGTACGCCTAACAAGGATATTCTCGTTGCGGCTGCAATTTGCGGCGTTGACAGAATATTTATGGCAGGCGGCGCTCAGGCAATTGCTGCACTCGCTTACGGCACAGAGGAGATCCCAAAGGTCGACAAGATCGTTGGACCCGGAAATATTTTCGTTGCAACAGCGAAGAAACTCCTCTTTGGTATGGTAGATATCGATATGGTCGCAGGTCCGAGCGAAATTCTTGTTGTAGCTGATGAAACTGCTGACCCGAAGTATCTCGCAGCTGACCTTATGTCGCAGGCTGAACACGATGTTCTCGCATCTGCAATCCTTATCACAACAAGCGAAGAAATTGCCGATAAGACAATTGCTGAGATCGAACGTCAGAAAGAGTCGCTTTCCCGTAAGGCTATCATCGACCAGTCGCTCGATAACTACGGTGCTGTTATCATTGCAAAGAGCATTTCGGACGCTATCGAGCTTGCAAACGGTCTTGCTCCCGAACACCTTGAGATGCAGGTAGACAATCCTATGCAGTATCTCGGTCAGCTCGACAATGTTGGTTCTATCTTCCTCGGAAAATATGCTCCCGAGCCGCTCGGCGACTATTATGCAGGCCCTAACCACGTTCTTCCGACAAGCGGCACGGCAAGATTTTTCTCTCCGCTCTCCGTAAACAGCTTCACAAAACGTTCCAGCTTTATCTACTACACAGAGCAGGCTCTTATGGACGCAAAGGACGATATCGTATGCGTTGCGGAACGTGAGGGACTTACTGCTCATGCTAATGCTATCAAGGTAAGATTTGAATAATTCCGCAGGAGGAACAAGAATGTACGAACTTAACAGCAAGCTCAAAAGAGTTGAGGCTTATGACCCCATTGAGGGCAATTATAAAATCAGACTTGACGCAAACGAATCCTGTTTCAATATAAATGAAATGCTCGGCGAGAAAATTGCCGAAGTTGTAAAGAATGTTGCACTCAACCGTTACCCCGACCCGACCGCATCAAAGGTGATAAAGGCATTTTCCGACCTTTACGGTCTTGATCCGCAGTATGTAACGGCAGGCAACGGTTCGGACGAGCTTATCAGTATTATCTGCGGCTGTTTCCTTGAAAAAGGGGACAAGGTGCTTACACTTTCACCCGATTTTTCAATGTATGCTTTCTACAGCGAGCTGTACGAGCTTAAGGTCACAAATCTCCCCAAAGACAGCGTGACCTTGAAAATAGACGTTGACAAAGTTATTGAATACTGCAATAACAATGATGTAAAGGCTCTTATTTTCTCAAATCCATGCAACCCGACTTCGCTCGGCTTAAAGCGTGAGGACGTTATCCGTCTTGTTAAGGGTGTAAGCTGTCTTGTAGTTGTTGACGAGGCTTATATGGACTTCTGGGATCAGAGTATCCTCGACAAAGTTCCCGAGCTTGATAACCTTATAATTCTAAAGACTTGCTCGAAATCTATCGGTCTTGCGGCTATAAGACTTGGCTTTGCTGTTGCTTGTCCTTTGATAACAAATGCGCTCCGTGCCGTTAAGTCGCCATACAACACCGACTCTATCGAGCAGGCTGTCGGCACACTTATTCTGAACGAAAAGGATATCTTGAATGAGCTTTGCTGTGAAATAATCATCAGCAGAGATGAACTTCAGACTGCGCTCGATGAACTTGCCGTAAAATATACAAAGCTTGAAAAGGTATTCGATTCCGTTACGAATTTTATCTTCATAAAAACAGCTTCCGCCAAGGAGATACACGCAAAGCTTCTTGAACGCTCTATCGCAGTTCGCTTTATGGGCGGCTATTTAAGAATTTCCGCAGGAACAAAGGAAGAAAACAAGGCGGTAATAACTGCTCTTGACGAGATTCTTTCCGCAATGTAAGGAGGGGCAAAGATGCGAGCAGCAGAACTCACAAGAAAGACCCGTGAAACCGATATTTATGTAAAAATAGACCTCGACGGAAACGGAAAGACCGATATATCAACGGGCATTGGCTTCTTCGACCACATGCTCACAGCACTCGGCGTTCACAGCGGCTTTGATCTTACCGTAAAAGCGGAGGGCGACCTATACGTCGATGCTCACCATACCGTTGAAGACACGGGGATCGTACTCGGTCAGGCTTTCAAGCTTGCTATCGGCGATATGAGCGGCATTGAGCGCTATGGCAGTGCATATATCCCTATGGACGAAGCTCTCGGCTTTGCCTGCGTTGATATAAGCAACCGACCGTTCCTCGTTTTTGATGCGAATTTCAGCGATGACAGAACGGGACAGTTCGACAACTGCCTTACCGAAGAATTTTTCCGTGCATTCGCTTTCAATGCAGGACTTACACTTCACGTACTTGAAAAATACGGCAGGAACGATCACCACATAATCGAGGCTTTGTTCAAAGCCTGCGCACACGCTTTAAAAATCGCAGCAAAGCAGAACGGCGGCGCTGTACTTTCCACAAAGGGAGTTTTGTAAATGATCGCAATTGTTGACTACGGTGCAGGAAATATTTTCAGCGTAAAAAATGCACTTGATTTTCTCGGCATCGAAAATAAACTCACAGCAGATGCAAAAGACCTTGAAAACGCCGACCAAATCATTCTTCCCGGTGTAGGCGCTTTTCCTTGGGCAATGAAAAAGCTCAACGAAAGCGGTCTTGTTCCAACGATAAAGGAGCAGGCAAAGATCAAGCCATTTCTCGGAATATGCCTTGGAATGCAGCTTATCTTCGACAAGGGATATGAGTTTGAGGAAACGGACGGATTGGGACTTATAAAAGGCAGCGTTGAAAAGATAGAACGAGAAGAGCTTTCCGTTCCGCACATGGGCTGGAACAGCCTTATCTACAACAAGGAATGTCCCATTCTCAAGGGTATTTCCGAGGGCGAGTATGTTTACTTCGTTCATTCTTATGCGGCAAAATGCGATGATGACAACGTTACGGCTTACTGCGATTACGGCGGAAAAGTTACAGCTCTCGTTTATGACGGAAAATATGTTATCGGAACGCAGTTCCACCCCGAAAAGAGCGGCAAAGCAGGTCTTAAAATGCTCAAAAACTTTTCGGAACTTGTCTGACGGGAGGATATAAGAATGCTTGCAAAAAGAATAATCCCTTGCCTTGACGTTCGTGACGGAAAGGTCGTAAAGGGCATAAATTTTGTCGGAATAAAAGAAGTCGGCGATCCCGTTGAATGTGCTGCCGAATATGACAGACAAGGTGCAGATGAGATAGTTTTCCTTGATATAACCGCATCGAACGAGGGCAGGGGAACTATGCTCGATGTTGTACGCAGAACAGCGCAGAAAGTTTTCGTTCCGCTCACAGTCGGCGGCGGCATCAGAACGATAGAGGATTTCCGTGATACTCTCCGTGCAGGTGCAGACAAGGTTTCGGTAAACTCTGCGGCTGTAAAAAATCCTCAGCTTATAAAAGAAGCCGCTGATATTTTCGGCTGTCAGTGTGTTGTTGTTGCTATTGACGCAAAGAAATGCGAGGACGGTCACTACACAGTTGTGATAAACGGCGGACGTATCGATATGGGCATTGATGCTGTTGAATGGGCGAAGAAAGCCGAAGAACTCGGAGCAGGGGAGATACTTCTCACCTCGATGGACACGGACGGCGTAAAGGGCGGATTTGACCTTGATATGCTCAATGCTGTATGCAGCGTTGTAAAGATACCGGTTATCGCAAGCGGCGGCTGCGGAAAGCTTGAACATTTCACAGAAGTTTTTGAAAAGACAAACGCATCGGCGGCTCTTGCGGCTTCACTTTTCCACTATAAGGAACTTACTGTTGGCGAGGTCAAGGAAGAACTTGCCCGTCATGATATACCCGTAAGAGCGACATATTAAATCAGATTTGGAGTAAAAAATGGGACTTATCGAAGAAACTAACGAGCTTATGCTCGACTGGGAAAAGATAAACAATATTTCATCGGAAAATCATGTAATTCCCGTTGCTGTTCAGAATATACTGACAAAAGAAGTTATTCTCGTTGCTTATATAAATGAAGCGGCGTTAAAGGAATCTATCCGTCTCAAGAAAGCCGTTTTCTGGAGTACTTCGCGCAACCGGCTTTGGTTCAAGGGCGCAGAATCGGGAAATACATTCACACTCAACCATATTTTTGTCAACTGCGAACAGAATTCACTTGTCTTTCAGGTAACACCCGACAAGGGAAATATCTGCCACACAAGCTACAACGGAGTTGCGAACAACTGCTACTACCGTGAGCTTGACATGGACACGATGAAGCTCATAAATTTAAACGAAAAGAAAGGAAACTGACTATGACAGTTTATGAAGAAATATTTGAAGTTTTAAAGCTTCGCAAAAAGGCTTTTGACGAGGGAAATGCTCCCGAAAAATCTTACACCTGCTACCTTTACGAAAAGGGCGTTGACAAGATCTGCAAAAAGGTCGGCGAAGAAGCTACAGAAACTGTTATCGCAGCCAAGAACGGTGACAACGATGAGCTTATGAACGAAATAAATGACCTTATTTATCACGTTATGGTTCTCTGCGTAAATCAGGGACTTGAATGGAGCGATGTTGAAAAAGTTCTTTCCGAGCGCAACGAAAAGATCGGCAACCTTAAAACATTCCATACCACCGATAAAAATTCATAAAATTATAAGATAAGTAACCTTTTCAGCCTTCTGTGAATAATATGTATGGAAGGGAAACTCTATAACCCTCTGCCACAAAATATGCGGCTGCGTGTATCGGTTTTAGAGAACCCCCGAAGCAATTTGATTTGCTTAAATATTATTTACAGGAGGTTTTTTATGAGCGAATTGAATGACTGCTTTAAAGAAGCAGTATGCGTTGATGTTCAGCGGATCTTCGACAGCTGCTCCGACCGTGACTGCATATATGATCTGCCGATAACACTCACACAGGATTCTGCGCCGATCACAGATGAAATGGACATCGTGCGAACACGCTGCGCAGAAGTCGAAGTCACCTGCATTTCAGTTGATCCCGTTCCGTTCAAAAACGGTTTCTATGCAGTTGATATTACTTATCGTTTCAAGATCACAGCTGAAGCGTTCACACAGGGTTTCTGCAAAAATCAGGCAGGAACTATACTTTGCGGAACAGCCTTGTGGAACAAGAGGGTAATTCTCTACGGCAGCGAGGGCACGTCCAAGATCTTTACAAGCGATCAGGATCTTTTGCCGACTGACGTTGAATGTAATGAGTGCACCTGCTGCAATGATGCTGCAAGTATGCCGAAAGCAACGGTTCGTGTACTTGACCCGATCGCACTTGATACAAAATTGGCTTGCAAGAAGCCATATCCGCCGCATTGCTGCCAGCCGTGCGAGGAAGAACCCAAACCCTGCGAACGTGTGCTTTCCGTTTCGCTCGGACTTTTCTCGATAATCCAGCTTTCACGTCCGGTATCGATAATCGTTCCCGCTTATGATTACTGCATACCTTGCAAGGATTGTTCATTGACCGATACGGGCGAATCACCGTGTGATGTTTTCGATAAGCTTGAATTCCCGTCAGAGCAGTTCTTCCCTCAGCCTTCGTCAGACGCTACGAAATACGGCTGCTGCGATAAAAACGAAAAGAAAAAATGTGACTGTGACTGCAATTAAAATGCTCTCTGACAATAATTGCCCTGAACATTAAACTCAATGCAGACGATCTGCCGAACCTCGGTTTGCGCATTTTGTCTGCATTTTTGTTTTCTGTGTGAAAATTATACGATTTTAGTTGCAATCGCAGCAAAAAAGTGATATAATAAAATTTGTCCATAGATAGATTTAATACTAATTCTCGATCAACCTATAGACAAACTCTCGGCTATAATAAGTTCA
>URTF01000087.1 GCA_900550695.1 uncultured Ruminococcus sp.
TCACACGCTAATATGATCTTATCTCTCGGAAATGTATTCGATAGCTCTTCCAAAAACACATTCATACTTTCGGTATTGCAATAGGGCATAACAACAAAACAGCTTTCACCTGTAAGCGGTTCAACTGCACCATACACATATCTGTATTCTCTTATATGATGACAAGGCACTGATGGTCTTATACCCTTTTCACACCAGCAATACTTCGGTTTATTTATCCTACCGAAGCCTGCTTCGTCTTGAAACATAAGTCGTACACTATTATATTTTTCATGATTTAAATTATTAAAGTTATCTTCTATCGCTGCTTTAATTTTTTTGAGGCTTCTATTGCCTCATCGCTTGCTTTTTGTGGATGTCTGCTTCTTGGCATTACTTTGCGCCAACCGTGGCGTTCTAACATTCGATAAATCTGACTTCCTCCAATGGAATGACCAACTTTTTCGATGTATGCAGCTTTTAATTCATTCAGATCTACGATTTGACCCGCTTCGGCTTGTTTGGTGTATGCTGAAAGAAATTCTTTTTCTTCTTCGATACTCAAATTTCTATGCATTCCGATTCGTTCCTTGGGGAGCAGTGCTGATATTCCACCGTTGTTTATGTATGCACTCACCCATTGGCTTACCATTTTTTTCGATGTGTCCAATTTTTGAGCTATTTCGTCATTCGTCAAGCCTTCTCCTCGTAGCTGTACTGCATACAGTCGTCTGTCAACTTTTTTGTCTGTATTTGTTTTTCTTATTTCTTCTATTTCCGCTGCATTTTCTGTGCTGATTTTATATGTTTTAGGCATTCTTCATCACCTATTTTATTATACCTTATTTCATCAATTTTGTCTATAGTTTAATTGGTGTTTAGTATTATACTAAAGGCACTGGATACGCCGAATATCTTTTTCAGTACACTATCGATAACGACAAGCTTTTTCGCCGCCGCACTGACGATGCTCCGCTCGCCTTTTTATGCACTCGGGTATGCTGCGAACGACATCGTCCTCATAGTTCTGTGGATATCGGCGTCGCTCAATGACCCACAGTATATACCCGTTGCGGTAAATTTTGCGATCTTCTTTTTCAACGATATGTACGGCTTTATCAGCTGGAAAAAGAGAGCGGGACTCCAAAACGCATGATCTGCGCCACAATGACTCATGAAAGGAAAATATCAAATGCCAAATGCAAAATTCGGCCCTGCAGGAGCTGCTCAAAGCTTTAAGGAAATGGGCTATAAAAAATCCGTCCAGCTCGGCGAATACCTTACAAAATTCGGTCTTGACCACTTTGAATACCAGTGCGGTCAGGGCGTCCGTGTTTTCGAGGAGAGCGCAAAGGAGATCGGCGCAGCTCTGCGAAATGCAGGGATAAGCGTTTCCGTTCATGCGCCTTACTTTATCTCGCTTTCGAGCGTTGAGGAAGAAAAGCGTCTTAACTCCGTTAACTACATTTTAGCCTCGGCAAAGGCTGTGAACGCTATGGGCGGCGACAGGATCGTTATCCACAGCGGCTCATGCTCGAAGATGACAAGAGAGGAAGCGCTTGAACTTGCTAAAAACACGATGAAGCTCGCCCGTGAGGAGCTTGTTGCGCAGGGACTTGAAAATATCCGATGCTGTCCCGAAACTATGGGAAAGATAAATCAGCTCGGCGATCTGCACGAGGTCATGGAGCTTTGCAAAATTGACGAAAGCTTTATCCCCTGTATCGACTTCGGGCATCTCAACGCACGGACATTCGGCTCTATCAAGGACAAGTCCGACTACGAAAAGATTCTTGACACGATAGAGAACGAACTCGGCAGTGAACGCCTTAAATGCTTCCACTCGCATTTCTCCAAGATTGAATACACCGAAAAGGGCGGCGAAAAGAAGCACCTGACTTTTGCCGACACTATTTACGGTCCGCAGTTTGAACCGCTCATGGAGCTTGTTGCGAAGAAAAACCTTGCGCCGACATTTATCTGCGAAAGTGACGGAACGCAGACCGAGGACGCTAAGGCTATGAAGGATTATTACGAGAGCCTTTTATAATTGTAACCATACTGTAATTGCTATTTCGGCAAGATATGGTATAATTATAGTTACAAAGCACAGCCGACCATTGCATTGCTTTGGTCGGCTTTATTATAATAATTTTTAAACTGAAAGTGTACAAAAAATCAAGCAAAATCTCGTAGCTGTTGAAAACAGGTTTAAATGGCTTTTGCGCCGATTTTTTGTCTACACTTTGATTAAAAATTAGTATTATGTGGGGGGTATGACATTATGAATTACAGAAAATATGCGGCTATAATTCTTTCCGCATTGTGCCTGACAGCCTGCGGAAATACTTCGGCTGTTTCGGACGAAACTATAACAAGCGTTTCCGAAACAACTATTGAAACAAGCGAAGTTACGACCGCCGAAACAGCGGAAGAAACCAACATCACCGAATGTGAACCCGAGGAAACGACTGCGGAAGCCGTTGACGAATACGACACGGGCAACCCCGAGGAGGGACTTGTCTATTTCGTTCAGCCGAGCATAAGTCAGGACAGCGAAAAGAGCAGCGTTGACACTTGGGAATGCCGTGACAGCAATGAACTTCTTGATTATGAAAACGGCGAATGGAAATACCGCAAGGAGCTTATTTTCGCTTTTTCCAACTACACAGATGAGCCTGTGACCGTTGACAGCATACAGATAGTGCGTGACTCGGACGGCGCTCCGATGAGCTTTGCCGACGGCTCGGACACGCTTAACATCGACTTCACCGTTGAGCCTTTGCACAAGACCGATTATCTTTTAAAGTCGGCAGATTTCGATTATTCCGCCTGCGAGTCGGGCATTTACCGCACGGTAGTTAATTTCGGCGGCGAAAAATCGGAATTTAGGTTTTTCATTGACAACTGCGGACTTCACTCCGAAAAGCACACGGAGGAAGGCTGTTCGGGTTCGGAAGAGAACGGAACTCTGGTCACCTATGAATATGATGTTTATGCTCCGACATTTCTGACCGATGAACAGCAGCATATTTTTGCGCAGGCATCGGGCGTTATGGGAACCTGGTTCTGGGCAGAGCGCTATATGCCGAAGGTCTATGCCGAAGCGCACACCCCCGAATATTTTATGGAAATGCTTTACGGCGTTTTCACCAAGGAATTTGCAGATGAGCTTGCAAAGGATTATATCGGCGGGGACGGCGAATTTATTCTCGGAGGCGGCGGACGGGGTACTGATCTTCTTTACTTTGACCACTGCTTTATCCCCGTTTCGTCAGATGAAAACACGGTTGAATTCAAGGCTGTCGTTATAAGCTGTCACCCTGACAGCCCTTATGATGTAAGCTTTAACGATGATTATCATTATGTGATGAAAAACACCGAGAACGGCTGGAGAGTTGATAGGTTTGATCTTTGGAGTTAAGGAGGCTTTATGAGTTACAAAAAATATGCGGCGATAATTCTTTCCGCTCTGTGCTTAACAGCCTGCGGAAACAAAACAACAACTTCGGACGAAACAGCGGCAGT
Organism: uncultured Ruminococcus sp.; assembly: GCA_900550695.1. Lineage (GTDB taxonomy): Bacteria > Bacillota > Clostridia > Oscillospirales > Ruminococcaceae > UMGS363. The sequence goes on from URTF01000087.1 coordinate 3,508, forward strand.
CACGGCTGAAACAACGGTCGAAACAAGCGAAATCACATCAGCCAAAATAACGGAAGAAACTGCGGAAATCAGCACCGAGCCTTCCTCGGACGGCTACAGATACGAAAACTACGATCTTTATATCGATATGAACAAAGTCAAAGACGCAGGTGCGCTTTATGACAGGCTTTCGCAGGATAATTATATCTCCGATCTTATTCTTTCAAATGTTGACGATGCCGATCTGAGCTTTATCCGAGACCGTGATATTTACAGCCTTACGATAGAAAAATACAACGGCAGAACAGACCTCGGCGTTCTTGCAGGAGGCAGCATAAGAGAGCTTACATTCGGCGAAGTCACCGACAGCACGGGGCTTGACGCCATTGCAAATACGGACGGCATTTATACCCTTACATTTGATACATACAGCGGAAATATCGACTTTGGTTTCGCTTCGGACTGCAAGGATCTGCAAGGGATAAATTTCGGGAATGTGACCGATGTCAGCAGACTTGAAACTCTTGCAAAAGTGCCGAATCTGAATTTCATCGTTTTTGAAAAATACAGCAGGGATATTGACCTTAGCTTCCTTTCCGAATGTCCGAACATCACGGGCGCACGTTTGGAGGGTGCTGATATAAAGTCTGATATGTTTGCCGATGCGGTGAAAAATTCCTCGCTGAAAACGCTTTATATCAAAGCCGAAAACTTTGACCTTGCCGATGGCGAGGAAATGATGCTTGCGCTCCCCGATGTGAATGTCACTTATTGTATGGACGACAGCCCTTGGTATAAAACAGGACCTTGGGAGGAGGGTTACGTTCCCGACACGGACGTTATAGTTTACACGAACCCCTGCGTAAAGCGGGGAGCTTCGGAGGAAAAATGGGAGTGCCGCACGAGCGGGATAAAATTTGTCAGCCCCGATGAAGAATTCAAGCATGAAAGCACTCTGCTCTGCGTATTCTCCAACTATTCGGACGAGGCAAAGACTGTTGAGTCGGCAAAGCTTTACAGGATATACAACGGCGAGGAGCCTGTGGCTTTCAGCGGCGGCGAAATGCTTGAAATAGGTCTTGAACTTGCACCGCAGACAAAGGTCGATCTCGATATCACCGAGGATACGCTTCCCTACTCCGCTCTTGAATCGGGCGATTACAGAATAGTTTTCAATGTCGGCGATGAACAGATAGAGCATCGTTTCTGCGTTCTGAGCGATGAGGACAAGTCGCCTTATTTCCTCACGGACGAACAGACAGAAATATACAAAAAAGCCGAGTCTTTGACCGAAACTTATTTCGGCTGTTCACATTATCTGTCCGAGGAGGATATCCAGAACACAACTGCGGAGGAATTTATCGCAATGGTATGCGAGGGCTTCACATACGATGAGGCTGTGGCGCTTTCATCGCAGTATATGAACGAAAACGGAGAGCTTATTGCCGTCAGCGCCGACCGAGGAAGTGACATTTCCGTTTTCGACCATTTTTACAAGTGTCTTTACAGCGGCGATGATACAATGATGTTCCAGTCGATAGTTGTCCATACGACCGAGGACAACCCTTACTTTTTATGGTTTGAAGCTATTGATTACAAGATGGTGAACACGGACGACGGCTGGAGATTTGAAAGATTTCCGCTTTGGTATTGATACTAATACTAAACACCAATAAAATACAGGAAAAAATCTGCGCCGAAATCACATATACCCAAGATTATCGGCGCAGATTTTTTCCAAATTTTAAATGGTGTTTAGTATAATACGAATTAAACAATATTTTCAGCGATCAAAGCAGAAATTATCTTAGTAATTCGGTAACATTAAGGCTGTCCTCGGGGTTCGGGGAGCTGCCGTTGTCGGAATAAAGCGTGTATGTTCCTGCCTCATAGCCGATGAGCTTCAATGTATCGGCTGACAATTCTCCCGTACAGCCTGCAGGCTTTCCGAAAGGTATCGCCTTATTGCTGCGTATAAAGAACACAAGCTCGTCAAGAGCGGCATCAACATAATGATGACCCTTCGGAAGTATCTGTGTTTCATAATTTTCATACGATCTCATTCTCACAAGCATCATTTCTTCGGGAAGATATACATATCGTCCATTTGTGTTCTGCTTGTAAACGGGAGCTATCATAAGCTCATTTCCGATAAGAAGCTGATCCTCGGTCTGCTTTGCCATATCATCATCGGGGAAATCAAATGAAAGGGGCTTGAACATCATTTCATTGTTTATAGCAGCCTTTAAAAATTCGCTGTAAAGATACGGGATAAGGCAGTACCTTATCTTTACCATTTCGGCGGCAGCACTTACATTGTCAAAGCGGTAAAGCTCCTGCATACGAGTGCCGTCTGCGGAATGATTGCGGAAAAGAGGAGTGAACAGCGAGTACTGCAGCCAGCGGAGCATAAGATCCTCGGTAGTATCCGCACCGAAGCCGCCAACGTCCGAGCCTATGAAAAGGAAGCCTGCCATATTGAGTGCAGGGAGCTGCTGCATTGACTGGAGGATATGCGACCACCACGATTTGTTGTCACCCTGCCAGATACCGCCGCATCGGTGAGCGCCGATGTAGGACGAACGGGAGAAGAACAGCGTTCTCTTTTCGGGACAGATCTCCTGCAATGCTTCAAATGCGGAACGTGTCATATTCATTCCGTAGAGGTTGTGGACATCGCTGTGCTTTATCATTTTGCCGCCAACGTTGTGATAGAACTTGTCGTAATCACCCTTGTTTCCGTTAAGTCCTGCGACCATTCCAGTAAATGTGAAATACTCGTTTATACCCATATTGCCCGAGGTGAGCTTTTTTATCTCGGCGAGGGTGTCTGCAAGCCTGTCCTCGGTGTAGAATATCGCAGGCTCGTTCATATCGTTCCAGAAGCCTTCAATGCCAAGCTTTGTAAGAACGGAATATTTTTTGCCGAACCATTTTCTTGCTTCGGGCTGAAGAAAATCGGGGAAATGAACTCTTCCTGGCCAGACTGCGCCCACAAAATCTCCGCCCTGTGCATTTTTGCAGAAGTAGTTATTGTGAACGCCCTCTTCGTAAACATCATAGCCTTCCTCTATCTTAACGCCTGCGTCAATGATAGGAACAAGGTGTATTCCCTGCTCTTTCATATCATTTACAAGCTTTTCAAGGTCGGGGAAACGCTCCTTGTCAACGGTAAAATCCTTGTAGCGTTCCATATAGTCGATGTCGAGATAGATGCTGTCAAGGGGGATCCCTGCCGATTTGTAATTCTCCGCAACGGTGCGGATATCCTGTTCGTTTTTATATCCCCAGCGGCTCTGACCGTAGCCAAATGCCCAGAATGGCGGAATATAGCTCCTGCCGATAAGCTGTCTGAACTGCTTAACTATGTCCTTTTCGTTTTCGCCTGTGATGATATAAACGATCAGGTCGTTTTTATCGGCTTTTATCCTCATTTCGCTTCTTTTTGTATAGCCGATGTCAAATTCCATTCTTCCGGCGTAATCAAAGAATACGCCGAAGGTCTGCTTTCCGCTTATGATGATGAAATTATGCGAGCCGTAGAGCGAGCGGGTGTCCTCTTGGTGATTGGGATTGTCGTAGTTCCAGCTTACATACTGCCAGCCTCTTTTGTTGATGCCTCTTATCTGTTCGCCAAGTCCGTAAACAACATCATCTTCGGAAAAACGATAGACAAACCCGCCCTCTCCGTCTGTTTCAAAGTATGGGAGAACATCTTCCGAAGCCGAAATGTCTTTTACAACTGCTTCTGTGGGGAACGGTTCACCGTAAATATATTTTTTTATCATTTGAGCACTTCCTTTCACAATACCGTTGAAATTTATTCTTCTGTATGATATAATACTATAAAATATCACTTAAATCTATTGATATTCTACTGAATACCGATACTATCCTACTTTTTAAAAGGAGAAGCCTATGAACGATCCCACTTCAAAGGAAAAACGGATACACAGCTCGGGAATAAAGCCGTTCAGCTATTACAAATGCGTCATTCCCGATCATTTTTACTGTGTTCCCATGCACTGGCACAGCGAATTTGAGATAAATTTTATCCGTGAAGGCTCGGCAGAGTTTATCTGCGGCGATGAGAAATTTACTTCCGCAAAGGGCGATATTATCATCACTCAGCCGAACGTTCTGCACTCTATCTATCCCTGCGCCAATACGAATCAGGTGTATGACACTCTTGTTTTCAGTTCCGAAATATTCGGCAGCTCGCAGTCGGACAGATATATCAATGAATGTATCCGACCGCTTACCGACGGCAGTATGCGGATATCCGCACATATTACTCCCGAGCATCATTATTATACCGAGCTGGCTGTGACTGCCGAGAATATATTTTCCTGCGCAAAGGGTGATACTCCGCAGCTTGATATGCTTATGCGCAGTGAGCTTATAAAGCTGTTCTGGCTGCTGGAAACAGAAGCGGAGCAAAGCGGCTTTAACGGAAGATCCGACAGCGTTATCCGTCCTGCGCTGGAATATATCGCAGAGCATTACAGCGAAAACATTACCGTTGCTCATCTTGCGGAGTGCGTTCATCTCAGTGAAAGCTATTTTATGAACCGATTCCGTAAGCAGGTCGGACTCAGTGCGGTGGAATACATTTCACATTTCAGGATAGATACAGCCTGTCGGGAGCTTATCGGCACAAAAAAGAGCGTGCTTGAAATCGCATTTGACTGCGGATTCCGCAATATCTCCAATTTTAACAGACAATTCCGAAAAATAACAGGCTGTTCTCCAAGCGAATACAGAAACAGAGTTACAGTGCTGTAGGTCACTTTTATAAGGGTCGGCGGAAAACAGCCGCTATCGATTTATACTAAACACCAATTAAAAACTATACAAAAAATCAAGCAAAAACTCTG
>URTF01000088.1 GCA_900550695.1 uncultured Ruminococcus sp.
TTCACATTTTATAGGTTTACAAAACTGATTTCTCACGTTCTGTTTTACCTTTTTGATGTGAATTGCGCCTTTTGATTTGTTAGTGATTACGCTATTGCGGCAAGCTTTTCGCTGTTAGTTTAGGGTATTTCGCTCTCTGCGGAGAGCGACAAGGGACTCTGTCCCCTTGACCCCTGCCACCCTTTGAAAAGCGTGGACGTAAACTTTGGTTGGCTTCGCATAGCCCGACAAATGTAAGCTATGCAAATAATTCCGAATTCCGCATTCCTAATTCCGAATTATTTTCAAAAACCCCTTTTATTTTGCGGAATAGTATGTTATAATAGATGTGTATTGACAAACGTAAGGAGGAATTTTTTATGAAGCTTACTCAGTCAAAAACATTCTGGAGAGGTCTTTGGCTCGTTGCTGTCGCTATGGGCGGCATCGCTCTTGTAAAGGTCGCTTTCGAGATACTTAACCTCACAGATAAAAAATACATCGATCTTTAAGGAGCTTTTTCTGCTATGAATAAATACCAGAAGCTTCTGAACAACACGCTCATTTTTGCGATAGGCACTTTCGGTTCAAAGCTTTTAAGCTTTATTCTCGTCCGCCTTTACACGGGCTGTATGACGACTGCGCAGTACGGCACGGCTGACCTGCTTTATCAGGCGGCGAACGTTATTTACCCTATCGTAACGCTCTCTATGGCGGACGCACTTATCCGCTTCGGTATCGACAAGGCTTATGATAACAAGAAAATTTACACCATTGCCCTGACGACGACGGCAGGCGGTCTTGCTGTGCTTCTGTTGTTCACGCCTTTGATAAACAGCCTTGAAGCGTTCAGAGGGTATGGTCTGCTGCTGTTCGTTTACTGCTTTTTCTCATCGTTCAAGCAGCTTGCGGCGAGCTTTGTCAGGGCGAGAGGACTTGTAAAGCTTTTTGCTGTTGACGGAATTTTTTCTACATTAATAATAGTAGTGAGCAATCTTATCCTCCTGCTGAAATTCGACCTCGGCGTTACGGGATATGTCTGCTCGATAATCATTTCGGACGCGCTCTCGCTTTTGGGGCTTATCGTTATATCGGAGCTTTACAAATTCTTCGATATAAAGTCGCTCGACAAGTCGCTTTTCAAAGAGATCATCAAATATTCTCTTCCGCTCGTTCCGACATATATTTTATGGTGGATAACCTCCGCTTCGGACAGATATTTCGTCATTGCAATGGTGAGCAGTGCGGAAAACGGCATTTACAGTGCGGCGCACAAGATACCGACCCTGCTTTTGCTCGTAACGACGCTGTTTTATCAGGCTTGGCAGATGTCCGCTATCGAAAACAAGGACGACAGCGACCTTTCGGGTTATTATAATCAGGTCTACGGCGCTTATTCCTCGCTGCTGTTCATTGCGGCGGCAGGACTTATAATGATCGTAAAGCCTTTCACCTATATCCTCGTTGACAATGACCCCGAAAAGAACTTCGTTTTCGGTTATCATTACACCCCGATACTTATTATAGCGATGATATTCCAGTGCCTTTGCCAGTTCCTTTCGAGCATATACAATGTCCGCAAGAAGTCGGTGAACTCAATGGTTACGAGTATCGTTGCGGCAGTTGTGAACATCGTGCTTGATATCCTGCTCATACCCCGTCTTGGTGCTTACGGAGCGGCTATCGCAACAATGACGGCATATTTCGCCTGCTTTATGGTTCGTGTTTTCGACACGAGAAGCTATGTGAAATTCCCGATAAACTGGTTCAAGATGATCGTTAATATGATCGTTGTCGGGTATATGGCTATCGTTGCCATTACCGAGCCGAAGGCTGAATATGTTCAGCTTATCGTACTGTTCATCGCAGCAGCCGTATTCAATTTTGATGCAGTTTTAAGCACACTCAGAAACTTTATCACAGTAAAAAGAAAGAAAAAAGTCAGATAAGGACGCTACCTTTATACAAATTTTTAAACTGAAAGTGTACAAAAAATCAAGCAAAAGCTCGTGCTGTTGTAACAGCTTGATGTTGAAAACAGGTTTATATGGTTTTTGCGCCGATTTTTTGTCTACACTTTGATTAAAAATTAGTATTATTTACGGAGGAAAATCTATGGCAGCAGAAAACATAAAAGTACAGCCTTTGAACAAGGTCTACTCACGCTATGTATGGCAGACGAACTCTAATGAGGACTTCACCGAGGATATGACCCTGTTCACTCTTCAGGCAAAGAACACCACCTACGCTTTCGCAGCACTTGAAAGCGGACTTCTTGCCCACGTTTATTTCGGCAAAAAGGTCGAGGACGATGACCTTTCCTACCTGCTTGCACTTGACAGAAACCCTTGGACGCTCAAAGTCAATGCCCGTGATGCAGGAACTGTAATGGACTCAACTCCTTTTGAATATCCCTGCCACGGCCTCGGCGACTACAGAGAGCCTTGCCTTATGGTAATGGACAACGCAGGAATGTCGACCTGCGACCTTCGCTATGTTTCGCACAAGGTCTACGGCGGAAAGCCAAGGATCGAAACGGCTGACGGCTTTATCCCTGCAACCTTCGCAGATGAGAATGAAGCTACAACGCTTGAAATTACCTGCGTAGACAAGGTGAGCGGACTTGAAGCAACGCTTATCTACACAGCTTTCAAAGACCTTGACGTTATTACAAGAAGCGTCCGCCTTAAGAACAACGGCAGCGAGAGCATCAACATCAGACGTGTTCTCTCCGCCTGCGTTGACTTTGAATCTTCCGATTATGATCTCATCACCCTCAACGGCTCATGGGCAAGAGAAAGAGCTATCGAACGCTCGCATCTCCACCACGGCAAGCAGGGCGTTGATTCCGTAAAGGGCGAATCCTCGCACCAGAACAATCCGTTCTGCGCACTCGTTTCGCCTAACGCTGACGAGGACATCGGCGAAGCTTTCGGCTTCAACCTCGTTTACAGCGGTAACTTCTTCCTCCAGGCAGAGGTAACACAGCATAAGCACACACGCTTTGTAATGGGCATCAACCACTTCGACTTCAACTGGCTTCTTGAAAAGGGCGAAGAATTCGCAGCTCCCGAGGTCGTAATGGTACACTCCTCGAACGGTATCGGCGAAATGTCGAGAACCTTCCACGACCTTTACAGACAGCACCTCATCAGAGGCGAATACAAGGACAAGCGCCGCCCGATACTCATCAACAACTGGGAAGCTACCTACTTCAACTTCAACACGGAAAAGCTCATCGACATTGCAAAGCAGGCTTCACAGCTCGGCATTGAAATGCTCGTTATGGACGACGGCTGGTTCGGTCACAGAGATTCCGACAACAGCTCGCTCGGCGACTGGTTCGTATACGAAAAGAAGATAAACGGCGGCTTGAAGCACCTCGTTGACGAAGTAAACAAGCTCGGAATGAAGTTCGGTATCTGGTTTGAACCCGAGATGATCTCGCCCGACAGCGAGCTTTACAAGGCTCACCCCGACTGGGCGATACAGATAAAGGGCAGACCGATGTCAATGTCCCGTGAGCAGTACGTTCTCGACTACTCCAACAAGGAAGTCCGTGACTATATCTACGGACTTATGAAGAAAGTCCTCGACAGTGCGAACATTGAATACATCAAGTGGGATATGAACAGACAGCTTACCGAAGTCGGCTCGACATATCTCCCTGCAAACCGTCAGCGTGAGCTTTGGCACAGATATGTTCTCGGCGTTTATGACGTTATGAACCGCCTTACGACCGATTATCCGCACATTCTCCTTGAAAACTGCTCGGGCGGCGGCGCAAGATTCGATGCAGGTATGCTCTACTTCTCACCGCAGATCTGGTGCTCCGATGACACGGACGCTATCGAACGTCTGAAGATACAGCACGGCACTTCGATGTGCTACCCTGCTTCCGCAATGGGCGCACACGTTTCCGACTGCCCGAACCACACCGTTGGCAGAACAACTCCTTTCGCTACGAGAGGCGACGTTGCAATGGTCGGAACATTCGGCTATGAGCTTGATGTTACAAGAATTCCGCAGGAGGACAGAGATGCTATCCCCGGTCAGATCGCAGAATTCAACAAATACAACCACATTATCCGCACGGGCGACCAGTACCGCATCGGAAATATGTTTGGGGACACGACCTGGGACGCTTGGATATTCGTTGAAAAGGACAAGTCCGAAGCTATCTTCACATTCGTTCAGGTACTCGGCAGACCGAACTTCCCTGCAAGACGCATAAAGCTCAAGGGTCTTGACGAAAATGCACGTTACAGGAACGAGCAGACGGGCGAAGTTCACAGCGGTTCCGCACTTATGAACGCAGGCATCATCGTCCCCGTTGACGGCGATTTCAAGTCGGTGAAGTATCATTTCATCAAGGTTCAGTAAAAAATAATATCCTCAGAGTAATATCTGAGGATATCAATACATTTTGTAAAATGTTCTGTTACGGATCAAGTCCGAAGCTTATGGAGAGGGCGTTGTTTATCCTCGACATTGACGGCTGATCAAGCTCGCCCATTCTCTCTTTAAGGCGCTTTTTGTCGATGGTCCGTATCTGTTCGAGCAGCACAACGCTGTCCTTGGAAAGTCCGCAGGTCGCAGCGTTTATCCCGATATGGGTCGGCAGTTTCGATTTGTCCTGACGGCTCGTTATTGCGGCTGCGATAACGGTCGGACTGTGGCTGTTGCCGATGTCGTTCTGAACGATAAGTACGGGACGGACTCCGCCCTGCTCCGAACCGACAACGGGACTTAGATCGGCGTAATAGATTTCTCCCCTTCTGACTGTCACTTTTAAACAACTCCTGTTTATAAAATTTATTCTGTGATTATTATTTGCCCGAAAATGCAAAAATAATCATCGTGAAAGGAAAAATTCGGGGAGCAGTTTTTTCCACTATTATTATATGCAGAAAGCCATTGAAAGGAGATGCATAAATGTCATTTAACCAAGAGACCTTTGACCTTATGTTAAAGCTTGCATTCGGAATGATCGGAATACTCCTTCTGATATGGCTCATAGCTGTATTCACTCCGAAGCTTGCAAAATTTGTCGACAAGACCTTCGGAAAGACAAAGATAGACCCGGGGCCTTCCTCAATAACGCTTGAAAACGGCGAAAAATACACCGTAAAAAGCATTTTTGAGGGCGAAAAGCCTGCGGAAACGGCTGAAGAAGCTCCAAAAGCCGAAGAAAGGGCAGAGGAAGCTCCGAAAGCTGCCGAAAACGGCGAAAGCACCGAAAACAAAGAAGCTACCGAAAATATAAATAACGAAAAGGAATGATTTTTTTATGGCAAAGGAAAAAAAGCTCGTTGAGCAGATCACCTCAATGGACGAGGACTTCGCTCAGTGGTACACAGACATCTGCAAAAAGGCAGAACTCATCGAATACACCTCTGTAAAGGGCTGTATGGTAATTCGCCCTTACGGCTATGCTATCTGGGAAAACATTCAGCGAATCCTTGACGGAATGTTCAAGGCAACGGGACATGAGAATGTTTGTATGCCTATGTTTATCCCCGAGAGCCTTCTCCAGAAGGAAAAAGACCACGTTGAGGGCTTTGCTCCCGAAGTTGCATGGGTAACAATGGGCGGCAACGAAAAGCTCGAGGACAGACTTTGCGTTCGTCCTACTTCCGAAACGCTTTTCTGCGAACACTATTCCAACATCGTTCACTCCTACCGTGATCTCCCCAAGCTTTACAATCAGTGGGTATCGGTTGTAAGATGGGAAAAGACCACCCGTCCTTTCCTCCGTTCAAGAGAGTTCCTCTGGCAGGAGGGTCACACTATCCACGCTACCGCTGAGGAGGCTATCGAAGAAACAGAGCGTATGCTCAACGTTTATGCCGAGTTCTGCGAAAAGTCGCTCGCAATGCCTGTTGTAAAGGGCAGAAAGACCGACAGCGACAAGTTCGCAGGCGCAGAGGCTACCTACGCTATCGAGGCTCTTATGCATGACGGAAAGGCACTTCAGGCTGGTACTTCCCACTACTTCGGCGACGGCTTCGCAAGAGCATTCGACATTATGTACACCGACAAGGAAAACAAAAAGGTATATCCTCACCAGACCTCATGGGGTGTTACAACACGTCTTATCGGTGCAGTTATCATGACCCACGGCGACAACAGCGGACTTGTTCTTCCTCCTGCAGTTGCGCCCGTTCAGGCAGTTATCATTCCTATCCAGCAGCACAAAGAGGGCGTTCTTGATATGGCAGATCAGGTCGCTCAGAAGCTCAAAGCCGCAGGCGTAAGAGTAAAGGTCGATGACAGCGACAACTCGCCCGGCTGGAAGTTCTCCGAATACGAAATGAAGGGCGTTCCCGTAAGAATCGAGCTCGGACCCAAGGATATCGAGAACGACAAGTGCGTTGTCTGCACACGTTACAATGGTGAAAAGAAAGACGTTGCTCTTGAAAATGTTGTTGAAACGATCACAGCAATGCTCGAAAAGGATATCCCCGAGGGAATGCTTGCAAAGGCTCTCGAAAACCGTGAAAAGCATACCTACTCCTGCACAAGCCTTGACGGGATCAAGGAAGCGCTTGAAAAGAACGGTGACGGCTTCGTAAAGGCAATGTGGTGCGGTGAAGAAGAGTGCGAAGACAAGGTAAAGGAACTCACGGGCGTTGGTTCGAGATGTATCCCATTCGCTCAGGAGAACCTTTCCGACAAATGCGTATGCTGCGGCAAGCCGGCTAAGAAAATGGTTTACTGGGGCAAAGCGTACTAATTTAATTCGTAATGCGTAATTTTTATGTTTCGTGAATTGGTTTAAAAACTGTAGGGGACGGGTTTCCCGTCCCGTTTTGCAGGAGCGGTTTTCAATGTGTGTTTACAAATTGTAATTTATTTTTTGATTATACACTATGTATTCTACCGTAGGGGCGGATTCTATATCCGCCCGTTTTCGGAAAACCGCTTATTTTCAAAAATAACTTTTAAGGACGTTTTTTCGTCCGGATTTAACGGGCGGGGTGACCCCGCCCCTACATTATTTGTGATTTTGTGATAAAATTACAACGAGGGGCGTATTTTGTCCCCTAAAAATTCTGACGTTTAAGGGAAAAATAAAAATGGACAAAGAAACTCTTTTTGACAGGTTCGACACGGGATTAAAGGTTCGGCTTTCGGGAAATATCCTTACTTTGATATGTATTCTTCTGCGGATATTCGTTTTCCCGAACTCCGTTTCGCCGCTGCTGACGCTTATTCCGCTTGTTATCGGCTACATTATGGCGCTTTTCATCTCGGCTGTTGTGACGAACGATGACGGCGAGGAGATACCTGCGGACAAATACGCCGATTACTTCGATGAATTTGAGGCTCAGCACAAAAAGCTCGGCAGGTTTTTATCCACTTCCACGCTGATATACTTCGTTGTTTCGGTTTTTCTTACTGTTACAAGATCGTGAGGGCTGCTATGAAAATTTCCAAAAGATTTATCCTTATGCTTTCGCTTATCCTCACGGCTCTGATGCTGACCGCCTGCGGAAAGCAGGAGCTTGTCGGCTGTGACAAGGTGGAAGCCTTGTGTTCGGCTGCCGAAAGCTATGAAAGCGCAGCTTATATCATCACGAACCTAACGACCAACGAGATCGAACAGACCTTTACCTTTATGTATAACTCGGACGACACGCAGACATACTACTGCGAGGGTTACGACACCGAGGGCTACTATGCCGAGTACAGCAACGGCAGGGAGCTTTTCCGTGAGCGTGAAGGCGTTGGTTCGGCAGTTTCATCGGACGCAGACGACTATGTTTCCTACACGAGGAAAAAGCCGCACCCATATTCCACGGGGCAGCTTTTCTTCTACATCAACGGCTATGTTTCCTCTGCTGAGGAAACGACCGATGACAGCGGAAACACTGTTTATATCTACAAATATGACACTGAGCGGCTTAACAAGGATATGAAAACGAATATGGACGCATTTGCGACCTCCTACGCTTTTGACAGCGAGGGAAACTTCGTCTATTTCCGTCAGACGAATTCGGGCAGCGACGGCAGCTATGCCTATGAAATAACGCTTGAAAACGTCAACGGCATAACCTCTGTCGACAACCCTATAACAATAGGTTCTCAAGCCACAGAATAAAGCCCTCGGCTGCTTTTTCGGCAGCTCCGAGAGCGGTTATCCGGTCGGCGTTCATACTGTTGAAGCAGTTGACATAGACCTCCGACAGAGCGAACAAAAATCCTATAAGCAGGACGATGCAGTACAAAACTGCAGCTGTCCTGCTTATTTTTATTTTCTTCTGAAGCTCAAAAAACATTCCAGACCTGCTTTCTTTAAAAAACCAATTTCTCAAAACTAAAGTTTACGTCCACGCTTTTTAAAGGGTGGTGGGTGTCCAGAGGGCAAAG
>URTF01000089.1 GCA_900550695.1 uncultured Ruminococcus sp.
ATATATGGTTTTTGCGCCGATTTTTTGTCTATAGTTTTATTGGTGTTTAGTATTAATTATACTGTTCATCGAAAAACAACATACATCTGTTTTGTATGTTCTTGACGACAGATTGGGAATCTGTATTTCCCGAAAAGTATGCAGATAATTCATCTTGGATAATTTGCTGTATTGGGGTATCCGACATTCTTGACGCATACGAAACTGTGTTTATTTGATGCATAAGTTCATCTGCGTTGTCTTTTCGCGCATCGTCGGGTATATCATAGAATTCAAGTTTAAAATTTAAATCATAGAAATAATCAAGTGCTTCTGAATTTATCGGCAAACTGCAGGTGTTCAAAACCGTTTTTGAGCCATCAGAAAGTTCGGTAACATAAGAATCAAAAGAAATGCACTTTTTTACAAAATCTATAGCTTCTTCTTTATGTTCCGAACCGTCAACGACCGAATATGCCGAACGCAGTACGGCAATATGGAAATTTTCTTCATCAGACGGAAAACCGACATATTCTATTTCATCTCTCGCATCATATTCAAGATAATCCAACTGCCCAAAGCTCGAAAATCCCGTTGCTATCATAAGCATTTCATCATTTTTAAAAGCATCATACAGCTGTTCATTCGTCAGATTGGCAACCGACTTATTGTATGTTTTCATAAATTCGATCAGCTCTTTAAATTCATCGCTGTCAAAAGTACAGATCTTGTTTTCAAAATCGACAAACTTTGACATAATAAATGCGGTAAAACCATAGGAATCTACCGTATAATCAAAAGGATATTTACACCCAAGAGCGTTTGACTTTTCCAATATATGTTCAAAGCTTGTGTCTGTATCATCATTCCAAAGCTTTTTCTTTACAGCCGCAGATTCAACGTCAAAATCATACGGCATCTCATACAGCTTGCCGTTCTGTTTCAGTGAATCAAGGACTGATTTTACATAATCGTCCTCGTTTATATACTGAGTGAGGTCAGTCAGCACACCTTTTGCCGCAAATGAAGAAACATTTATGTCTTTATCGGCAAAAATAACATCAATCTGCTCGCCGCCGAGCAAAGCCATTGTCAGGAGATCAGATGTGGAGTATCGTTTCTCTTCAATATTGTATTTGTTTTCAGACTTTAAATTTTTGATAACGTAATCTGTGTGACTATCATCATTTTCACTTCTTGCAATAACCAGCGTTTCTGATGAATACGGTTCGTTTGTTTTATCCGCTGTCTTGCCGCATGATGACAATACAAGAGTTCCTAAAACAATCGGCACAAGCAGTTTGATCTTCATATATATCCCCTCTTTATTACATAAAATCCCCACACCTTAGCGATGTGGGGATAATTTTATAGATGTAATCTTTATATTTCGATCTGCTGTTCACGGTCGGGGCCAACACCGATCATTGCGATCTTACATTCGCAAAGCTCTTCAAGGCGCTTGATATAGCCCTTGCAGATCTCGGGAAGCTCATCGAAGGTTCTGCAATTGGAAATATCATCGTTAAATCCTGGATAATCCTCGTAAACAGGCTGGCAGCCGTCAAGCTCTTCAAGAGTTGCAGGGAAATCCTTTATAATAGTGCCGTCAGGCTTCTTATATGCAACACAGATCTTGAGTGTGTCGATTCCTGCGAGGGTATCGAGCTTGTTTACAACGAGGCAGTTAAGACCGTTTACACGTACTGCGTGACGAATGATAACAGAGTCGAACCAGCCTGTACGTCTTGGTCTGCCTGTGATAGTGCCGAATTCGTGACCCTTTTCACGGATATAGTCGCCCGTTGCATCGTTAAGCTCTGTCGGGAACGGACCCTTACCAACTCTTGTTGTATAAGCCTTTGCAACGCCGTAAACATTGTTGATAACTGTAGGTCCAACGCCTGTGCCGACGCAAACACCTGCGGAAAGTGGGTGCGAGCTTGTAACGTAAGGATATGTGCCGAAGTCGATATCGAGAAGTGTAGCCTGTGCGCCCTCGAAGAGGATAGTCTTGTTTGCCTTTACAGCTTCATAAGCAAGAACGGAAACGTCAGCTTCGTACTTTGCAAGGCGCTTGCCGTATTCGGTGTATTCCTTGATAACTGCTTCGATATCAACAGCTTCACCACCGAAAACATCTGTGATTATCTTATTTCTCAACTTACCGGTCGTGCGAGCCTTTTCAGCAAAAACTTCGGGGTGGATAAGGTCATAGAAACGAATGCCCGAACGCTCATACTTGTCCATATAAGTCGGACCGATACCACGCTTTGTTGTGCCGATATCGAGGTTGCCTCTGAATTCTTCGGAAAGTCCGTCAAGGATTATGTGCCAAGGCATAACAACATGCGCTCTTGGGTCGATCTTGAGGTTATCGCAGGAAATTCCTCTTGCTTCGAGGTTATCGATCTCGCCGAGAAGATCCTGAGGGTTGAGAACAACGCCTGCGCCGATAAGGCAAAGGGTATCTTTATAAAGGATTCCCGAAGGGATAAGGTGAAGCTTATAGGTCTCACCGTTGCTTGCAACAGTATGTCCTGCATTGTTACCGCCCTGTGAACGGATAACAACATCTGCTCTTGAAGCAAGTATATCGATGACTTTACCCTTTCCTTCATCGCCCCATTGAGTACCGATTACAATATTTGCAGCCATAGAGAACTCCGTTTCCCGACAGCAAAAAATTTTCACCGACTTCCCTGCTGCCGAAAAAGAAGCCGCAATAATAAACTAAATCACCAAATTGTATTATAGCAGATTTTTTTAATAATGTCAACTTTTTTCTTGACTTAATTCAATATATATGGTAAAATCTATTTATAGAAAAAACGCCTATATTTTTAGGCTCAATAAGGAGTAATTATGGGGATTTTCAATAATAGGTTCACAACAAGACTGTTGGGGTTGGCAATTGTCGGAATTGTTTTTATCGGATTCGGACTTTCATCGCTTTTCGGAGCTTTGAGTTTTAAAAACAATATCATAAAAAACATCGAACACGAAGAAAACATCATTGATTTTATGTATCCATCTGATTATAAGCTCAACGAAAATGTGTGCGGATACATAAACTACCTTTATGAGTGTTTCTGCGAGGAAACAACGACCAATACTGTAAACGGTATAAAAACCTCCTCGAAAGTATCGGGAAGTTACTATCTTATGCCGATCACAAACTCAAATGACAATAAGATGTATTACATAACTGTACTTATAAAGGACAAAGACTTTACAGCACTGTGCGAACAGCTTGTTGATGATACTTATGCTTACCTCGTCGGTGATGATGTCGAGTTTACCGATGTTTTTTTCACGGGAAAAATCAAACCTCTTGAAAGTGAGGTAAAAAGCTACCTTGTCGATTGGGTGACCGATGCTGAACTTTTCGAGGATAATTCCACCGCAACGATCGACAAATATGTTCTTCCATACCAGATCGAGGAATACAATATGGAAAACCATTTTAGATCAGCAAAAATTTTTATACCTATCGGCATTGTGATAGTTGCCGTATGCACTGTAGTACTTGTGCTTATTATTAAAAAGAATAAGAAGCAGAATGAAGAACAGTCCGATTTTAACACAACTTACCCAAGCAATTATGACACATCATACAAGCCGGAAGAACCTGCACCTGCATTAAATGTCCCAAATAACTATACCCCTGCCGCAACATCAGCGGAAGTCAGAACCTCAGTTCCTGTTACCGTGGTCGAAGAGGTCAAGCCTGCCGCTGCCGATGTTTCAAATGTTGAAGAAACAGCCGAAGAAAAGGAAAGCACTGAAGCCGAAACAAACGCAGTCACCAACGAAAGCGGTATGCTCTCGGCAACCGTTTCAGCCGAAGATGTGGACAATCTTCCCGATGACAGCTCCGCAAAACCGACGTTCAACTATGACGACGGCGGAATGGGCGGCATTGATGTCAGCGCACTTGATTTAAGCTCGCTCGATGATTACAAGGACGAAGAAACAGCCGATGAACCTGCTGACAACAACATTTACAGCAGTGATGATGAAGAATATACATTTGATGCGGATCCGGCATCGATCCAGCTTTCAGATATGGACAAATAACAAAAGAAAGGTGTTAAAATATGTTTTTATTCAACAAAAGCAAGACAAAAGACGAACCCAAATCTGCCTCACCTATTTCCCCTGCCACTGTTCAGCCGGCCAAACCTGCGAGCGCCGAGGATTTCTTCGCCGACCTTGACAGAAAACCCAAGCCTGTTGAACAGCCTGTAAAGACAGATGTTGATGTACCCGATGTAGTCGGACTTCGTGAAGAACCCCTCCCCGAAGCTGAAAGCAGTATGAACGATGTTGAAGCTGACGAACTCGCAGCGGAAAATCTCACCGATAAGACTCTCGGCGATGACGGAAACTACCACGGCAATATGAATGATGCATATATTGCCCCCGAAGCACCAAAGGAAGAAAAAGCTTTTGACCCAAGCAATGCCGTAACAGCAGACGACTTTTTCAGCAATATGGGACGCAAGACAGCTCCGAAGCCTGTGGCAGAACCCGTTGTTCTGCGTGAAGAACCTCTCCCCGAGGTCGGAAGCAGTATGAACGGACTTGATGTTTCGGCTCTTGCGACCGACGGACTTCGTGACAAGTCATATGAAAATGATGAGCTTTATCACGGCAGTATGAACGATATTCCCGATGAGGAAGCTATCAACACCGATTCGCTCGCAACAAAGCACCTTAAAGCCGATGCTGATGACAGCGGAAATATTTACAGCGATGATGACTACGATATTGACGAAAGCAGCATTGTTGTTGAAGAAATAAACGAATAAACCAACTCCCGAATGATACAGCATCATTCGGGAGCTTTTTTTCAAAAAAATAAGCAGCTTTTTTAGCGAAAAGCTGCTCAATACTAAACACCAATAAAATACAGGAAAAAATCTGCGCCGAAATCACATATATCCAAGATTGTCGGCTTGATTTTTTCCAAATTTTAAATGCTGTTTAGTATAAAATAAAATGAAATGAGTTTGGAGGCACGAAAAAGATGCGCCAAAACAAATACACATCGTCTGCATCGATGTGCGGTAAATCATAACCGAAAATCGGTTGTGAAATCAAAAATTATAACTGCGGCAGGCAGAATTCAAATCCGTCCGACCTTATATCATCGATAAGCTGCGGCAGAATTTCCGCATTTGTCGATGAAACGCTGTGCAAAAGGTAGATCGCACCGTTATGTGCGGCATTTCTTGCCTTTTCAAGTGAAGCAGACGGGTCGGGTTGGTTATCGACATTCCAGTCGCAGTATGCATAGCTCCAGAGCATTGTCTTATAGCCAAGCTTACTGCAAACAGCGAGCGCACGTTCCGAATATTCTCCGCACGGTGGGCGAAGATACTTCATTTCGACTCCGTATTCATTTTTCACGAAGTCATGAAGTGACATTATCTCCTCCTCGGCGCTTTCGGGCGAAAGTGTCGGCAGAGATTCGTGCTTCATACCGTGATTGCCGATGATGTGTCCCTCTGCGATCATACGCTTTACAAGCTCTTTATTGCGCTTTGCGTAGTCGCCCGTGAGGAAAAATACCGCCTTGACGTTCTTCTCTTTCAAGGTATCGAGAATTTTTTCGGTGTAGCCGTTCTCATAGCCTTGATCAAACGTCAGACAGATACCCTTTGCTCCGCTGAACACAGCGTAGCTGTCATATTGTTCAAACTCATCGTTGAACATCTTCGCACCCGTCGGACAGTTGTTTTCGTCACATTCAACGCCCTGTCCGTACCCGTGAGATTCGGCTGAAAGTCCGTTCAGCTCGGAGATATCCAGTGCTGAAAGCTGATTCGCCGAAACTGTAAAGGCAAAAAGATTTACAGCAAAAATTGCCGCCGTAAGAGCCGTGATAAGCTTTAAAAATCTCATCTGATCCCTCCATAACAAGATTTACGGATAAGTCCGTACAGCATTTATTATGCATATCTTGTTATAGCTTATCACAAGTATATTATATCACAATTTTGCGGAAAATAACACTACAGAGCGGTTACAATTTTATCACAAAATACTTTCCTCATATTAACAGAAAAGCGCCGTGAAATACATCACAGCGCTTTTTTTGCAAAATCAGCTTATTTTGAAAGATAAGACTTGACAAGCTCCTGAAGAAGCTCATCTCGGTCAATATGTCTGATAAGATTTCTTGCGTTATTATACGTTGTTATGTATGTCGGGTCTTCTGATAAGATATATCCAACGATCTGATTAATGGGATTATATCCCTTTTCGCTGAGAGCGTCATATATTAATGTGAGATTTTTTTTGAGTTCTCCCTCATTTTCCTCAATAACTGTAAACGTCATTGTCTGGTCGTTATTCATTTTATATGACCTTCCTTCTATATGGATTCATCTGATAGCTATATTATACTATATTCGCAGAAAAAATGCAAGTATTTTTTTATAATTTCTGAAACAAAGGTTTTGTTTTGCTCAATATCAGAAAAGACTGTCGGCAATCTCGTAAGCTCTTTCGTCGTCCGAGCAGGCAAAGAGCATAACATAATTGCCCTTTACAACGACTTTTGCACCGTCAAGCTTATACATTTCATCGGGAGTGTAGTCCTTGTAAAGCTCGATCTGATTGTCAAGACGCTTCTGAGCGGCTGCACGGGTGTTCTCTGCCTGTTCCGGGGAGTTCATCTTAAAAACGGCAAGCTCATCCGGATAAGCGCCCGATCCGCAGATATAGACCGAAAGGGCATCTGCAGCTTCGACATCGATATCATAATATGCGCCGATATCATCTTTGGTTTTCTCAACCGCAGATGGTATCTCGATCTCCGCCATTATCGCCGATGTGATATCAGCAGGGGCAGGCTCTTTTGTTTCAGCGGTCGAATCGACCTTTGAACAAGCGGTGAGCATAATTATAGGCAAAACCAACATTGCGGCAAAATATTTGAATTTCATAATTTTTTCCTTCCTTTACTGTGTTATCTCTGTTTCATCTGTCGATACAGAAGTTGTTTCGATTTCGGTAACAGCAGCCTCTACCGCTGTAACTGCAGTTTCTGCGGATATAGCAGTTTCGGCAGAGGATTCCGTTTCAGAAGTGTTTTCGCCCTCATTTGAGAGTTCAAACTGTATCCTGCTCAAAACAACGCCGTAAGCTTTTCCAAGGAAATGAAGTCCGTCAGCTTCGGCATAGTCAGCCGCAAGATATCCGTCATCGTCCTGAAGCATTGTGAAAATATCTATATATTTGCACTCCTTGCTTTCAGCAGTTTTTTGAAGCTTGCCGTTATAGTCCGTTATAAGAGGTATTTTTTCGGGATTCTCGCTCTCGTGAACGGCTGTAACGGGGGGTATAGACAGAATAACGATCTCCGAATCAGGCGAAGCGTTTCTAAGCTCGTCCACAAGCTTTGACATCTCTTCCGCCATATAATCCGTGCTGAGGAAAGCAAGTCCGTTCGTACCGAGCATAATGCAGATATAATCAGGCTGCATCGCCTCTGCTTTTTTGGCAGCTGTAACGCCGTTTATTTCCTTTGTGATAGCGGATTCGGGGTTAAGTCCGACCTGAGCAAAGACGTTATCCGGTTCGAGATATCCAAAGCCCGAAAAGCCTGTAAAGATCGAATCCCCGATAAAAAGGCTGTTCGAGAAAAATGTCTTGTCATAATCGGTTGAGTTATATTTCGGTTTGGTTTCGCTTGTTTCGGCAGTGCTGTCACTTACGTCTGTTTTCTCTGTAAGGACAATATTCGCTGTGACCTGCGTGGTTTCAGTCGTTGTCATTTGTGTTATGGTTTCCGTTGGCTCGGGTTCGATCACAACAGTCTGCGAAACAGCATATTCATCGTCCCAAGGCATTTTAACGCCAATATTTGCAAGTGGTTCTTTTCCCGTGAAAAAAGTATAGCTGTATAATCCAAGTGCGGAAAGGACAAGAACGATAAGTACGATTATAATAACATTCAATGTAACAAGAACCTTTGAAGTTCTTGGCTTTTCAGAATAATAATAGTTTTTTCGTGGCATTTTTAGGGGTACACCTTTCTTATGCGATAACATATTTTATTATACACTATTTCATTCGACATATCAAGTGTTTTTACGAGAAAATTTACGTCTTATAAAACAAAAAATCCGTCTTCATAACGAAAACGGATTTATGGAGGCGCCACCCAGATTTGAACTGGGGATCAAGGTGTTGCAGACCTACGCCTTACCACTTGGCTATAGCGCCGTTGGAGCGGATTACGAGGCTCGAACTCGCTACCTCCA
>URTF01000090.1 GCA_900550695.1 uncultured Ruminococcus sp.
AACCCCCGACCTGCTGATTACAAATCAGCTGCTCTACCAACTGAGCTACACCAGCTTGAATACTGATTTTTTGTTATCGTTTCAAGCGACTATTACATTCTAACACAAGAAGTTCAATTTGTCAATAGGATTTTTTATTATTTACAAATTGTTCACATTCTCTGTTTTTCTGTCGAATTTTGCCTAAAATGAATGGTCGGGGCGACAGGACTCGAACCTGCGGCATCTTGGTCCCAAACCAAGCACTCTACCAAACTGAGTTACGCCCCGAATTCAGCTTAATCATTATACCGCATTTTGATACTGTTTGTCAATATTTAATTTTTAACAAAAAGTCAAGGTGCTTTTAACTTTGCTTTGTCTGTTTTGATGTAAATCGGGCAAAATAAGTACAGATTCGGACAGTTGTACAATATTTGTAACTCTTTTTGTTGAAATAAAATTGAGAAATAGACTATTTTGTTGCATTTTGCACTACAATATGCGAGATTATTTAACCATATTTTTTATGCAGATACATTAAAAGCTTGTTGCAAATTTGAGTGAAATATGGTATAATACTATAAGTTTATTATGCCGGAGGTGAAAAGTGTGAGGATAAAGTGCTTTAGCTCAATGATAAATAAGGAGCTGACGTTTCTTTTGCCGCGCACTTTTTTATTTGACGGCATTCTATACTTAATAACGCTGCCGTTCTTTGGCTTCAAGCTCGATATGCTGCTGGGGCTGCTGCTCGGAACGTTCGTTATGCTGCTCAATTTCGTGATACTCGGAATTTCCTC
Source organism: uncultured Ruminococcus sp. (assembly GCA_900550695.1). Classification (GTDB taxonomy): domain Bacteria; phylum Bacillota; class Clostridia; order Oscillospirales; family Ruminococcaceae; genus UMGS363. The sequence goes on from URTF01000090.1 coordinate 783, forward strand.
CGAACACGCTGTCGAAAGGCAGGTCGGCGCTGCAAAGCGGCTCATGGCGCTGTCTTATTTCGTCAGGTTTGCGATAATGGGCTGTCTTTTCGCTTTCTGCGTAAAGACACAGTATGCGAACGTTGTTATGGCTGCTGTTCCGATGATGTATCCACGCTGGAGCTACACGCTTGATGCGGCAGTGAAAAAACGGAAGGAGGGGAAAGATCTATGAATATAGACGTGCAGGGACCAAGACGGATGATACAGCTGCTTGATGCAGAGGGAAACATCAGATTCGCTATATCCGAATCGGTCGTTACGGGTTGGCTCGTTATCCTCGCCGTTCTCGCAGTCTGCCTTATTCTTACGCACAATATGCAGAAAGTTCCTGCGGGCAAAAAGCAATGCGCTGCGGAATATATAGTCAATTTCTGCAATAAGATGGTGCGAAGCAATATGGGCGGGGACTGTATGAACTATGCTCCTTATATAGGTGCGCTGTTCTCCTATATCCTGCTGGGAACGCTTATTTCGATGCTCGGTTTCAGAAGTATCACAGCCGACATCAGCGTTACGGGTACGCTTGCGGTAGTTACCTTTGTACTCATAACCTATAATAAGATCCACGCCCACGGAATAGGCGCTTATCTCAAAACGATGATAAATCCGCTCAACATCATCAGCGAAGTCGCAACTCCTGTCGCTATGGCGCTTCGTCTTTTCGGCAACGTCGCAGGCGGTATGATAATCACTGTCATTCTTTATGCGGCTCTCGGTTCGGCAAGCGCAGCGGTATACAATCTTATCGGTATCCATGCGGAAACCTATTACTTCAATATCTTCCAGATAGGTATTCCTGCGGTTTTATCGGTCTATTTCGACCTTTTCTCCGGTACGATCCAGTCCTATGTATTTATCATGCTCACCATGATCTATATTCAGATGGGACGGGAATAATACTGAACACCGATAAAATACGACAGTGTTCCGTATAAATTCAAAATCAATTTTTTGGAGGTTATTTAACTATGGAAAACGAAGCTTTATTGCAGGCTCAGAGTATTGTACTCGCAGGTCAGGCGATCGGCGCAGGACTTGCAATGATCGCAGGTATCGGACCGGGTATCGGTGAAGGCTACGCAGTCGGCAAGACTATCGAAACTATCGGCCGTCAGCCTGAGATCAAGGGCGAAGTTACACCGACAATGTTCGTTGGATGCGCCGTTGCCGAAACAACAGGTATCTACGGTCTGTTCGTTGCTATCATGCTCCTGTTCGCTAATCCGTTCCTCAAATACCTTGGCTAATATAAAAAGAATTTAGAACGGGAGGCAGAATAAGCCTATGTCAACTAATTTTGAATTTTTCTCAATTGATCTGACCACGATCGTAGGCACTCTGGCTAACCTTTTGATCCTGTTTCTTGTTGTAAAGCATTTTCTTTTCGACAAGGTGAACGCTATTCTTGAAGCGAGAAAAACGGAAGTTGAAAAAACTTACGAAGAAGCCGACCAGAAGCTGAAAAACGCCGAAGAGCTTGAAGCTGAATACACCGAAAAGCTCGCAGGCGCTAAGGAAGAATCGGCTGAGATCATCAAGAATGCCACCAAAAAGGCTCAGAAACGCTCTGACGAGATCATCTCCGAGGCTCAGGACGAGGCTCGCTCGATCACAGTCAAGGCTAACGCTGACATTGAAAAGGAAAAGAAACGCGCTGTTAATCAGATAAAGGACGATATTTCCGATATTGCGATCTCTATCGCAGAAAAGGTCGTATCCAAGGAGATCGACCCCAAGACTCACGATGAGCTTATCGACAGCTTCATCGACAGCATCGGAGAATAATCGGGAAAGGTCAGGTTCTTATGGCAGGTTCGGTTGGAAATGTGTACTCCGAAGCTTTGTTTGAACTTGCCGCCGAGCAGAACTGCGCAGAGGAAACCTTTGACGAGCTTATGGCTCTGAAAAAGATATGGAAGGAAAATCCCGAGGTCTCAAAGCTTCTCAAATCCCCTACTTTGAGCGTAGCGGAAAGGCTTGAAGCCGCAGAAAAGATATTCAAGGGCAGAGTTTCCGACCAGATATTCAATTTCCTTTGTGTTTTGACCGAAAAGAGCCGTGCGGATCATCTCCCCGAGATAGCGGACAGCTACAAGGAGAAATGGTACGACAAGAGCGGAATTGCCGAAGTCACGGTCACTTCCGACAGACCTCTTTCGGACAAGCAGAGGGACAAGCTTATCGATAAGCTTTCCAAGGTCTATAACAAGAAGATAATTCTTGAAGAAAAGACCGACAGCTCCCTTATCGGCGGAATGAAGGTCAGCTACAACGGAACGCTCCTCGACGGTACTGTAAAGACCCGTCTTGAAACGCTCCAGAAACAGATAAAGGGTACGATCGCATAAAATTTTAACTCACTTTGCTCGTATAAAATCTAAACTCACTTCGTTCGTTTAGATCAAAAAATATTATGAAAGTTGGTGTAATGATGGATTTACGCCCGGATGAGATCACCGGTATAATCAAAGAACAGATCAAGAATTACAATTCAAAGATCGAACTTTCCGATACCGGAACCGTTGTCACGGTCGGCGACGGTATCGCAAGGATCCACGGACTTGAAAAATGTATGTCCGGCGAACTCCTTGAGTTTGAAAACGGCGTTTATGCCATGGCGCTCAACCTTGAACAGGAGTTCGTCGGAGCGGTTATGCTCGGTTCGGACACGGGTATCAAGGAGGGCGATACCGTTAAGAGAACGGGACGCATCATGTCAGTTCCCGTCGGCGAGGAACTCCTCGGAAGAGTTGTAAACTCGCTCGGTCAGCCTATCGACGGCAAGGGTGCTATCCTCACGGATAAGACGATGCCTATCGAAAAGACCGCTCTCGGTATCATCACAAGAAAATCAGTAAGCCGTCCTCTCCAGACGGGTATCAAGGCTATCGACGCTATGATCCCTATCGGCAGAGGTCAGCGTGAACTTATCATCGGCGACAGACAGACGGGTAAGACCGCTATCGCGCTTGATACTATCATCAATCAGAAGGGTCAGGGCGTTATCTGTATCTACGTTGCTATAGGTCAGAAGCGTTCTACCGTAGCAAACGTTGTTGAAACGCTCGAAAAGAACGGCGCAATGGATTATACCATTGTCGTTTCCGCAACAGCCTCCGAGCTTGCACCTTTGCAGTATATAGCTCCTTATTCGGGCTGTGCAATGGGCGAATACTTCCTCGATCAGGGCAAGGACGTACTTTGCGTTTATGATGACCTGTCGAAGCATGCTGTTGCTTACCGTACACTTTCCCTGCTTCTTAAGCGCCCGCCGGGACGTGAAGCTTACCCCGGAGATGTATTCTATCTCCATTCAAGACTGCTCGAACGTGCCTGCTGCCTTAACGAAAACTACGGCGGCGGTTCGCTTACCGCACTTCCTATCATCGAAACGCAGGCAGGCGACGTTTCGGCTTATATCCCTACAAACGTTATTTCTATCACTGACGGTCAGATATTCCTTGAAACAGACCTTTTCAACGCAGGTATCCGTCCTGCCGTAAACCCCGGTATCTCCGTATCCCGTGTCGGCGGTGCGGCTCAGATCAAGGCTATGAAAAAGGTTTCGGGTTCGTTGAAGCTCACATACTCGCAGTATCGTGAACTCCAGTCGTTCTCGCAGTTCGGTTCTGACCTCGATAAGGACACAAAGGAGCGTCTTGCTCTCGGTGAAAGAGTTGTTGAAGTTCTCAAACAGGACAGAAACTCGCCTATCGCCGTTGAAAATCAGGTTCTTATCATCTATGCCGTAACGCATAACTATTTAAAGGATATTGCCGTTTCGGACGTTCTCGAATTCCAGAATGAAATGTTCGATTTCATCGCAGAATCTCACCCCGACATTACCGAAACTATCAGAACGCAGAAGGTTCTTACTCCCGAAGCGGAGGACGAACTCAAAGATGCGCTCAACGAATTCGTCAAGAAGTTCCTCGCCGAAAAGGCTTGAACCGCTGACGGAAACAGGTAAAGAAAGGATGGATTTTGTATGGCCTCGGGCAATATGAAAAGCATAAAAAGGCGTATAAAGAGCGTCGAGTCCACCTTGCAGATCACAAAGGCTATGGAAGTGGTTTCCTCATCGAAGCTGCGCAAAGCCAAGGAAAAGGCTGACAAGGCTCGCCCGTTCTATAAGTCGCTGCATGAAACAATGTGCGAGATCCAATCCGAAAATGAGAACTTCTTTTCTCCCTTTACCCGTAAGCAGGACGGCGCAGGCACGGTAATGCTTGTCGTTATCGCAGGCGACCGAGGTCTTGCGGGCGGCTTCAACTCAAATATAACGAAGCTCGCCGCAGCCCGTATAAAGGAGCTTACGGACGAGGGCAGCAAGGTCAAGGTTCTTGCTGTCGGCAAAAAATCAGCCGAATTTTTCACAAAGCATGGCTATGATGTCGTGCAGACTTATATCAATGTCGGTCAGGATCTGCGCATAAACGGCGCAGCTGCCATTGCCGATGATATAGTCGAGCCATATCTTAAAGGCGAGGTCACATCTGTGGAGCTTGTTTCGACCGAGTTCGTTTCAACGCTCTCTCAGGTTGCGAAGTTCAGTCCTATCCTGCCGCTCGATATCCCGAAGCAGGAGAAGAAAGTCCACGAGCTTCCTATATATGAACCCTCAGCCGAGGCTGTTTTTAACGCCATTGTTCCCAAATATATCACAGGCGTTGTATATTCTGCGATAGTTGAAAGCTTTGCCGCAGAGCAGGCTGCAAGAAGAAGCGCAATGGAAAACGCTTCCGACAACGCAGGAGAAATGATCTCCAGCCTCTCGCTCGTCTACAACCGAGCAAGACAGTCTGCGATCACTCAGGAGATCACGGAGATCGTCGGCGGTGCTTCCGCTCAGGAATGACGCTCCGATAAAACGCCCGAACGCAATGCGGCGGTCACAATGCATTGCACACCCAATTTAAAATAAGAGGTGATCAAATAATGCCACAGAAAAATATCGGTAAGGTAGTCCAGATCATCGGTGCGGTAGTCGATATCGCATTTGAAAAGGATCACCTGCCGAATCTTCTGAATGCAATAGAAATTGACAACAACGGTGAAAAGCTTGTCTGCGAGGTTGCACAGCATATCGGCGACGATGTTGTTCGATGCATCGCAATGTCCTCCACAGACGGACTTGTAAGAGGCATTGACGCAGTTGATACGGGCAGTCCTATCACCGTTCCCGTCGGCAGAGGTACGCTCGGAAGAATCTTCAACATTCTCGGCGAACCCGTTGACAACAAGCCCGCTCCCGAATGTGAGGAGAGATGGGCTATCCACAGAGAAGCTCCGTCATACGAAGAGCAGGCTGCCGCAAACGAGATACTTGAAACAGGTATCAAGGTAATCGACCTTATCTGTCCTTACCTCAAGGGCGGTAAGATCGGTCTTTTCGGAGGCGCAGGCGTTGGTAAGACAGTCCTTATCCAGGAACTTATCAACAACGTTGCAAATCAGCACGGCGGTATCTCCGTATTCACGGGCGTTGGTGAACGTACCCGTGAGGGCAACGACCTTTACAACGAAATGACCGAGTCGGGAGTTATCGACAAGACCGTCCTCGTTTACGGTCAGATGAACGAACCGCCCGGAGCAAGAATGAGAGTAGGTCTTTCGGGACTTACAATGGCTGAATATTTCCGTGACGTTGAGGGACAGGACGTTCTTCTCTTCATCGATAATATCTTCCGTTTCACACAGGCAGGTTCGGAGGTTTCCGCACTTCTCGGACGTATGCCGTCCGCCGTTGGTTACCAGCCGACACTTGCAACGGAAATGGGCGCTCTTCAGGAGCGTATCACTTCCACGAGCAAGGGTTCTATCACATCGGTACAGGCCGTTTACGTCCCTGCCGATGACCTTACCGACCCTGCTCCTGCAACAACCTTCGCCCACCTTGACGCTACAACGGTTCTTTCAAGAGATATCGCTTCACTCGGTATTTACCCCGCAGTTGACCCTCTTGACTCGACTTCGAGAATCCTCTCGCCCGATATCGTCGGAAAAGAGCACTACGAAACAGCAAGAGCCGTTCAGAATATCCTCCAGAGATATACCGAACTCCAGGATATCATCGCTATCATGGGTATGGACGAGCTTTCCGATGAAGATAAGCTCATCGTTTCAAGAGCAAGAAAGATACAGCGTTTCCTCTCACAGCCGTTCTCCGTTGCGGAGCAGTTCACGGGCTATCAGGGTAAATATGTACCGCTCAAGGAAACTATCAGAGGCTTCAAGGAGATCATCGAAGGTCTTCACGATGACCTCCCCGAGTCTGCATTCCTCTTTGCAGGAACAATAGACGAGGTAGTGGAAAAAGCAAAAACAATGAGCGCTGAATAATCGGAGGTGGAATAATGGCTGCCGAGTTCAGACTCTCGATCATTACTCCCGAAAAGACGTTCTATGACGATGAAACATCAATGGTCATCGTCAGAACGACAGAGGGAGATATCGGTATCCTCGCAAATCATACGAGCCTTGTAGCAAGCCTGCCATCGGGACCCGTCAAGATAAAAAATCAAGACGGAACATTTAAAATAGCAGCGCTTTCGTCGGGAATAATCAAAGTCGGCGGAAACAAGGTATCTATCATTGCAAACGCAGTTGAATGGGCAGATGAGATCGATGTCGAATGGGCGAAACGCTCCGAAGCGGAAGCAAGGGATAAGCTCCAGCATCTTAAGGATAAGCACGAGCTTGACATTGCCGAACTTAAGCTCCAGAGAGCGCTCAATCGAATCAGCGTCCACTCAATGCTGAAGTAAAAAAAGCCGCAGCAATGCGAAGCCAAGCAACTGGTCGAGCTGAGCACAGCTCGTCAGGTGTCCAGAGGGCGGAAGCCCTTGGTCGCTCTCCGCAGAGAGCGAAAATCCTTAAACTTTAGCTAAACGCTCTGTTGCAATAGCGAAATCAGTAGAAATAAAAAGGCGCAATTCACATTCAAAAAGGTAAAACGAAATTTGAGAAATCAGTTTCGTAAACCTAAATGTGAATTGCGCCTATTCTATTTTCCTAAAACAAACTATCTTCGGCGAATAATGCGCAGAGCAAAGCGATAAGCATTTTTAGCCGACAACGTTTGAACAGCTATGGGATAACGGCGAGCAAACAGGTGATGCTCAAACACTTCGTACAGCGTTGCAGGTCATATATACTCACTTCGTTCGCATATATGACCTGCAAGGATAGTTCTTCCGAATATAAAGTATGGCGCAATTCACATTTTTTAGGTTTACAGAACCGATTCCTCACGTTCTGTTTTACCGTTTTGATGTGAATTGCGCCTTTTTTATTTGTTTGTGATTTTGCTGTTGCGGCAATGCTTTAGCTGTTAGTTTAAGGTGTTTCGCTCTCTGCGGAGAGCGACAAGGGACGCTGTCCCCTTGACCCCTGCCACC
>URTF01000091.1 GCA_900550695.1 uncultured Ruminococcus sp.
CCCTTGACCCCTGCCACCTTTGAAAAGGTGGACGAAACTTTTGCTTGGCTTCGCAGTTCTCAAACATATTTTTGTCCGCAAAAATTACGCATTGAACTCACGCTTTCGAGTGTTCAAACTGCGAATAATAAAGCTTGCTGTAGAAGCCGCCCTTTTCGATAAGCTCGTCATGCTTGCCCTGTTCGATGATGTTTCCGTCTTTCATTACGAGGATAAGATCAGCGTCCTTTATCGTAGAAAGTCTGTGAGCAATGATAAAACTCGTTCTGCCTTTCATCAGCTTTGCAAATGCTTTCTGGATCCGCTGTTCGGTCATCGTATCGATGCTCGAAGTAGCCTCGTCAAGGATAAGCATTGACGGCTCGGCGAGCATTATTCTTGAAATGGAAAGGAGCTGTTTCTGACCCTGTGAAAGTGAGCCGCCGTCCTCGGAAAGCTCCGTATCATAGCCGTTTTCCAGTCGCTTTATAAAGCTGTGTGCGTGAGCGGTCTTTGCGGCACTCACTATCTCGTCGAGAGAAGCTGTCGGGTTGCCGTAGCTGATGTTTTCCTTTACCGTTCCCGTGAAAAGCCAAGTGTCCTGAAGAACCATTCCGTATAGGCTGCGCAGGTTCTTTCGCTTCATATCCTTGATATTAACACCGTCAATGAGAATTTCACCCTCGTTGACATCGTAGAATCTCATAAGCAGGTTGATGAGCGTTGTCTTTCCGCAGCCCGTAGGTCCGACGATAGCGATCCTCTGACCCGGCTTTACCGAAAGGTTAAGGTTCTGAATGAGCGGAACTTCGGGAACGTAGGAGAACGAAACATTCTTTATCTCGATGCTGCCGCTGCACTTCTCGGGTTCAAGTCCGTTTTCATCGGAAACCTCAGGCTCTTCGTCAAGAACTGCGAAAACACGTCTTGCCGATGCGAATGCCGACTGGAGTTCCGTGATAACGCCCGTGATCTCGTTGAAAGGCTTCGTGTACTGGTTTGCGTAGCTTAAAAATGTTGCGATCTGTCCGACTGACATTGCGCCGCCGTTGAGAACGGAGATCGCGCCGAAAACGCCCGTTGCCGCATAAACAAGTCCGTTTACGAAACGTGTCGAGGGGTTTGTGAGAGCGGAATAGAACTGCGCTTTAAGTCCGCAGACATAGAGCCTGCCGTTGATCTCCTCGAATTTTTCCTGCGCTTCGTCCTCGTAGGTGAAAGCCTTGACGACCTTCTGGTTGCCGACAAGCTCTTCGATGCAGCCCGAAAGCTCGCCCTGAACGCTTGAACGCTCACGGAATTTATCGTGGGAAATTTTTGTGATGAATGCCGCAACGAAAAGCGAGAGCGGCGTGATAAGGATAACGATGAGGGCGATCTTTGCATTTATCGTAAGCATAAAAATAATAGTGCCTGCGATGGTAACGATGCCCGTCAGAAACTGCGAGAAGCCCTGGAGCATACCGTCCGATATCTGCTCGATATCAACGGTAACACGGCTGATAAGATCTCCTCGGGAGCTGCTGTCGATGTAGCTTATCGGGAGAAGATTTATCTTTTCATAAACCTCGGTACGAAGATCGTTTACCGTGCGGTAGGAAACAGTGTTCGTGCAGATAGTCATTACCCAGCTGAAAAATCCCGAGAGCAGAACGACTGCACAAAGCTTTATTATTATCGGCAGAAGCGAATCGAAATCAACATTGTCCCTGCCGATGATAAAGTCAACGCCGTCACCGATGAGAACGGGCGCATAAAGCGTAAGTCCGACGCTGACAATTGCCGAAATGAACGAGATTATAAGGAACGGGAGATACGGCTTTGTGTACCTCAGCATTCTTCCGAGAACGGGGGTCTGTTTTTCTTTTTTCTTATTCATTGCCGTTTGCCTCCTCCTTTGAAAGCTGTGAGTAGCAGATCTCACGGTAAACGCCGCAGCTTTCAAGAAGCTCCCTGTGAGTACCGAGTCCTGCCTGCCTGCCGTCATCAAGGACGATGATCTTGTCAGCCTGCATTATCGAGTTTGCACGCTGGGAAATGATGAATGTCGTCATTCCCGTTGTGTTCTGTGCAATTGCTTTTCTCAGAGCCGCATCGGTCGCAAAGTCGAGCGCCGAAGCACTGTCGTCAAGAATAAGTATGTCAGGCTGCGAAACGAGCGCCCTTGCGATCGTAAGACGCTGTTTCTGACCGCCCGAAAGGTTCTTGCCGCCCTGCGCAATGTGTGTGTCCAGACCATCGGGCATCTTTTCTACGAATTCCTTTGCCTGCGCAGTTTCGAGCGCTTTCCATATCTCTTCGTCCGTAGCGTCACGCTTGCCCCAGCGCATATTTTCAGCGATCGTTCCCGAGAAAAGAACTGCCTTCTGCGGAACAACACCGACTTTTTGACGGAGCGCCGTTGTGTCATAATCGGCAGCGTTCGTGCCGTTTATTTTCAGCTCACCCTTTGAGATATCGTAAAATCTCGGGATAAGTGAAGCGAGCGTTGATTTGCCCGAACCCGTACCGCCGATAACACCGATAGTTTCGCCTTTTTTGGCTGTGAGATCGATGTCCTCCAGCGCATATTCGCCCGAGTTGTTGTAGGAGAAGTAAACGTGCGAAAATTCAACTGCGTTTTCCGAACCTGCACCGTCTTTTTCCGTGCCGTTCTTTATGGACGGCTCAATATCGAGGACCTCGTTTATTCTTGCCGAAGAAGCCGCCGCCTTGGTGAAAAGAACGACAAGGTTCGCAACAACGACAAGCGCAAGCGATATCTGCGTCATATAGTTTACGAAAGCGATGACCTCGCCCTGCGTGAGCCGACCGGTATCAACGCCGACACCGCCGTACCATACGATAGCCGCAATGGCAAGGTTAAGAATAACATAGGTGAGCGGATTGAGGAGTGCGGAAAGCCGTCCCACACGAAGCGAAATGTCAAGATAATCGTCATTTGCCTCGTCAAAACGCTTCTGCTCCGTGTCCTGGCGGGAGAAAGCACGGATAACTCTTACGCCCGAAAGTCCCTCACGGGTAACGAGCGATATGCGGTCGAGCTTTTTCTGAATGACCTTGTAATACTTTATCGAGCGTGACATTATAAGGTAAAGCACAAGCACAACAAGCGGTATGATGATAACGAATATCACCGAAAGCTTTAAGTCGATGCTCATCGCCATTATTGCCGAGCCGATAACGATAAAAGGCGCACGGACAACAAGACGGATAAACATTGCGACCGCCTGCTGTACCTGATTTATGTCGTTTGTCAGCCTTGTGATGAGCGACGGAGTTCCGAGCCTGTCCAGTTCGGCGTGTGAAAGGCTGTTGATGTGACGGAACATATCATTTCTTATAACAGTTCCGACGCTCTGCGATGCCTTTGACGCAAGATACTGGCATATCAGCGCAAAGCAAAGTCCGAGAACGCCGAGCAGAATGAGAACACCGCCCATTTTGTAAACATAGCCCTTGCCCATATTTCCCTTGATGCCGTTGTCAACGATAGCCGCCATTATCAGCGGAACGATGACCTCAAAGATAGCTTCGATAAGCTTTGAGGTCTGTCCGATGATAACATACTGCTTTACAGACCCGAGATACCGTTTTGCAAGCTTAAACAATCAGTCCACTTCCTTTTCATTCTTTTTCTTTTTGAATATCAGAAACCTGCTGAAAATATAATTGAGCACAAGCACAAAGACCTGCGCTATCAGCTTCATAACAAATTTGTTCAGGTTCAGAACATCGACCGTCACAAGCATAAATCCGAGTTCGAGCAGGAACGAAAACAGCCTTGCCCCGATAAAGGAGATAAGCTCACGCAGGAAAAGCTTCTTTTCAAAGCTCTTGCTCCCGAAAACGAATACCTTGTTCGTGAAAAAGGCGAACAGAACCGCACATATCCACGAAACCGCAGTCGAAGCCGCCGTCCCCAGTCCGACAGCATAGGCGATATACTGCGTTCCGATCGAAACGAGCGTCGTCAGCGCACCGAAAAAGATGTACAGCAGTGCCGATTCATATTTATAGTATAGCTTTTGGATACATTCGGGAAAAATCCCGATGATCTTATGGATAAAACGTTCAAACATATTTTTTCTTCCTTTAATGTCGATGCGTAATTATTATACATTTTATTATTTGATCCGTCAATATGTCAATGCTGTTATATTCATAAATACACGGTAATACAGTAATTTATCGGCGCAGTGAGAAAATACATAATTCACCTTGACAATTGAATGTATTGTATGTATAATAAAAATATCGGAGGCGATGTAAATGACAAATGAAGAAATGCTTGCCAAATTGATAGAGGGTCAAGCGGTTATTATGAAAAAGCTTGACGATATAGAAAACGAAGCTAAGATTACCCGAAATGCGGTAAACTATTCAAGTGATAAGCTTGAAGAACTGATAACATTACTTAATGAAACAAACGTTATCAGTATGAAATACTGATATAAATGCAATTGTACATAGGACTTATTCAAAACGAATAGGTCTTATTTTTTTAAAATTTTGTGGAAACGGGACGGGAAACCCGTCCCCTACATTATATATTCATTCTGCATAGCAATTGCGAATTGAACGTTTGGATATAGAATCCGCCCCTACGGTTTCGGGATAAATTTGCGTACCCCGATAATTCCGAATTCCGCATTCCGAATTCCGAATTTAAATAATTACGCATTAGTCTTTTGACAATCGCATACTCAGTTATATTATCATATAATTGTAAAATAAAGCTTACTCAAAATATAATTTTATGTTAATAAAGACGTAATATGCTAAAAACACTTGATTTTTTCGGAAGTTTGTGTTATATTTACTTTTAATAAAATCGGAAAAATTTTCATATATAATACTATTTAAAAGAAAGGAACAATCACCTTGGATAATCTTCCTGCCGCCATAACGGCAATAATCGTACTTATCGCATTTTCCGCACTCTTTTCATCAATGGAGACTGCGATATCCTCAGTCAACAAAATTCGTCTTAAACACGAAGCCGCAAACGGCAAAAAAAGCGCACAGAGAACGCTGAAGCTTGCCGAAAATTTCGACAAGACCATAACCTCCATACTTGTCGGAAACAATGTCGTGAATATCCTCATCTCCTCGCTCGGTACGGTCATTTTCACAAACCTTCTGGGCGCATCGGGCGTTGCTGTTTCGACCGCAGTTATGACCGTCCTCGTGCTGACATTCGGCGAGATCCTCCCGAAATCAATGGCAAAGCAGAGCGCAGACAGCTACGCCGTCGGAACATCGGGACTTTTAAGCTTTATCTGCTGGATACTTACACCTATCTCGTTCCTCTTTTTGCAGCTGCAGAAGCTTATGCAGAAGCTTTTCAAGTCAAAGGAAAACTCTCCGAGCGTTACCGAGGACGAACTCAAATATATCATCGATGAGATCGAAGACGAGGGCGTTCTCGAAAAGAACGAAAGCACCCTCGTTCGCTCCGCTCTCGAATTTGACGATACTGCCTGCGAGGAGATACTCATTCCCCGTGTAAAGGTCAGCGCCGTTGATATCACCGACAGCATCGAAAAGGTTCGTGATATGTTCATAAATGAGCGGTATTCCCGTCTGCCCGTATATGAAAAAAGCATCGACAATATCATCGGCTTTATCACCGATAAGGACTTTTTCGCACTCTTTTTCAATAACGGCGAAGAAAAGCCCGCTTCGATAGAGGGCATCATACAGAAAGCACTTTACGTCCACGAAAGCAAGCTCATCTCCGAGCTTCTTGTCGATATGCAGCGCTCAAAGATACACATTGCCGTTGTAAAGGACGACTACGGCGGAACGAGCGGCATCGTTACAATGGAGGATATCATTGAGGAGCTTGTCGGCGAAATTTATGACGAAAATGACGAGGTAGTCCAGAGCATCGTCAAAACGGGCGAGAATATGTACGAGATAAAAGCCGACCTCAGCCTGAGCGATATGCTCGAAAAGCTCGGACTTCCCGAAAATACGATCGATGTCGATTCCTATGACAGCAATACCGTCGGCGGCTGGGCGCTGGAGCTTTTCGGATATATCCCGCCCGTCGGTGCGACAGTTAAAAGCGGCATTTTCAGCGTTACTGTCCTCGACGGCGACGAGCGTACAATAAATAAGATCGGACTGAAATTGGACAGCACCGAAAACGTTTAATGCACTTTTAAAAAATGTTTATAAAATGTACAATAAAAACGACCTGTGCCGTGATATACTTTAAGTGTGTGTGATCGTAAAAAGTAACATTCAATAATTGTATCAGGTGAGGTCATAATGGAAAAAATCAATATAGCCGTGTGCGATGACGATGCGGCTTTTCGCAAAACTCTTGAACTTGAACTCATAAACTATTCCCGTGAAAATGAAATAGATATGTCCGTAAGAACATTCTCGAACGGACTTGAGCTTCTTATCTCCGAAATAAAATACGATCTTATATTCCTTGACTACAGTATGGGTATCCTCAACGGCATCGAGGTCGCAAAAAAGCTTCGGGGGAAAGGAGTGCGCTGCCCGATAATCTACGTCACGGGCTACAGCGAGGTCGTGTATGACGCATTTCAGGTCAATGCTTTCCGTTTTATCCCGAAACCGGTCGAGCCGGGTGTGCTGAATAAAGCACTCGATGACTTTATCTTCCAGCTGAAAACGAATAAGCTTGTGAATTTCGTTTCGGACGAAGCGTCAATAACGATGTTCTCTTCCGAGATAGTCTATGTCGAGGGTAAATTCCGAGGCTGTATAGTCCACGCCGAAAAGAAAAGCTATCCTGTTTCCCAAAGCTTCGCCGAATTCACCGAGGGACTTGGGGACAGATTTTACAACTGCCACAGAAATATAAGCGTCAATACAGCTTTCATCGACCGCATAGACGGCTCAACAGCTGTCCTCACAGACGGAAGAAAGCTCAAAGTCGATAAATCCAAAACGCAGGAACTGACCGAGCTTATGGAAAGCTACAACGCCGAATGATACATAATGCGCTCCGTTTTCTTATCCGAAAGCGGAGCATTTTATATTTCCGTAAAATCAATAACGGAGAAAACGGGAGCATTTAAGAGCAATCGGGAGCTTTTTAAAGAATAAAAATATTTGCGGAAAGTTATCAAAGAAATTTGCTGAAATCTATTGACATTTTACGGCTTTTGTCGTATTATTTAATGTGAATTGATATGAAAGGAACGTGAGGATAGGATTGGAGAATAAGCTCAAGCTTTATGGATTTAATAATCTTACCAAAACTTTAAGCTTTAATATTTACGATATCTGCTACGCCAAAAGCCCGAGAGAACAGAAGGACTATATCAACTATATAAACGAACAGTACAACTCCGAAAGACTTACAAGCATTCTCTGTGACGTAACGGAGATGATTGGCGCAACAGTGCTGAATATCTCAAAACAGGATTATGAGCCGCAGGGTGCTTCGGCAACGCTCCTCATCTCGGACGAACACCGCAAAAACGCAGGCATCGACGAATCCTGCAACCTCGGCAATACAATGACAGCCACCGTTGAAAAGGAGAGCATAGCAGGTCACCTCGATAAGAGCCACCTTACCGTGCATACCTATCCCGAATTTCACCCCGATAACGCTATTACAACGTTCCGTGTTGATATCGACGTTTCCACCTGCGGAAAGATCACTCCGCTGAAATCCCTCAACTACCTTATCGGAAGCTTCGACTCCGATATTATAACGATAGACTATAAGGTAAGAGGCTTTACCCGTGACGAGCAGGGCAAAAAGCTCTTCATAGACCACAAAATAACCTCCATTCAGGACTATATCGCAAGGGAAACTCTCGAAAAATATGACGCAGTTGACGTTAACGTCTACCAGTCGAACATTTTCCATACCAAAATGATGATAAAGGAGATATTCCTCCAGAACTATCTCTTCAATACCGATACCTACGAGCTTGCGCCGAAGCGCAGACTTGAAATAAACGATGCGCTCCGCCGTGAGATGATAGAAATTTTCAGCGGACAAAACGTATTTTGATTAATTCGGAATTATGAATTCGGAATTCGGAATTAATTGTTTTTGCCAAATTTCTCTTGAAAATAATGCAAAGCGCTTTTTTCGGGACGGGAATTTAGCCTAAAATATGAGGTGTAACGGGCGGATATAGAATCCGCCCCTACGGGATCTCGGCTTTATATGTAAATGTGCGGAGTATAAATAATTCCGAATTCCGCATTCCGAATTCCGA
>URTF01000092.1 GCA_900550695.1 uncultured Ruminococcus sp.
CACCCTTTGAAAAGCGTGGACGTAAACTTTAATTTTGTGCAACTTTTTTCAATAACATACTTTTTCAACAGACTGGAGTGGTGTCCGTAATTTGGATACCGCTTTTTTGTTTATTTTTATATGTATAAAACCAGCCGCATAGAAAAACTATGCGGCTGAAATTTTAGTTGTTGAGGAATTTTTCGATCTTGTAGCGCTTGTAAGCAGCTTCGTTTAACTCAACGTTCTGTGTTTCCGTCCAGGAATCAACAGTCTTATCGAATTCATCGTCCTTAAGCTCGTGTCGAACAACATTTTCGTTGTCGCTGTAGTAATTTTCGTCAGCGTAAAGGTCAAGAACCGTTACAACGTAGTAAACTTCGTCTTCTTCAACGAGGAAAACATCGCCGACCTTGGACTCAAAAGCCTTTGTTACAACAGCCTCGGACGGGGAAGTTCCGTCTTTGGAAATAACCGTTTCGTTATCGGTGTAGCTGCTCTCGGTCTCCTCGGTATCTGCTGATTCATCAGAAGCTCCATCATCGGTGCTTTCGGTAGCATCGGCAGCGAGCTTGTCATAATAGTCGCTGTATTCCTTGCTTACAGTCGCAAAATCCTCGCCGCCCTTGATGCGTTCGATGTAATTTTCAGCCATTTTCTTTATTTCGTCCTTGCCCTCGGACTTGAGAAGATTGCCCTCGCCGTCCTTAAGCTCCATTTTGATGTAGTTGATGCGCTTGTTGTTTTCATCAAGGTAAGCTCTGATGTCAGCTTCGGAGATCTCGTCCTGACCGCCCTCGGCATAGTAATAATCGAAGATCTTGTTCTTCTTGGTCGAGTTGAGCATTATGAGAAGCTGCGAATTTTCGCTTATACCTGCATCTTCGTAATTTGAACCGTAGTATTCCCAGATCGAATCAAGGTAAACCTTAGTCTTTTCCTTTTCATTGTCCTCGAAAGAAAGTCCCAGCTCGTCAAACTTGTTTTCAACAGCAACGAATTCCTGCATGCTCTTTGTTGCTTCATCGTTGATCCAGTCGCGAACAGGCTTGTCCTCAATGACCTTGTCGGTGAAAGCGGTCGTTGTTGTAGCCTCTGTTTCGGAAGCTGCGGTTTCGGAAGCCTCGGTTGAAGCTGTTGTTTCTTCGCTCTCGTCGGTCGGCTCTGTGTAGTAAGCCGCATCGTAGTAAGAGTTCATCTGCATTGCAATGAAAACGCCTGCAGGAACTTTGTAGCCGTCTATAACAGCGGCATAAGTAGTGTCAGGACCTGCGATATTGTTTCCGCAGGCACCGAGTGATAAAGCCATAGCCGAGCAAAGCGCAACGGCGGACATTTTCTTGAAGTTAGCCATAAATATCATAAACCTCCAATTATTGATTCAACTAAATACATTATATTATACCATATAAAAAGCGTTTTGTCCAGTGCTTTTGCTTAATTTTCAAAAAAGAAAACATCGGCAGGCGTTCCGTCCTCATAATCTGCCCTGCGGTCGGGATAAGCCTTGATGAGTTCAAAATTTCCTCCCGTCAGCTCGTCTATGACCTTGTTCCAAAAGTAAACCGATGCAAGGTTGCGAGGGTGACGCTTCAGCTGCCATTTTCCGTGATGCCTGTCCATAACCTGACGAACCGCCTCACGTCCGATACCGTTTCTGCGGTATTTGTACAGTATAAAGAATTCGGAAAGGCAAAAGTCGGTTTTTCTGCCCTCGACCTCGGGATAATCATTTACAAGAACAAACCCTGCAAGCTTTCCGTCAACCTTGATAAAATACGGAAAACGGTTTTCCTCCTTGAAATAGCAGTCAAGGTATTCGTAGCCGTATAAACCGTCCTCACCGATATCCGTCTTATCCCACTGTGAAAATTCATAAAGATATTTTTCTGTAAGATTGTTTAAAACATCTTTTTTGTCAGCCGTGACTTTTACAAGTTCAACCATTTTTATCCCTCCGAGTACATTATAATATAGTATATCGCAAAAGTCAAGAAAAGGAATTTTTTTATCAACTATTTACTTATTTTAAAGTTTATGTTATAATTGATTCAGCATAAATTTTGTCATCAGGGGAGAGTGATAAACGTGAGTGTTGTTTTCTTTATAACAACTGTGGTCTTTTTTGCACTGTTTCTTGGAGCAAGATCGGACATTTCCAAGCTCCGAAGAGAGAATGAACGGCTTAAAATCAAACTGAATGAAAAACTGAACAGTCAACCGCAGAAAACAGATCTGAAAACTGATAACGAGCCTGTAAAGCCTGAAACCTTTGCAGACAATAATGAGCAGACGAAAAGCACAAATTCACCGTATAATACGTCATATATGCATCAAAAACAGTCTGTAATGTCTGCAAGCTTTACAGCTAATGATGCAGGATCGCCGCAAAATACTCCTCCGGAACCTCAAACTTACGAAACGAACAATGTTGTGAATACACAGGAAAGTGAAAATAGTTCGCCAACGGCTGTACGGCAGGAGAAACATCGTGTAAGCTCAATAAATGTCCTGCTTATCATCGGTTCGCTACTTATAATTCTTGCAGGCTTTATATTTGCAACTACGACCTGGGCAACGCTCGGAAATATTGTCAAAGCAGCGATCATTCTGTCATTTTCAGCGGTTCTTTTTGCCGCTTCATCGGCAGCGGAAAGAAAATTCGACCTGCCGAAAACGGGTAAGGTTTTCTATACACTCGGCTGTGCATTTTTGCCGATAACAGTCTTTGCGATCGCCTATTTTAAAATTTTCGGCGAATGGTTCTCTATCAACGGAAACGGCTCGGGAACTGTTTTGGCAGCTGCCGCTTTTCTTACTGCCGCAGTCTGCTTCAAGGGCAGTTACGACTATAAAAGCAAGTACTTTGCTTGGGTATCACTTGGGAGCGTTTCGGTAATGGTGGCTGGACTGGCATTCCAGATATTTGACAGTCCCGATCATATTGAGCTTACATACGCCGTGTATTCGCTCGTTGTGATATTCGTAAGCCGTCTTATTCAAAAGAAAGCTGTAAAGTCTGATGCCTTTGCATATATAATTGATGTCCTGCCGTCATTTGAACTCGGCAACACCGCAATGTTGAGCATTGCATCGCTTACAGTTCCTGCCGCTTGGCTCGGACACAGTGTTATCGTGACCATCTCCTGCGGACTTTTTGCCGCCGCATATCTTTTCAGCGGATTCTCGAAGAAAAACGGCTTTGCAGGTGCGATACCGTTTCTGATATTTGTCAGCATTGCATCGTTTTACGGCTTCTCGCCCGAAAACTTTTCCGAGGGTACTTATGTTGTTGCGGCAATTGCAACGGTTACTGCGGTTCTTTCGCTTCTGAAAGTTCTTCCCGAAAAGCTTGGCTTTGCTCTGAAAATACTGTCAAACATCTGTATCGCAGTATCAGTGCTTGCACTTGCTGTCGCCGCAATTTCCTCGGAAATAACGCTCGCATCGGTTATCGTAATGACAATTCTGACAGCGGAAATTCTCGTCCTCGGTCTGTTCCGAAGAAACGGATCGTCAGGTAAGATAATGTTCGTTCTGTTTTCATTTGCACTTTCGGTTACTGTCCTGTCAGCGGTCAGCTTGATAACATCGTCCAACAGCGCATTTGCAATAGCTTCATCGGGAGCGCTTCTCGCAGTTTCAATAGGCTATGCAGTCACAGACTTTATTCTTGCGAAGAAAGGCAAGAGCTTTATCATTCGCTCGGCTTTTACTGATGTAATGTTTGCGACCTTTACAGCTGTGATCCTTATTTCACAGTTCGGAGAAATTAAAATTCCGACTGTGCTGATACTTTTTACAGCTTTGACACAGCTTATTTATGTTGTTTTTCCAAAAAAAGATTGGGAAAAACTTGTCTTTTCACTTACGGCAATGCTTTCACTGGGAGCTTTTGCTTCTAACGGAAAGTTCTTTGATGAAACTATAGTTTATACAGTGGTTTCCGCCGTTCTTGCAGGAATAGCAGTTGCAGTTATATGTATAAGAAAAGACAGAGCAATAGAGATCGGTACGCTTTCGGGCTTCGTTGTTGTAACCTCTGTTCTGATGCTGATCTCCTCTGTGAAAATTTTCTCAACTCCCGATCCCGTATGGCAGTTCTGGCTCATTCTTGCGATCGTCTGCACTGTGAAAGGCTGTATCAGCAAGCATAAAGTTCCGCTCTCGGCGGCAATTATTCTTTTCTGCCTTTCATTCGGCGGCTTTGCTTATGAAGTTCTTGACCTCGGTACAGATGCCGAACTTATCGCAGCAGGAGGTTTTGCATCGGTTCTTTTTGCGGCACTTCTCTTTGCTCCTCACAGTGAATTGATGAATTATTGCCGAAAGTTCACGTTCCTTTGCCTTGATTTTATATCGTTCGCTCTGCTTTGCACGATTTCCCCGATGAACGAAGTGAGCGCACTTATCGTCGCAGGGACGGTAATTGTATTTGCAATGACTGTCACGAGCGGCATTATGACATTCGGTTCGGCACTTCTTATCCCACCGCTTGCGGCGGCATATTTTGCCGTGGCAGGTCAGATGCAAAATGTCTTTGCCGATAATGCGAACGCTGCAGTCGGTGCATCTATAGCGGCAATGACAGCTCTGTCGATCGGCGCAAGCTTCTTATTCTACAGAAAAAGCGTTTTTGAAAGATCACGCAGAGATTGTGACGGCTTTGCATTTTCAAGGCTCATCGGTCTTGCGGCGTACTTTTCCTATGTGTACGGCGAAATATCGGAGTGGTTCGGTCTGCTTCTCACGGGTGCGGTTATCGTTTCATTCCTGCGAAAAGAAAATAAGCCGCTCTCAAACCGAATCATAACATCTGTTGCGATGCTTGTTCCCGTTATTGCATGGCAGACACAGCCGTTTTTGAAACTTCCCGAGGACTATGTACTCGAGATAAACATCGTCCCGATACTGCTTTACCTTGCGGCGATCCGCCTGCTCAAATGGGATAAAAAGCATATCGATATCCTCACATTTGTTACATATATAATAGTATATGCGATACTTTTCTTCCACGCCCTCAGCGGCACGACAGGCAACGCTCTCATAGTTATGATAAGTGCGTTTGTGATACTCGCAGTCTCGTTCTTCGTCAGGATGAAACGCTGGTTCGTACTCAGCTCAGCGGTTATCGTGACTTCGGCAATATTTATGAGCATTAAACAGTGGGGAAGTCCTGCCTGGTGGGTGTATCTTCTTGCGGCAGGAGTTATTCTTATCGCAGTAGGTGCTGTTAATGAGCAGAAGAAAAAGTCAGCTGACGGCGGTGCTGCAGGGAAGATAACACGTTTTATGTCCGAATGGACTTGGTAAATTTCAGCGCAGTTCAAATAGGTATGAACTGCGCTTTTCTTTTATGTAAAAGTCAAGAGCTTTACAAGATACCTGCGCTTAAAAATTAAAGTATAAAAATCAGTTTGTTAAAATTGCATAAGAAAATGAGAAATAATTTTATATTATGGATTCAAAAATCCTATTGATATTAAACGTTTAATATGGTAAAATTGTATCAATGATATGCTTTTGGGAAAGTGTATCAATAAAAATTTAAGTGAGGTTAGTTGAATGAAATACGGTTTCTACGATGACAAGAACAAAGAATATGTCATTAACTCTCCAAAAACTCCTTATCCTTGGATAAACTACCTTGGAACTCAGGACTTTTTCGGACTTATTTCCAATACCGCAGGCGGTTATGATTTCTATAAGGACGCTCGTCTTGCAAGAATCACACGTTACCGCTACAACAACGTTCCCGCAGACGCAGGCGGACGTTATTTCTACATCAACGACAACGGTACTGTCTGGAACCCCGGCTGGGCTCCTGTAAAGACAGACCTTGATTCATACGAGTGCCGCCACGGTATGGGCTATACAAAGATCACGGGCAAGAAGAACGGACTTTCCGCAGAAGTTACTTTCTTCGTTCCTCAGAATTTCACGGGCGAAGTCCAGAAGCTCGTTCTCAAAAACGAAAGCGGCGCAGCTAAGTCCTTCAAGCTTTTCTCATTCATCGAATGGTGCCTTTGGGACGCAAACGACGACAGCACAAACTTCCAGCGTAACTTCAACACAGGCGAAGTTGAACTCGAAAAGAACGGCGCTGTTATCTACCACAAGACAGAATACAAGGAAAGAAGAAACCACTTCGCTTTCTATGCTGTAAATGACACTGTTGACGGCTTCGATACCGACCGTGAAACATTTATGGGCAGCATCTACAACGATTTCCACAATCCTCAGACTGTCCTCGACGGCGCTCCCAAGAACTCCGTTGCTGACGGCTGGTCACCAGTTGCTTCGCATTATAAGGAGATCACTCTCGCAGCAGGCGAGGAGAAGACACTCGTTTTCATTCTCGGCTATGTTGAGAATCCTTATGACAAGAAGTTCAACGCTGACGGCACAATGAATAAGTCCAAGGCTTATGAAATGATGGCTAAGTTCGATACAGCAGAAAAGGTTGACGCTGCATTCGCAGAGCTTGCTAAAACTTGGGAAGACCTCCTTGCTAAGTACAACCTCAGATCGCCTGATGAAAAGCTCAACAGACAGGTCAACATCTGGAACCAGTATCAGTGTATGGTCACATTCAACCTCTCACGTTCCGCATCTTACTTTGAGAGCGGTATCGGCAGAGGTATGGGCTTCCGTGACTCCAATCAGGACCTCCTCGGCTTCGTTCACCAGATCCCTGAACGTGCAAGAGAGAGAATCCTCGATATCGCAGCTACACAGCTCGAAGACGGCGGCAACTACCACCAGTATCAGCCTCTCACAAAGAAGGGCAACGATGCCGCAGGCACAAACTTCAACGATGACCCACTTTGGATGATCCTCTCCACAGCAGCTTATATCAAGGAAACAGGCGACCTCGGAATCCTCGATGAAATGGTTGACTACAAGAACGATCCTGCTCTTGCACAGCCGCTCCTCGACCACCTCAAGAGATCGTTCTACCACGTTGTAAACAATAAGGGACCTCACGGACTTCCTCTTATCGGACGTGCTGACTGGAACGACTGCCTTAACCTCAACTGCTTCTCCAGAGTTCCGGGCGAAAGCTTCCAGAACACAGCTTCCAATATCGCTAAGGAAGTTAACCCCGAAACGGGCGAGCCTCTCAACGAGCAGACAGCTGAATCTGTAATGATCGCAGGTATGTTTACATATATCGGACCTGAGTATGAAAAGCTCTGCCGCCTTAAGGGTCAGACCGAAGAAGCTGACAAGGCAAAGGCTGAGATCGAAAAGATGAAGCAGGCTATCATCGACTTCGGCTGGGACGGCGACTGGTTCCTCCGTGCTTACGATGCATACGGCAAGAAGGTCGGCTCGCACGAGAATGACGAGGGCAAGATCTTTATCGAACCACAGGGCTTCTGCGTAATGTCCGACATCGGCGGCAAGGAATTCACCGAAAAGACAATGGATAGCATCGACAAGTACCTCGGCACAAAGCACGGTCTTGTTCTTAACAACCCTGCATTCACAAAGTATGTTGTTGAATACGGCGAGATCTCCACATATCCGGGCGGATATAAGGAAAACGCAGGTATCTTCTGCCATAACAATGCTTGGATCATGTGCGCTGCTGCTTATGCAGGCATGGGCGACAGAGCATTCGATTACTATACAAGAATTGCTCCTGCATATCAGGAGGACGAGCAGCTCCACAGAACCGAACCTTATGTTTATGCACAGATGGTTGCAGGTAAGGACGCTAAGCGTTTCGGCGAAGCAAAGAACAGCTGGCTCACAGGTACAGCAGCTTGGAACTTTGTTGCAATTTCACAGTATATCCTCGGAATCATTCCTGACTACAGCGGATTGAAGATCGATCCTTCCATTCCTAAGGCTTGGGACGGCTATGAGGTTTCCAGAAGCTTCAGAAATGCTGTTTACAATGTAAAGGTTGAGAACCCGAACCACGTTTCAAAGGGTATCAAGTCTATCACCGTTGACGGCAAGGCTATCGAAGGCAATATCCTCCCTGTATTCGCAGACGGCACACACGAAGTTGTCGCTGTAATGGGTTAAGCTTTATAAAAAATCAGCGTCGGGCAGAAATGTCCGGCGCTTTAGTCTGTTGAAAAAGTATGTTATTGAAAAAAGTTGCACAAAACTAAAGTTTACGTCCACGCTTTTTAAAGGGTGGTGGGTGTCCAGAGGGCA
>URTF01000093.1 GCA_900550695.1 uncultured Ruminococcus sp.
CTGAACTTATTCTATCTGTCGATTTTGTCTATAGAACGATCGAGAATTAGTATAACAACACAGCCTTCCTATTGTGAATTGCAATAAAAAGCAAGGCTTTTTCGGACGGATTTGATACAAAATCCCAAAGCTTTGCTTTATTGCTTTACTTTAATATTAAGATGTGGTATTATTAGCTTTGTATTGTAAAGGCTTTATGCCTATTTTAAGAAAGGTAAGGGAAAGAATATGAAAAAAATAGCAAAGCTTATCGCCGTAATGGCACTCGTTCCCGCAATGCTCGCAGGCTGCGGAAACTCCAACGGCACATCGGACGAAACAACAGCCGCTGACACAGACGCTGCCGCTGTAACAGAAGAAGCAGGCGAGGACAACTCTCTCCAGAAGGTACTCGATTCGGGCGAATTTATCCTCGGTCTTGACGCTACATTCAAGCCAATGGGCTACACAGACGAGAACGACGAGATCGTCGGCTTCGATATCGACTGCGCAGAAGAGGTTTGCGCAAGACTCGGCGTTAAGCTCGTTAAGCAGCCTATCGACTGGGATACAAAGGAACAGGATCTCGATTCGGGCAAGATCGACTGCATCTGGAACGGTATGTCCATCAACGCTTCAAGACAGGAAGTTATGAACCTCAGCGAACCTTATATGAAGAATGAAATGGTATTCGTTGTAACAGCGGACAGCACGATCGCTTCTCAGGCTGACCTCGACGGCAAGACAGTTGCAGTACAGAGCGGCTCAACAGCACAGGAAATTCTCGAGGGCGCAGGTCTTAACATCACAGAGAACGCACTCGCAACAAACGTTGAATGTCTCCAGCAGCTCGAACTCAACCTCGTTGACGCAGTATTTATGGATTCCGTAGTTGCAAACTATGAGATCAAGGAAAGCGGCAAGAACTACGTTCTTCTTTCCGACGGTCTTGAAGAAGAAGAGTACGCTATCGGCTTCAGAAAGAACGATCAGGCTCTCCGTGACAAGGTTCAGCAGACACTTTCCGAAATGAAGGCTGACGGCAAGCTCGGTGAGATCTCCGAAAAGTGGTTCGGTTCTGACATCACAACTGTTCAGTAAGAAATTTTGGCTTAATATATAGAACCTAATACTAAACACCAATAAAATACAGGAAAAAATCTGCGCTGAAATCACATATATCCAAGATTGTCAGCTTGATTTTTTCCAAATTTTAAATGGTGTTTAGTATAAAACAGATAAAAGGCGCAATTCGCACAAAAGGGTAAAACGAAATACGAGAGATCGTTTCGCAAGCCCCGATCGTGGATTGCGCCATTATTTTTTCTGACATTATTGCATTTGCGGTGAAAGTTTGGTATAATTAGTACATTGAATATTTTTCCTAAACTTCAGAAAGGAACGATAATATATGAAGAACCCAAAGCGTATTTCCGCTTTTATTGCGGCACTGATCTGCATTTCAATACTCGGCGGCTGCGGAAACAAGACCGACGAGGCAGGCTCTTCCGAAACGAGTGGGGAAACAACGGTTGTTACCACCGCTGTTTCGGTAGATGAAAACGCTGTTGACCCGAGCGTACCGTTCGACCTTGAGGGCGGTGTTACCGACAAGATGTACAACCGTGCGCTCCTGAGTGAGGGCAACACTTCCCGTCTTGCGGCGGCTATGGAAAAGGCAAAAAAGGGCGAAAGCATCACCGTTGCCACTATCGGCGGCTCTATCACGCAGGGAACGGCGGCTTCAAATCAGAACAACTGCTACGCTTCGAGATTTTTCTCTTGGTGGCAGGAAAAGTTCCCCGAGTGCGAGGTCAACACTGTCAACGCAGGCATCGGCGGAACGGACTCCTATCTTGGCGTTCACCGCGCTGACGAACAGCTTCTTTCTTATGCCCCTGATGTTGTTGTTATCGAATTCTCGGTAAACGACACGGACAAGACTATGAATAAGTATTCTTACGACAGCCTTGTGCGCAAGGTTCTTTCCGCTGAAAACGAGCCTGCTGTCATTCTGCTTTTCACCACGCAGGAGGACGGAACGAGCCTGCAGGACGTTCACAGGGAGATAGGCGCAGCTTACGATCTTCCGATGATAAGCTACCGTGAAGCCGTTTACCCCGAGGTTGCGGCAGGAACTATCAACTGGAAAGACATTTCGCCCGACAACATTCACCCGAACGATATCGGTCACGGCATCATCGGTCAGCTTCTTTCACGCTATCTTGACGGAGTTTACGACTCCGACACGGCTTCTCTTGCCGCTGAAGTGACGGCTTTCGACACAGAGGGCTACACAAACGATTACTACAGGAACGCAAGGCTTGTCAATGCTTCGCAGACCGAATATACTGCCGACGGCTTTGAGATCGGTCAGAACAAGGTCTACTCACAGTTCCCCGAAAACTGGATATCCGAGGGCGGCGGAACGCTCTCATTCGATGTTGAATGTCAGAACATCGGCATACTTTATCTTAAGACCACGGACGGCAAGAGCGGCACCTACGAAGTTTATGTTGACGGCGAGCGCAAGGGCAAGCTTGAGGGCGACTTCTCGGGCGGCTGGGGAAATTACGCTTTCCCGAAGCAGGTCCTTCTTGCAAAGGACACCGAAAAGCATACAGTTGAAATTAAGCCTGCCGAGGGTTCGGAAGACAAGGGCATCACTATTCTTGCAATAATGGAAAGCTAAGGAGAATAAAACTATGAATATCAATGAAAATGAGCTTATAAAGCTTTACGGCGAAGATCAGCTTGACCGCCAGAAAGCACGTTACAAGGCAGCAGAAGAAAGCTTCGTCAAGGAATTTGGCGAGCAGAGCGGCGTGAGAATTTTCTCCGCCCCCGGCAGAACAGAGGTAAGCGGCAACCACACCGACCACAACAACGGCAAGGTGCTTGCAGCGGCTGTAAACCTTGACATCATCGCATACACAGTTCCGACCGATGACGGCATCATCACCGTAAAATCGGAGGGCTATCCGCTTTTTACCGTTGACACGAAGGAGCTTGACGTAAAGGAGAACGAAAAGGACTCTACCCCTGCGCTCGTAAGAGGCGTTGCGGCAGGCTTTGCGAAAAACGGACTTAAAATAGGCGGC
This sequence comes from uncultured Ruminococcus sp., assembly GCA_900550695.1. GTDB lineage: Bacteria > Bacillota > Clostridia > Oscillospirales > Ruminococcaceae > UMGS363. Next base: position 3,081 of record URTF01000093.1, read on the forward strand.
TTCAAGGCTTATATGACCTCGGACGTTATGAAGGGAAGCGGCGTTTCGTCCTCGGCGGCGTTTGAAGTCCTCGCTGCGAGCATACTTTCGGGACTTTACAACGACAACACCGTGAGCGCAGTCAAAGCGGCGCAGATATCGCAGTTCGCCGAGAATGAATATTTCGGCAAGCCGAGCGGACTTCTCGACCAGATGGCGGCTTCGGTCGGCGGCTTTGTTTATATCGACTTCAAGAAAACCCAGTACCCTGTCATCGTGCCTATCGAGTTCAATATAAATCAGTACGGCTATACCCTCTGCATCGTTGACACCAAGGGCAGCCACGCAGACCTTACCCCCGAATATGCGGCTATCCCTGCCGAGATGAAGTCGGTTGCGGCGGCACTCGGAAAGACCGTTCTCCGTGAGGTCGATGAAGAGGAATTTTTCGCAAATATCGCAGACCTCCGCAAAAAGTGCGGCGACAGAGCAGTTCTCCGTGCGGCACATTTCTTCGATGAGAACAACCGTGTGGAAAAAGCTGCGGAAGCGCTCAAATCGGGTGACATCGACACATTCCTTGCGGCAATAAAGGCGAGCGGAAACAGCTCCTACAAGTTCTTACAGAATGTTTATGCGAACAAGAACCCCGAAGAGCAGGGCGTTGCGGTCGGACTTTACACCGCAGAACGTGTCCTCGGCGAAAAGGGCGCATCAAGAGTACACGGCGGCGGCTTCGCAGGCACTATTCAGGCATTCGTTCCGAACGAGCTTCTTGACGAATTTGTCAAGGCTGAAAATGCAGTTTTCGGCGAGGGTTCGTGCCACAAGCTCTTTATTCGCCCGGTTGGCGGAACGGAAATAAATGCGTAATTCGTAATGCGTAATTCGTAATTTTTTTGCTCCGCAAAATTTACGCAAAAAACATTTCCCGTAGGGGCGGATTCTATATCCGCCCGTCGCGCATCCCTTTATTTTAGGAAAATTCTCTGTAGAGTTCAGGTCACCCGTCCCACGCCGTAAGTCGTTTTAATATTAAACACCAATAAAACTATATACAAAAAATCTGCGCAAAAACCATATATCAGAGTTTTTGCGCAGATTTTTTGTATAGTTTTTAATTGGTGTTAAGTATGAAATAAACGAGCAGTTCTGTTTTCAAGGAAAAAACTTTGAAAACAGAACTGCTTTTTTGTTATTATTAGCGGCATTTTTGTGCGCCGAAAATCGCTAATGCGATTCGGGACAGCGCCCGTCCCCTACAGTAATTTTGGAAATCGCATCGGGCGGATATAGAATCCGCCCCTACGAAATACAGGTGTTCCGTGACAAATATGAGGAACAAAAATAATTACGCATTACGCATTAATCCACAATGTGTGCTTTGCGCAGAGCCGTGATGAGCGGCTTGTAAATAATTATTGTGACTACAGCGCAGAGAATACCCTTGATAAATGTGAACGGCAGGTTGAAAATGCAGAGTGCGCTGAAAATGTTTCCGACGGACGGGAGTATCTTCTGATATGCCGACATGATAGCTTCCATTCCACCAAATGCTTTCGCATATATCGGGTAAACAATGAAGTAGTTGAGCGGCAGGCTTATCAGCGAGAACACGACCGTTCCGATAGTACAGCCGATAACTGCACCCTTTTTCGTGTGGTTCTTTCTGTAGATAAGGCTTGCGGTCAGCGTGAATGCTGCACTTGTGACAAAATCGAAGATATCACCTATACCCATAGTTGTACCCAAACCTTTTATTGCTGTATGTATAATATTCTTGATGAAACATACAAGCAGACCGCCTATCGGACCCGTTGTGAACCCTGCGAAAAGGCAGACAACGTTTGAAAGGTCAAGCTTTATGAACGGCGGCATAAGCGGAACGGGGAAGTCGAGGTAGTAGATAACGAGCGCTACAGCCGAGAGCATCGCTATCTGAATGAGTTTTTTCGTCTTTGAGCTTTCTGCGAGTGGGGTTTTTGCTGTGTTTTCCATTTGAGATTCCTCCAAAAGTTTAATTATTTATAAGAGCAATCTGTAACAGAAAAAGCCCGTGAAATTCTCATTCACGGGCTTTTGATACTTCTTCTTCCAATTATTATATCGGGGAATAAGTATGTTGCGCAAAAAATTGCGTTGTTTCTTTCATCCGGACTATACCGTCGGTTTCGGAATTTCACCGAATCAGCCTTGTTCCGTAAAGGAAGTCGGGTCGCGGACTATACCGCCGGTGAGGAATTGCACCTCGCCCTGAAACAGATTTGCAGATATACTGTTTTATTGTTCGATCATTCGGATTCTTCGTCGTCGAAGTCGAATTCGAGATGCTCGCCGCAGTTAGGGCAGGTCATTTCGCCCTCTTCAAGCATAGCCTCGCCGAGCTGGATAGTGTCGCCGCAGGTCGGGCAGCATACTTCATAGATCTCTTCTTCGTCGTCGTAATCATCGAAGTCATCGTCTTCATCGTAGCTGTCGTCTTCTTCATCGTCATAGAGGTCATCTTCTATGTCAGAAAGATCCTCGTCGATAGCGTCAACAACTTCAACGATCTCATCGATCTGATCCTGAACATCATCAAAATAAACCGACATATCTTCGAGAACGTCAGCCATAAGAGCAAGGATCTTGCCCTCCTTTGTTGATGTGTCAAGCTCGAGTCCGTCCATAAGACCCTTAAGATAAGAAACCTTTTCGCCAAGTTTCATAAAGATTACCTCCAATTAAAAAATTGCAGAATAAAAACGGATAAAGCTTACGCTCTTTCCATGTATTCGCCTGTTCTTGTATCGATTCTGATCATATCTCCCTCGTTGATGAAGAGGGGAACCTTGACCTCTGCGCCTGTTTCAAGAGTTGCGGGCTTTGTAGCGTTTGTAGCTGTGTTGCCTGCAAAACCGGGGTCGGTCTGTGTGACCTTAAGGTCAACAAAGTTCGGTGGTTCTACTGCAAAGACCTTGCCCTTGTAGGAGCAAACCTTACAGATCATTTCTTCCTTGACAAACTTGAAGTTGTCGCTGATCTCTGCGGGAGCAACAGGAAGATCCTCGTAGGTCTCAGGGTCCATGAAGTGGTAAAGGTCGCCGTCGTTGTAGGAATACTGCATATCTCTTCTTTCAACGAAAGCAGTAGGGAACTTTGCGGAAGGGTTGTAGCTCTTTTCAATTACAGAGCCTGTAATAACGTTCTTGATTTTTGTTCTTACAAAAGCAGCGCCCTTGCCCGGTTTAACGTGCTGGAATTCAACAACCTGAAGTACGTTGCCGTCCTCCTCAAAGGTAACGCCGTTTCTGAAATCGCCTGCTGTGATCATAGAATACCTCCGTATAAATAAAGTCATTATTAATATGCATAAATAGCCTTACAAATATTCTACTACATTCTGCTTGATTTTGCAAGTGTTTTCGCATAATTTTTATTACTTTTATAACTTTTTTATAAAATAATAAGATTTTTTGGTGAGTGTGCAAAGTTAGTACAGCCGTTTTTTGTGACATAAACACAATCTTCGATGCGAACGCCGAATTTTTCGGGGAGATAAATGCCCGGTTCAACTGTCATAACGACATTTTCGGAAAGTACCGTCATATCACGGGTGTTTGCGGCAGGACTTTCGTGAATTTCAAGTCCGACGCTGTGACCGAGACCGTGACCGAACGCTTCGCCGTAGCCTTTTTCTGTTATATAATTACGTGCGCAGGCATCAAGCTCCTTGCAGACAACTCCTGCCCTGACAAGATCAAGACATCTTTGCTGTGCTTCAAGTGTTATCCCGTAAATTTCACGCATTTCCGCCGTAGGCTCGCCAACGCAGACGGTTCTCGTCATATCGCTGTGATAACCGTCAAAAACTGCGCCGAAATCCATTAAAACGAACTCGCCCTTTTGAATTTTCTTATCGGACGGAACGCCGTGCGGAACGGAGGTGTTTTTTCCCGAAAGTGCAATAGTATCGAATGAAATTGCCTCCGCACCGTGGGAAAGCATATAGAAATCGAGCGAACGTGCAACTTCAAGCTCGGTCGCGCCCTCTTTGATAACGTTTCTGAGCGCATTGTCAAGCGCAGCTTCGGCGATATCCTGCGCTTTCTGCATCTTTTCAAGCTCCTCGGCTGTCTTAACGCTGCGAAGCTTTGTTATTGCATCGCTCAGAAATCCTGTCGAATCTATCTTGAAACCGTCAAGCTTTTTGGCATAGGTCGAAAGCTCTGCGACTGTCATTGTTTCCGCTTCGATATAGACCTTTTCCGTGCCGTGCTTTTTGAGCAGATCGACAAGCTGGCTGTAGAACTTCACCGAGCGAACGACCTCGCAGTCGGTGACCTTTTCCTTTGCCTTTTCAAAATAGCGGAAGTCGATGAGAAGATACGCCGCATCGGGGAAAACGAGAACTGCGCCTGCGGAGGACTTCATTCCGCAGAAATAGCGGCGGTTTATGTCGGAGGTAATGAGTGCGCAGTAGCTCTCCTGCGGCATTTTTTCACGAAGCTTTTCAATATTATTCATGGCAATACTCCCAAACAGCCCTCATACCGAGGAAATAACCCATTTTTCCGAAGCCGAAAATAGTTCCGCTGCAGACGGGCGAGATAACGGAGGTGTGACGGAATTCCTCACGTTTTTCGATGTTTGAAATATGAACTTCGACAACGGGAATTTTAACCGCCTCGATAGCGTCACGGATAGCGTAGCTGTAGTGAGTGTAAGCGCCTGCATTGATAACGATGCCGCACTTGTCAAGACGTGCAGCGTGAATTTTGTCGATGATAGCGCCCTCGTGGTTGGACTGGAAACATTCACAGCTGTCAAAGCCAAGCTCCTTTGCGAAAGCCTTTATCTCAGCGCAAACGCTGTCGTAGGTGTCGTGACCATAAATGCCCGGCTCACGCTCGCCGAGCAGGTTAAGGTTCGGTCCGTTGATTATAAGTATATCTTTCATTTTAATACCTCGTTTTATACAAAAATAAGAGCGGAGAAAATTCCTCCACTCCTATTTTAATACCAAATCGGGGAAATGTCAATTATCCGTTTAGTATTATACTAAACACCATTTAAAATTTGGAAAAAATCAAGCCGACAATCTTGAATAT
>URTF01000094.1 GCA_900550695.1 uncultured Ruminococcus sp.
GCAAATAAACGTGAGGAGCAAGGCGACGAGCGTTTAGCACCGACGGGATATGAATTGGCGTTTTTAGCAATCAAGTCATAAAATCTTTTTCGTCAATCTGCATATACGCATTATGCCTTTTTTATGGCAAAGTCCATTATTTGTTCCTGTATTCGGTAGGCAGAACGCCGTAAGCCGCTTTGAATGCAGCAGTGAACCTGCTCTGACTTTCGTAGCCGACACGGCTCGAAACCTCCGCAATGGAGAGCTTCCCCTCGGAAAGAAGCTTCGCCGCTTCCTCCATTCGATGCTCCTTTATGTGCGAAGCCACCGAATTTCCGTAGACCGCACGGAACACGTTTTTCAGCGTTGTCTGATTGATAAGAAATTTGCGTGAAAGCGACTCGATAGTATGGCGCTCGTTTATGTGCGCCGTCAGATATTCGTGTACCCTGTGCGCTGTCTCGATCTGCTCCTCGGTGAAGCCTCCGCACTCCTCATTGTGAGCGCAGCCGTCGTCGGACAGATCGTCGGGACACTTCATCTCGAGCATTTTTTCTATCATTATGTGAAGAAGCCGACATTCCTCGCTGTCTGCAGCTTTATAGTAGACCTCTTTGTTGCTCCTGCGGCAGACAAGCAGTCCGCTTTGCTTCAGGCATTTCAGATGATGCGAAACGGCAGGACTTGACATTCCGACCATTGCCGAAATGTTCATCACGCACTCCTCGCAGTGGCACAAAAGCCAGAATATCCTCACTCTCGTTATATCGGAAAGCTGCGAAAAAACATCTGCAACCTCGCTGAAACCCTCAGTTTCTCCGATATGCGAACACAGTCTTTCGGCAGATTCGTTTTCATCGTGAAAATGCGGAATCTCAAAACCCGACACAGCACATTCTCTCCTTTTTAGAAATTAATTTCGCCCAAGCGGTAAAAATCAATGCTTTTCCGTTGACTATATATCTTGAATATATTATACTACAAACAGAACGATTCGTCAATTATTTAATCGTTTAATTGAAATCAATAATATAGTTTTGAAAGGGAATGATACTATGAAAAAAACATATGAGATCGAGGTTGACTGTGCAAACTGCGCAAACCTTATGGAAGAAGCTGCAAACAAGGTCGAGGGCGTTGCAAAGGCTGCCGTTAATTTTATGACACAGAAGATGACCGTTGATTTTGCGGAGGGCAGCGACCCCAAGACCGTTATGAAGGCTGTACTTAAGGCCTGCAAAAAGGTTGAACCCGACTGCGAGATAGAAATATAAAAAAGGGAGGAATTCCGCTTCACTTTGAAGTGCGGAGCTTGCTATGAAAAAGAAACAAAAGATAATGCTCGCCAGAATAATCGTATGCGCTGCATTGCTGGTCATATATCATTTTCTCCCCGTTCAGGGCGTTGTCAGATTCCTGCTGTACTTCGCAGCATATATCCTTATCGGATATGATATCCTGCGCAAAGCCTTTCTCGGAATAAAGAACGGCAGACCGTTCGATGAGAATTTTCTTATGGCGGTCGCAACTGTCGGTGCATTCGCACTTGCTATCTACACAAAGAGCGGCGACTATGCCGAAGCGCTCTCCGTAATGGTATTCTATCAGACGGGTGAGCTTTTCCAGAGCATCGCCGTTGGAAAGAGCCGCAAAAACATCTCCGAGCTTATGGATATCCGCCCCGACTATGCAAATATCGAGCAGGACGGCAAGCTTGAACAGGTTTCCCCCGATGAAGTTGCTGTAGGAAGCATCATCGTTGTTCAGCCCGGCGAAAAAGTTCCGATAGACGGCGTTGTCCACGAGGGCAGCTCCAGCCTTAACACAAGCGCACTCACGGGCGAAAGCGTTCCCCGTGACGTTCACGAGGGCGATGAGGTAGTCAGCGGCTGCATCAACCTTTCGGGCGTTCTGAAAATACAGACGACAAAGGAATTCGGCGAATCCACCGTTTCAAAAATACTTGACCTTGTGGAAAATTCAAGCTCCAACAAATCAAGATCGGAAGAATTTATCTCCCGTTTCGCAAGAATATACACTCCTGCGGTATGCTTCGGCGCACTCGCACTCGCAGTAATACCTCCGATAATCGGACTCATCTCGGGCAATGGTTCAAACTGGTCTGAATGGCTCTACAGAGCGCTCACATTCCTCGTTGTAAGCTGCCCGTGCGCACTCGTTATCAGTATTCCTCTGAGCTTCTTCGCAGGAATAGGCGGTTCGAGCCACGAGGGTGTTCTTATCAAGGGTTCAAACTACCTCGAAGCACTCTCACAGACGAAATATATTGTCTTCGATAAAACGGGTACACTCACAGAGGGCGTTTTTGAAGTGACCGATTATCACCACAACACTATCGACAAAGCAAAGCTTCTCGAATATGCGGCACTTGCGGAATGTTCCTCTTCCCACCCTATCAGCAAGAGCCTCCAGAAAGCTTACGGAAAAGAGCTTGACAGAAACAGAGTTACCGATATTGAAGAAATAAGCGGCTGCGGCATCACGGCTGTAGTTGACGGAGATAAAGTAGCTGTCGGCAACATCAAGCTTATGAAAAAACTCGGCATCGAATATATGGAATGTCACAGCGTCGGAACGATACTCCACGTTGCGGTAAATGACAAATATGCAGGTCATATCGTTATTTCCGACCGTGAAAAGCCGCACTCCGCAGAGGCTATCGCCGCTCTTAAAAAGCTCGGCATAAAGAAAACCATTATGCTCACAGGCGACCGCAGAACTGCTGCCGAAAAAGCCGCAAAGTCGCTCGGCGTTGACGAATTCCACAGCGATCTTCTCCCTGCCGATAAGGTAACAAAGGTCGAAGAGCTTCTCAAACAAAAGGGCGAAAAGGAAAAGCTTGCATTTGTCGGTGATGGTATCAACGATGCTCCCGTTCTTATGAGAGCAGATATCGGCATCGCAATGGGCGCAATGGGTTCGGACGCAGCCATCGAAGCCGCAGACATCGTGCTTATGGACGATGATCCGCTCAAGATCGCAAAGGCTATCAAAATTTCGAGAAAATGTATCGGCATCGTATATCAGAATATTATTTTCTCTCTCGTTATAAAGTTTGCCTGCCTTGCGCTCACGGCTGTCGGTATCGCAAATATGTGGCTCGCTATCTTCGCCGATGTTGGTGTAATGATACTCGCAGTCCTCAACGCTATCCGTGCGTTAAGAGTTTCAAAACTGTAAAAATTTTTAAAAGTGATTGACATTACTAAAAGCAGAAAGTCACGCAAGAATGGGCTTGCGTGACTTTCGCTCTCATTAGAATTTGCCGTTCTGATTCTGCCAAGTGGATTTATCGGCAATAGTTTCCATTACGTCCCAATGTTCTGCAATTTTGCCGTTTTCAATTCTCCACAAATCATAATAAGATGTAGGTGCTCCGCCGAAAGTTCCCTCGCTGACTGCAAGCACATAATTGCCCTGTGCAAGAATCATATGCGTTTTGTTATAAATCATTTGAATATCCTGTGCGGCAAGTGCGGCAAGTGCTTCATTCAGACCGGATACTCCGTCGGCAATACCTGTGTTATGCTGAATATAGGCGTCGCCGTTGAAGTAATCGGGGGTTTTATCTAAATTGTTGCCCTGCATAACATCATACAGGAAGTTTTCGACCAGCTTACGGTTTTCTTCGGTCTTGTCAAGATCGGTAACTTCCATTGTTCCGTCTGTTTGTGTGTGACCTGACGGGTTCGGCTCTGCCTTTGCAGCAAGGTTATCCCAATGTTCGGCAATTTTACCGTCAGCGTCAAATCGGAAGATGTCAAACGCAACCTGTTCGCCTGCACCTGCAAAATTGTAAACTGTCTGCAAGAAAACTTTGTCGCCGTCCTCAAAAGCACGAATGTTGTTTACAGTTGTTTTTACGGGAGCTGAAGCAAGGTAGGAAACAGAGCCTACAAATGCATCCCTGCCTGTGCCGTATGCGAGATTGTGCTGAATGTAATTTTCTTCAAGAAGCTCGGAAGCCTTTTCTGTATCGCCTGTGGCAAAAGTGTTAATAAGTGCAAGAGCTTTTTCTGTATTTGTCATTTTAATTACCTCTTTCTGGTCATTTTGGTTATTACCAAAGATTTTCTTGAAAATGTTCATTATGGATTTCTCCTTGTTTGTACTTTGAGCTTCGGAGCGGCCGTTCTCCTCAGCTCTTGTCTATATTATACGCACCCAAGTTTCCATTGTAAAGTACGCACAATATTGTGCCGTAGTTACCAAACAGAAACTATTGAAAAGTTACCGAACAGAAACTAATGCGTAAACACAGGTGTTTTCGGAGTTTTAAACGCTGAAAAATTTTTTAAGTTTTTTAATGTTGTACTTGACGTTAAATAAGACTGTATGGTACAATTAAACTGTAAACAACAATTAGATACTATGACGGAGGTATCATATGAACGAGAAAACAAAAGAGCTTCCGGCTTGTCCTGTGGAAACCACCTTGACATTGATCGGCGACAAATGGAAGGTTCTGATATTAAGAGACTTGATGCCGGGAACAAAGCGCTTCGGTGAACTAAAAAAATCCATCGGTACGGTGTCGCAAAAAGTATTGACTGCACAACTTCGTGATATGGAAGAGAACGGACTTGTGCACAGAGAGGTATATGCCGAAGTTCCTCCAAGAGTGGAATATTCCTTGACGGAATTGGGTCAAAGCCTCAAACCGATACTTGACGCTATGTGGAACTGGGGTGAAGATTACAAAAACAGCGTAACAGAAAATAAAAACTTTTATGTGACAACAGAAACTACGATAAACCGTAATTCTTGAATAATCTGAATAATCCTGATGATCCCTGCTAAACGGCATACATAAAATCGTTTAAGTCAAGGCGATATGCGAAGATTTATTTTATACCTTTTTTTATTTTTAAAGCCTTGAAAAAATCCCAAATTATAAGGTATAATTAAGGAAATGCGCTTATAATCATTTTTGGGAGATGATAAAAATGAAGCTTCTATACGCCGAGGACGAGCAGGCTATGTCCGAAGCCGTTACCGATATACTCACCTATCACAAATACATTGTCGATGCTGTCTGCAACGGCAAAGATGCGCTCGATTATGCCCTCGCAGACAGCTATGACGGTATGATCCTTGATATTATGATGCCCGAAATGAGCGGCATTGAGGTTCTGCGTGAGCTTAGAAAAAAGGGCTGCCGAACTCCGATACTTCTTCTCACGGCAAAGTCGCAGGTCGAGGACAAGATCGAGGGTCTTGATGCAGGTGCGGACGATTACCTCCCGAAGCCGTTTGAGATGGGCGAGCTGCTTGCCCGTATCCGTGCGATGCTCCGCCGACGTGAGGAATTCACCCCCGATATCCTCACCTGCGGAAATCTTTCGCTCAATATGCAGTCGTCGCAGCTTTCCTGCGGAGATCAGTCGTTCACACTTCCCCGTCTTGAATACCGACTTATGGAACAGCTTATGCTCAATCAGGGTATCTATCTTTCGTCCGATGAACTCATGGCGAAGGTTTGGGGTTACGATTCCGATGCGGAGATTGGCGCTGTCTGGGTATATATTTCCTACCTACGCAAAAGGCTTACCGCCCTCGGTGCGAACGCCGAAATAAAGGTCAAACGCGGAACGGGCTACACTCTGGAGGAAACAAAATGATAAAGTCGCTCCAAAAACGTTTTATCCTCACCTCAATGACGGCGATAACGATACTTCTTGCCGTTCTGCTCGGTGCGCTCAACTGTTTCAACTTTTTCATTTCACACGGCGAATCGGAACGTATGCTTGAACGCTGCTTTACGGACGCAAGCCGAAAGGACGGCGCTCCTCCCCCATTTCTTCCGCAGAATAACGAAAAACCCCGTTTTTTCAACGCACCTATAACCGAAGATAATGCACTTTCGGCAAGATTTTTCTCGGTGAAGCTTGACGGGAACGGAAATGTGCTTTTCACGGACGTTGACCGGATCTCGTCCGTCACCGCTGACGAGGCGAAGCTTTATGCGGACACCGTTATCGCAAAAAATAAAGCTGCGGGACGATACAAGTCGTTCCTCTACCGTGTTGATACGCAGAACGGCGAAACTACGGCATTTTTCCTTGACATTTCCCGTGAGAACCGCAATATGATGAATGTTCTCGTTATCTCGCTTCTGATAGGCTTGATCTGCTGGGCGGCCATGCTCCTTATCGTTATACTTTTGTCCAAAGCGGCGATAAGACCTGTTGCGGAAAACATCGAAAAGCAAAAACAGTTTGTCACGAATGCGGGTCACGAGCTGAAAACTCCGCTTGCGATAATCCTTTCCAACACCGAAGCGCTCGAACTCACCTGCACTGACGGCGGCTCAAAATATACACGGAATATCAAGCAGCAAACGCTCAGGCTCGGCGAGCTTATGCAAAATCTGCTGATACTTTCCCGTGCGGACGAAAGCGGATTCAGACTTGCCGTTTCAAAGGAAAATATCTCGGATATCGTTTCACGAACGGCTGAACATTTTATGGAATCGGCTGCGCAGAAAGCCGTGCTTATCGAAACCAATATCGAAAGCGGCATCTACGCCGATGTGAACAGTGATACTTTTTTGCAGCTCGTTTCGATACTGATCGACAATGCGGTAAAATATTCCGCTTCGGAAAGTGAGATAACCGTTTCACTTTTCCGAAACGGGAAATACGCCGTTCTTTCAGCGGAAAATGAGTGTGAAAACCTGCCTGAATGTAAACCCGAACAGCTTTTTGAACGCTTCTATAGAGGCGACAGTGCGCACAATCAGAAAAGCGGCGGCAGCGGCATAGGACTTTCCGCCGCAAAAGCCATAACCGAAGCTCACGGCGGAAAAATTTCCGCAGAATACAAAAACGGCAGCAAGATCATTTTCACAGCTTCACTGCCGATAAAACACGAAGAACGGAAAGGAAAACACTGAAAAAATGAACGAACTCCACACATATATCTGCCCGAAATGCGGCGAACCTCTGCACCGTGACGGCGGCAGCTTCCGCTGCACGGCAAACCACGTTTACGACTGCGCCCGAAGCGGCTATGTAAACCTGCTCCTCGTTCAGCAGATGAACACAAAGCTCCCAGGCGACAACAAGCTTATGGTAAATGCGCGCAAAAATTTTCTCGGCAAAGGTTATTACGATGTTCTCATCAATGCTTTTTCCGACTGCGTGAAAAAATACTCCGTCACGAACGGCACTGTGCTTGACGCAGGCTGCGGCGAGGGTATCTACACCGTTTCAGCCGCAAAAAAAGTACCTGAGATGTTCTTTATGGGAACGGACATATCCAAAATCGCAGCGGACGCTGCCGCAAAAAAAGCAAAAGCCGAGGGCGTTTCAAACGTGCTTTTCTCGGTCAGCAGTGTATTTCATCTGCCCGTTAAAAGCGGCTCGTGCGATATGCTCACAACGCTTTTTGCGCCTTGGTGCGGCGAGGAATTTCTGCGTGTACTCAAACCGAACGGCACTCTTATAATGGTAATTCCTGCGGAACGCCACCTCTGGCAGCTCAAAGCAGCTGTCTATGACGACCCTTATTTAAACGAACCAAAGGAAAGCGAGCCTGACGGCTTCACCCTGCTTGAAAAGATACCAGTCAGCTCAAAGATAAGGCTTGACAACAACGAGGATATCCAAAATCTTTTCTCGATGACACCGTATTATTATAAGACGAGCGAAGAGGGTCACCGCCGGGTCGAGGCTCTTTCGCAGCTTGAAACCGAGATCGCATTTGAGATACTTATTTACGAGAAGAATTGATATTATATTATACTAAACACCAATTAAAAACTATACAAAAAATCAAGCAAAAACTCTGAT
>URTF01000095.1 GCA_900550695.1 uncultured Ruminococcus sp.
GCTATGAGGTTCCACCTGTTCCCATTCCGAACACAGAAGTTAAGCTCATATACGTTGAAAATACTTGGTTGGTGACGACCCGGAAAGATAGATAAATGCCGATATATTTAAAGCCGAAACGTTTTGTTTCGGCTTTTTTATATGTGTATAAAAGTGAAAAATACAGCTCCAGTTAAAGTGCTGTGAATATAAGCTGCCCTATAAATATGAATTTAACCTAATGCAAGTTTAATCTTTTCTATAAAAATATCATCTATACTTTTTATCGAAGGAATATGAATAAGTACAGCCTTTCCCTTGAATTTGTGCAGGATAAACCAATATGCTTCATTGCAAAGATAATGTGTGGGTTTGTCATAAATATAATTTGTTATTCCATTAGCATTTAATCGTCCTGCTATTTCTTCTAAATCCAAAACGGAAAATTTTATGGATTCTTTTTCGGCTACTTTCTCAATCCTTACGGAATTTCTCAAGTTTTTATCAATTCCAAACATTATTATACAATCATAAGAATCGCCTAACAGTTCTATATCTTTTTTTAATCCGCCAAAAGAATTAGTAAGCAAGTAATGATTTTTTGAAATGGATTGCACCAAAATACAAGACGCATTATTCTTTCCTTTAAAACCAATATATAACTTTCTGCTCATATATTTTCCCATCTGCTATGTAATTCAGTAAATTTCGATTTATAGGGTAGCTAACCCTAACTTATTATCTCAATTATACCATATCCCAACAAGGAAATCAACGAAATAACGATATCCAATGCGAAAAATGCAAATACATTAAGAAAAACCAAGCCGGTATAGTATTCAACTTTGTCGCCGGCTTTGAGCCTTATTGACATAATTGTTATATGAACCCGATTTTTGACCGAAGCCTTTATGCAAAACTTCCTTTGACATAAAAAACAAAAAGTATTATAATAAAATCAAGATGAGTGGCACTATGCGTAAATCCGATCGCATAGTGCTGCTTTTTTTATTTTGAAAGGAAGAGAAAAATGGAAAACATACGGCAGAATAAAATGTCGGAAACACCCGTAAAAAAGCTTATGATATCAATGGGAGTGCCGATGATAATTTCAATGGTTTTGCAGGCGGTCTACAACATCGTTGACAGCGCATTCGTTTCAAATATGCAGCAGAACGGCGAGGCTGCGCTCAACGCACTTACGCTTGCGTTTCCGCTGCAGATACTTATGGTCGCAGTCGGCATCGGAACGGGTGTAGGTGCGAACGTGCTTACGGCGCAGAGCTTCGGACGAAAGGACAGCGAGAATGCGAACAAGGCTGCAGGAAACGCAGTTTTTCTTTCGCTTGTGATATATGTTGTGTTTCTGCTGTTCGGAATCTTCGGAGCAAAGTCTTATATCGGCTCGCAGACGAATAATCCGCTGATACTTGCAATGGGAACGGACTATCTTTCGATATGCTGTATATTTTCGTTCGGAATGTCTTTCTTCGCAGTTTATGAAAAGCTTTTGCAGGCGACGGGACATTCGCTCTATTCAACCATTGCGCAGATCGCAGGTGCGGTGACAAACATCATTCTCGACCCGATATTGATCTACGGTCTTGGAGCATTTCCCGAAATGGGCGTAAAGGGTGCGGCTTATGCGACCGTTATCGGACAGATAGTGTCGTTTGTACTGGCGCTGATATTTCATATAAAAGTGAACAAAGCGTTCTCAAACAAGCTTCGGTATTTCGTGCCGTCACGAAAGACTGTTTTTCAGATATATGCGGTCGGACTGCCTGCTATAATCTCGCAGGCACTCATTTCGGTGATGACATACGGACTTAATCTTATTCTGGGCGGCATCGGCGAAAATGCAGTTACGGCTTACGGACTTTTTTATAAGATACAGCAGTTTTTACTCTTTGCGGCGTTCGGTATGCGTGATGCGATAATGCCGATAACAGCGTTCAGCTTTGGAATGGGGGACAAGGGCAGGATAAAGGACTGCGTTAAGTACGGACATATTTACACGGCTGTGATAATGCTGTTCGGATTTGTGCTTATCGAGGCACTGGCTGTTCCTTTCACGGCTATGTTCGGGCTTGCAGGCGAAACGAGCGGGCTTTGCATAAGCGCGATGAGGATAATATCTTTCAGCTTTGTATTCGCAGGGATAAATATTGCATTTCAGGGCATTTTTCAAGCTATCGGCGGCGGAATACAGTCATTGATAATTTCCGTATGCAGGCAGGCTTTGTTCATATTCCCGTTTGCAATATGGTTTGCGCAGATAGCAAAAGCATCGCACGAAAAGACATTTCTGATGTGGTTCATCTTCCCGATAGCGGAGATTCTGACTGCGGTCGTTTCGATTTTTATGTTTATAAAAGTTTACAGGAAAAGAATAGAAACAATTGATGCAAACAAGGAATGACTACCTACGGTAAAATATAGCAATTAGAAATATATTCACATCAAAAATTCACTATTTTTTCACTCGTTGAAATACCGTGTAGTATTGCTCGAAAAAGCTTGATTTTTTGCCCGTTTAAAGTTATAATTACAGTATAACTTTTTATAAGGGTGAAAAAATAAAATGGAATTTTTCTATCATTTCGTAATAATAGCGTTTATCTTTGCCTCGGGGTGCATTATCGGCTGGGGAATAGAAGTTATTTACCGACGGTTCGCCCCGACGAATAAGGAACACGTCTGGATAAACCCCGGATTTCTGACAGGTCCGTATCTGCCGCTTTACGGCTTCGGGCTGACGGCTCTTTACCTTATGGCAAGCGCGGAAAAATATATACACATCGAATCGTCCGCCGTGCGGAAGATAGTGCTTATCCTTGTGATGTCGGTCGCAATGACGGTGATAGAGTTCATCGCAGGCGAAATTTTCATCGTGCGAATGAGGATAAAGCTTTGGGATTATTCGACAAGATGGGGAAACTACAAGGGCATAATCTGTCCGCTGTTTTCGTTCTTCTGGGCGGTGCTCGGAGCGGCATACTATTTCCTTATTCACCCGCATATACTGTCGGCGCTGGAGTGGTTCTCACGCAATCTGCTGTTCTCGTTCTGCATCGGATTTTTCTACGGAGTTTTCATTATCGATGTTTGCTATTCGTTCAATCTCGTGGCGAAGATCAAGGAATTCTCCGAAGAAAACGAGATCGTCATCAAGCTCGAAGAGCTCAAGCTCCACATTCGCCGTTCGGCAAAGGAGCAAAAGGAAAAATACAACTTTATGCTTGCGCTCGCTTCGCAGACTCCGCTTTCCGAACATCTCCGCACATATTTTGAAAAGCTTTCCGAAAATGAGAAGCTTGCAAAACTGAATGAAAAGGTCAGAGAGAAGATCGAGGAGAAGAAGTCGGAGAAAAAATAAAAAAGGAACGCAGCCGTCCCGAGTGTGGGGTGGCTGCGTTTTTATGGCTTTTCAGTAAAGTCAGGGGAGTCGGTTATGACTTCATTCCTGTCTTGTAAGCGTCGATCATCTTCTTGCTGATGTGTCCGGAACGGCAATCGCTGAGGCTGCGTCCCCGAACATACGTAAAATCGTGGTTTGCGCCTGTTTTCAGCTTTATTTCAAGCTTCATACATTCCTCGTTTCGGGGAATGACGTTTATCCTGTCGATCACGGTCAGGATCATTTCATCAATTTCTTCATGAGTCATATCTCTGTCGGGGCTGTACATCTCCTTGAAGTATTTCTCAATCTTTTCAAGCTCACGGGCATAATCGTCGGATTCCGAAGCTTTTTTCTCAAGTGCAAAAATGTCCTCTTCAAGCTCACTGATGCTGATGTTGGAAGCGTCGTTTCGTTCCTTAAATTCAGCCTTTGATATCATTCCGTCCGTATAAATATCAAGGAGCTTTTCACGCTTTGCCTTTTCCTTTTCAAGCCTGTTCCGCAGAGAGTCAAGCTCACGCATGGTATTTGCGGAGGTGTCGGCTTCGCGGTATATTTTCAGGAACGTGGAAACATAGTCCTCAATGTTTTCTGAAATGTTCTTGAAATGCTCGGAAAGCATTTTGTATAAGTCCTCTTCAAGAATTGAAAATGATGCGCAGGCTTTTGCTCCGAAGCGTCGCTTTTCGCTGCATATCCACTGATAGATAGGTTTGCCTTTTGAAACGCTGTTGGAATAGCTTGTCCGCCAGTAGGCTTTGTCATCTGCGGCACACCATATCTTTCCCGTGAAAACGCTTTTGTCTTTCAAAGAACGCTCACGGGATTTTACAACTGCGCTCCTCGCCTTGAATATTTCATTGCATTTGTCCCAAAGCTCCTCGCTGACTATTGCGGGCACGATTTCGCCCGTTTCGTCCTTGTACATCACCCATTCTTTTTCGGGGAGAAAACGCTGCTCTTTTGTGCGGTAGTCAATTATCTTGACCTTGTTGCCGCAATAGTAGCCTTTGTACTTGGGGTTCTGGATTATGCCCGAAATGGTGTTATGATGTATTCGTGTACCGTTTCTGCCTCGGTAGCCTTTATTGTACAGAATATCTTCTATTTTACGGACACTGTATTTTCCTGTTGCATATTCCTCGAAGATAAGGCGTACCATTTCGGCTTCGCTTTCGTTTACAACAAGCTTGCAGTCCTTTTTGTCAAAACCGAAAATGCGGTTGTTGCCCATAACGTTTCCGCTTTCAATAGCACGTTTATGTCCCCAGCGGACACGCTCGGAGAGCTTTCGTACTTCATCGGCGGCAATGCTTGACATTATGGTCAGGCGAAGCTCGCTGTCCGTATCAATGGTGCAGATGTTGTCATTCTGAAAGAAAACGCCGACTCCCGAACGGAGAAGCTCACGAGTATATGTTAAGCTGTCGATAGTGTTACGGGCAAATCGGCTGACCTCTTTGGTAAGCACAAGATCAAAAACGCCTGCTTTTCCGTCCTCGATCATTCGCATAAAATTAACACGGTTGACAGCGTTTTCGCCTCGGACACGGTCAACATAGCCTTCAACGTAAGTCCAGTTTTTGTTGCTTTTTATAAAATCCGTGAAATAGGTTATCTGATTTTCAATGGAATTTTCCTGCTCTTCTTTGGTGGTTGAAACACGGGCATAAAAGGTCACTCTAAGATCAAGGTCAAAAATGGTTTTCTGCTCGTATTTCATTTTATTGGCGGTTTCGTATATATCCATAACGCCCTCCTGTATGTATCATATATTGATGTTACCATACCAACAATGATTTGTCAAGATATTTAGGTGCATTTTATGTAAACAGGGCAGGGAAGAGCCTGCCCATAATTATGCCGAAAGTTTTTCGATTATTGCGATCATTTTGTTGCATTTGGCAAGGCTGATCTTTCCCTGCTTGTGGAGTATCATTGTCCAGGCTTTCAGGGTCATTTTTTTCAGATATAGTTTATCCGCTTTTTCGTCTGTTGTCATATGCATTCCTCCTGATGTTAGTTTTCTCCTATTAAGGAAAATTTATTCTGTTTGATATTGTTGTAGTCTGTTTTTTTCTATCGGGAATAACCATTATATATCTTTTGGTATTCCCGTTCTTTCTGTTGTTCAAACATTCGCCTTTGTTCCTCTGCTCTCCTGCGATGTTCCTCACGCATATCCATATATGCAATCTCCGCATTTCTCTCCGCTGTGGGTTTAGGCTCTGCCTTGCATGTACCGTCCTCCTGCGGTTCAAGTCCGTTGTGATAATTCTCAATCTGAATGCGAAGCTGTTCCTGTTCACGAATCCTGTCATAATCGGATTTAAGAAAATCCTCCAGATACGCAAGCGACATTTCCGCATTTGCACGTTCTTTTGATGCTCTGCCCATTTCTTCGGCAAGGCGGTCAAGCTGTTTAAGGTCATTACGGAGCTTGTCCTTCAGCTTTGGCAGCCAGTTTTCCATATGAGTATTCCAACCGCCGATACCTCCGATTTCGGCAAGTTTCCAATGCAAATCCTCCAACCGCTTCTGCTGTGCTTCATCTCTGTTCTCTGTTTTCAGCAAACGGGCATATTCATCGCCCAAATAGTCCAGCGTTTTCAGCTTTTCTTTTTTCTCTGCACATTTGAAATACCTGTATATCGCATTATCCTCTTTCCGATTTGAAGCCGTAAAAAATTTTTTCATATCATTAAGAGAATGAATATGATTGCAGTGGATAAAATTCAGCACCTCGAAAGACTTTTTTACCTCCGCATAGGTCGGATAATGAATTACCGGTGCACGATAAATATCAAGCTGCCGCTCACGAATGCCGACAGCAATTTCAACCTGAAAACCGATAAACGCACTTATCTTTCTGCCAACAAATTCATTCTGCTTGTTGTTTATCCTCTGAATTAACATTTGATAGGAATAACCATATCCCAATTTTGAAATGCAGCAGCCGTATTTCACGCCTTTCGGTTTTGCGATAAGTCTGCTTTCATTGGTAAAGGTGTAACCGCTTTCTTTCATTTTTTCGATAAGCGAATAAATGTCCGTAACATCATCACTATGGATAAGCCTGTCAATGGTATCAGCCATTTTAACTTTCCACGAATATCCTTTCTTACGGGCATCATGTTCCTTGTAGCCGATAGTGCTGTTTCTCTTTGGATTCTTGATGATGTCAAGATTATGCTCAATGCAAATTTCATCGGAACGCTTTCTGATGAACTGCAGGGATTTCATATTACTGTGCCAACGAATCCCGTCAAGGTCATACGGACAAACGGCGATGTGATTATGAACGTGATTGGTATTAATGTGAGTGCTGACGATTATCGGTCGATTCTCTCCGAAAATGCTTTTTGCCCACTCAACACCGATGCGATGTGCCGCTTCTGCCGAAACGCTTGAATCGAAAGACTGTGTATATGAGTGGATTCGGATATTTCTTTTTCCGCTGTTTTTTGAAGAACAGCATTTTTCAAATTCTTCATTATTGTACTTTTCAAATATTTCTTTGAAATTATCGTAAGCAGTTTCAAGGTCATCACCGCAGCATATTCCCGTGACATATTTCATTTCTTCATTTTTCTCGGGATTCAAGATGTACTTCAAATGAGCTTTCGGAGTTGTATGAATTGCAGTATGCTTGACATAAGCCAAATCACAGTACCTCGTATGACAGCGGTTTCAGATGTTTGGCAATGCTTCTGCTCATTTCATTAAGCTGCTTTCTCAGATCACTGACATCAGACAAATACACCGCCTTATTTGAATTCACCACCGTGGCAATTTGGTTGATGTTGTTTCCGATTTTCTTAATATCGGAACGAAGTCCGAAAACATCGGCGGTGTTGTAAAGCACCACCTGACTTTTCACGGCAGACGTTCTCAAAAATCTGCTGATATTCATTCCTGCGGCAGCTGCTTTGCGCCTGATCTCAGCCGCTTCTTCCTCTGTCGCTCGGAATTTCATTACAATGTTTCTGT
>URTF01000096.1 GCA_900550695.1 uncultured Ruminococcus sp.
CTTCAAAATCGTGGAATGCGTTAAAAAGGTCGTAAGTTTTCTTTTCAAAAGGTGTGATGCCATACATAAAGATCCCTCCTTGAAGGGGACGCCCCCTTGGGCAGTTCGCAGGCAACTTTGCGTGTCACCTAAAGTTTGCTGCCCGGTGACGTTAATTACTGTGATTTGTTTGTGTTGGTTTAAATGTCGGGAACGCTTGAAAGATTATTTGATCTCAAGCCTCTTTGCAACGGGTTCTGCCGGAGCTTTCTTAGGAAGATCGAGAATAAGGATACCGTTCTTGTACTCGGCTTCGATCTTGTCAACATCGACAGCACTTACGTCAAAGCTTCTCTGATACGAACCGTAGGAACGTTCACGGCGGATATACTTGCCGTCCTTGTCCTTTTCATCGTTTTCGGTGTTATGCTCGGCTGTGATAACGAGGTTGTCGCCGTCAAGGTCAAGCTTGATATCGTCCTTTTCAAAGCCCGGAAGTTCAGCTTCGAGAACGAACTTGTCGCCCTCATCTTTTATATCGGTCTTGCAGCTTGCAAGTGCCGTTCCGCTGAAGAAGTTATCTTCAAAATCGTGGAATGCGTTAAAAAGGTCGTAAGTTTTCTTTTCAAAAGGTGTAATACCATACATAAAGATCTCTCCTTTGAGTCATATTTTTCTTTTTGTTTGAAATGAACGTTTTGATTTTTTCTGCTCGGCTCACGCCTTACATATTCTTCATTGTTCTTTCCATTGGTACCATTTCCTTTCTTTCATTGTCTATATGATACCCCCCTTATGTGATGAAATTATGATAAGTTTGTCAATGTTCAAAGAAAATTAGCAGTCTTGCTATGAGAGTGCTAATTTAACATTAAAACAACGCAGATACGTCAATTTTGGGCAATGTTAATTACCTTTCGCAGGTTTATTAACACTATATCTTTAATAAAAAGCCGCTGCTTTACTTAGGCTTAACATACTTAGGCTTTCGGAATTAACATTGGAAGAGTTACAATAACATTGTGCCAAAAAGGAAAATATGATAATTTGAAAGGTATGGTATCTATTATGAAAAAGACAACAACAGCTATTATCGGAGCAGTTTTATCCGCAGCACTTCTCGCAGGCTGCGGCAGCACGGAAACTTCACACACGGTTTCCACAGACGGTTCTACATCAATGGAAAAGGTCATCGGGATCCTGAGCGAAAGCTATTCCGAAAAGCACCAGAACGTTAAGATCACATATAACCCGACGGGTTCTTCCGCAGGCATCTCCGCAGTAGGCGAGGGCAGATGTGATATCGGACTTTCCAGCCGTGCGCTCAAAGACGAGGAAACGGCAACTTATGATTCCGCTATCGTTGCTTATGACGGCATCTCTATTATAGTAAACACCGAAAACAAGATCGACAACCTCTCCGTTTCCGATATTGCCGATATCTACACAGGCAAGATCACAAACTGGTCCGAACTTGGCGGCGATGATAACCCGATCGTCTGCATCGGCAGAGAAGCAGCTTCGGGCACCCGTGACGGCTTTGAATCCGTAACAGGCACAAAGGATTCCTGCGTATATGCTCAGGAGCTTACCTCAACGGGTGACGTTATCCAGACAGTTTCCTCCAACCCGAATGCTATCGGCTACGCTTCAACAGCTTCCGTAAAGGACACGGTAAAGACACTTTCCGTTGAAAATGTAATGCCTACGAATGATACTATTCTCGACGGCAGCTACAAGATCAGCAGAGCATTCTACTTCATCACAGTCAAGGGCAAGGCACTTTCCGATGACGCTCAGAAGTTCTACGATTTCTGCATGAGCAGCGAAGCAGATGAATATATTGCTTCTGCAGGTGCAGTTCCAACAACCAAGTAAACTAAGTGAGGCTCTTTATGGAAAGATCGGTCATAGTAAATTCAGTCAGCGGCGAAAGTGAAGCGGAACGCAGGAAAGACAATGTCCTGCGCACGCTTTCCAAGGCTTCGGACAAGGTAATGTCGGGATTCTTCACGATATGCGGTTCGGCTTCTATCGCGCTTGTAATTGTTATAACAGCATTTCTCGTAAGCTCGGGCGTTCCGGCTATCCGTGAGATCGGACTCAAAGAGTTCCTCTTCGGAAAGGTATGGCAGCCGACTGCGGCAGAGGCTTCTTACGGGATACTCCCGTTCATACTTTCCTCCTTCTATGCAACGGCGGCAGCGGTCGTTATAAGCGTTCCGCTCGGTATCCTCACAGCGGTTTTCATCACACAGTTTGCAGGCGAAAAGCTTGCTTCGTTCCTCTCCTCCGCAGTTGAGATGCTCGCAGGAATCCCCTCGGTCGTATATGGTCTTCTCGGAATGATCTATATCGTTCCTGCGGTAAGAAACACATTCGGACTTCCTGACGGTGCCTGCCTTTTCGCAGCAGTTATCGTGCTTGCGGTAATGCTTCTTCCGTCCGTTATCTCCGTTTCGGCGAGCGCAATAAGAGCTGTTCCCCACGAATACACAGAGGGTTCTCTTGCACTCGGCGCAGACAAGACAGAAACTATTTTTAAAGTAATTCTTCCTGCCGCAAAGAGCGGTATCTCCGCTGCAGTTGTCCTCGGTATAGGCAGAGCGGTCGGCGAAGCAATGGCTGTAATGATGGTTTCGGGCAACGTTCCGAATATGCCGAAGCTTTTCGGCAGCGTCCGTTTCCTTACAACGGCTGTTGCGAGTGAAATGTCCTATTCTTCTGGACTTCACAGAGAAGCGCTTTTCTCCGTTGCGCTTGTGCTGTTCGTGTTTATCCTTGCAATAAATCTTGTGCTGAACCTTTTAACAAGAAAGGGAAAGAATTAAGATGAATGATAGAAATACTGCTGTCCGCAGAGTAAAAAGCGGAGCGCTGAAAGCGTCTATATATGTATCGGCTGCTGTCGTGTGCATTCTGGCTGCGGCGATCGCAATAGTAGTGCTTGTAAAGGGTCTGCCGCATATAACATTGCAGTTCCTGACCGAAAAGCCGAGCCTTTTAACGGGAACGATAGGGATCCTCCCGAACATTTTAAACACGCTTTATATTATATTCTTCACAATGGTGATCGTTATACCGCTCGGCATCGGTGCGGCGGTATATCTTAACGAGTATGCGAAAAACAAGAAGCTGACGGGTCTTATCGGACTTGCTGCGGAAACGCTTTCGGGTATTCCGTCGATAATCTACGGACTTGTCGGAATGTTGATATTCGTTCAGTTCTGCGGCTTCGGTACAAGCCTTATCGCAGGTGCAATGACGCTCGTTATCATGACGCTCCCCACAATAATGAGAACTACGGAGGAAAGCCTTAAAGCTGTTCCTCAGAGCTACCGTGAAGGTGCGCTCGCACTCGGTTCGGGCAAGTGGAGAATGCTCCGCACGGTCGTGCTTCCAAGTGCTGTTGACGGTATCATCACGGGTGTTATCCTTGCTGTCGGCAGAATTACGGGCGAATCGGCTGCACTGTTCTTCACGGCAGGTATGGCAAACGAGATCTACGGCTTTGCACAGGCTGCTTCGAGCGGCAACGCAGGTTCAACGCTCACAGTTTCGCTTTATATGTATGCAAAGGAGCGAGGCGAATTCGATACAGCTTTCGCTGTCGCTGCAATACTTCTTATACTCACACTGCTGCTCAATTTCGGAGCAAAGTATGCGCAGAAGCACTTCGCCGAGCGCTCATAATGAGGTTTATTTATGGCTAATGATTCAATTATTACCGCTGAAAATTTAAATTTGTGGTATGGAAACAACCACGCACTCAAAAATATCAGCATAAAGCTCCCGAGAAACCGCATCACCGCACTTATCGGACCTTCGGGCTGCGGAAAATCAACATTTCTCCGCTGTCTTAACCGAATGAACGACCTTGTTGACGGCTGTAAGATCGAGGGAAACATCACACTCGAAAACGAGGATATCTACGGCGATATGGACGTGACAAAGCTCCGCCGCCGTGTCGGAATGGTGTTCCAGAAGCCGAACCCGTTCCCGATGAGCATTTATGACAATGTTGCTTACGGTCCGAGGATACACGGTATCCGTTCAAAGGCAAAGCTTGACGAGATAGTTGAAAAGTCGCTCAAAGGTGCGGCTATCTGGGACGAATGTAAGGACAGACTGAAAAAATCCGCACTTGGAATGAGCGGCGGTCAGCAGCAGCGTCTTTGCATCGCAAGAGCAATCGCAGTTGAACCCGAAGTCCTGCTTATGGACGAGCCGACTTCCGCTCTCGACCCCATTTCAACATCGAAAATTGAGGAGCTTGCAATGGAGCTTCGTGAAAAATACACTATCGTAACGGTAACGCACAATATGCAGCAGGCAGCCCGTATCGCCGACAAGACGGCATTCTTTCTGCTCGGTGAAGCTGTTGAATACGGCGACACGAAAGCTATCTTTGAGTCGCCCAATGACGAGCGCACGGCAAATTACATCGGAGGACGCTTCGGTTGATATTTTTCTTGCCAAACGCCGTCGGGTGTGGTAAAATTAAGTGAACATTACAGGAAATGCTGGTCAATTGGGTTTGATCGGCTTTTTCCCGATTATAACGGAGGAAAACAAATTGATCTATCTGCTTGAAGACGATGACAATATCCGCAAGCTTGTGTGCTATGCATTGACAAAGGACGGCTATGAAGCAAAAGGCTTCGCACTGCCGAGCGAATTCTGGGCTGAATTCGGAAAAGCCGAGCCGCAGCTTCTCATTCTTGATATAATGCTCCCCGAAGAGGACGGACTTACTATACTAAAAAAGCTTCGTGACGGCGGCAGCAGCGTCCCCGTTATAATGCTCACCGCCAAGAGCAGCGAATTCGACAAGGTGACGGGTCTTGACAGCGGTGCGGACGATTATCTCGCAAAGCCGTTCGGAATGACCGAGCTTTCCGCAAGAGTCCGTGCGCTCCTGCGGCGTTCCTCCAAGGGATCTGACGAGGATAAGTCTTTGCTCCGAAGCGGCGGAATAACACTTGACGACAAAAAGCACATCGTCCGTTCGGACGGCGAGGAGGTCACGCTCTCATTCAAGGAATACAGCCTGCTTGCGGCGCTGATGAAAGCGAACGGCAGCGTTGTTTCCCGTGAAAAGCTTCTGACCGATATCTGGGGCGAATATTACGAGGATTCGAGAACGCTCGATGTTCATATAAGAAAGCTTCGTGTAAAGCTCGGTGAAAACGGTGCGCTCATCAAGACGATAAAAAATGTCGGCTACCGGATAGGCGGAGAGGAAGCGTCCGATGACTAAAAAGATATTTCTCACGGAGCTGCTCGCTTCGTGTATGGTGCTTGTGCTTGTGATAGGTCTTATCTTCGGAATACTCACCGATGTATTTGAGAAGGAACTGACGGACGAGCTTTCCACGGAAGCGCACTTTATCGCAGCAACAGCCGAGGAATACGGCGAGGGCTGCCTTTATACCTTTGACAAGCAGGACAGGCGCATCACGCTCATCGGCAGTGACGGCAATGTTATTTTCGATACGAAAGCAGACCCGTCCTCAATGGAAAATCACGCCGACCGCAAAGAGGTAAGATCGGCATTGGAAAACGGCGAGGGCAGCTCGGTAAGAGAGTCCGACACATTTATGACAAGGACGATATACTATGCGGTGAGACTTGATGACGGCAGCGTTATCCGTATCTCAGCGGAGCAGAATGTCATCGAAGCCATGCTGAAAACGCTCGTTGTTCCTGCCGTGACGGTGTTCCTTGCTGCGCTCATATTTTCGGGAATACTGTCATTCATCGTTTCCAGAAACATTACAAAGCCGATAAATGAAATAGATACGGAAAAACCCGAAAAAGCACCTTATCCCGAGCTTGCACCGCTCACGGACAAGCTTTCCGCACAGCACGAAACGATACAGAAACAGCTCCGTGACGCACAGCGGAGCAAGGAAGAGTTCCGTCTTATTACCGAGAATATGAGCGAGGGCTTTGTTGTTACCGATACGAACACCAGCGTTCTCACATACAACACAGCGGCTTCGGGAATACTCGGTATCGAAAAGGGCGCAGGCAGCGTTCTGACGGAGTTCTGCG
Organism: uncultured Ruminococcus sp.; assembly: GCA_900550695.1. Taxonomy (GTDB): domain Bacteria; phylum Bacillota; class Clostridia; order Oscillospirales; family Ruminococcaceae; genus UMGS363. The sequence continues at coordinate 6,037 of URTF01000096.1, forward strand.
ATGTTGCGGAAAAGGCTGTAAAGGGAAACCCTGCCGAATCCGAGATACGCATCGGCGAAAAGATATACAGACTGATATCGAACCCTGTTTTTGACGAGAGCAAGATAATCGGTGCAGTTATCGTTATCCTCGATGTGACCGAGCGCTCCGAGCGTGAACGCCTGAGAAGAGAGTTCACCTCCAATGTTTCGCATGAGCTGAAAACACCGCTCACCTCCATTTCAGGCTTCGCCGAGCTTATGATGAGCGGCGGAACGCCCGACGATACCGTTGTCGATTTCTCCAAGTCGATCTATGACGAAGCGCAAAGACTTATAACCCTCGTCAACGATATCATAAAAATTTCCCGCCTTGACGATGGCAGTATTGAGTATGAAAGGGAAAATGTTGACCTTTATGAGCTTTCGGAAGAGATCACAAGACGGATCAAGCCCGTTTCCGACAAAGCAGGGCTGAAAGTGAGCGTTACGGGCGAACACGCAGTATTTTTCGGCGTAAGAAAGATACTTGACGAGATGATCTTCAACCTCTGCGACAACGCAGTGAAGTATAACCGCCCGAACGGAACTGTCGATATAAATATCCGAAAAGAAAACGGCAGAACGCTCCTGAGCGTAAAGGACAGCGGCTTCGGGATACCCGTTTCGGCGCAGGACAGGGTTTTCGAGCGCTTCTACCGTGTGGATTCAAGCCGTTCAAAAGCACTCGGCGGCACGGGTCTGGGACTTTCGATAGTAAAGCACGGTGCTATCTACCACGGTGCGGATATAAAGCTTGAAAGCGAAGAAAATGTCGGCACAACAATAACGGTAAGCTTTCCGGAACAGCAGAAATAAATTCGGAATTATTTTTATTCCGTATATCTGCAATGAAAATCGTAGGGGCGGATTCTATATTCGCCCTCAGGCTGTTGAAAAAGTATATTGCATTTATGTATATTGACGAAAAAGAATTTTATGACTTGATGCTAAAAGAGAAACCGCCATTCATATCCCGTCGGTGCTAAGCGTCCTGACGGTGCTAAACGCTCGTCGCTTCGCTCCTCACGTTTATTCGCCGAGGATAGTTTGCTTTTGTAGGATAGAATTGGCGCAATTCACATTTTTTGAATTTACGAAATTTATTTCTCATATTTCGTTTTCCTTTTTGATGTGAATTGCGCCT
>URTF01000097.1 GCA_900550695.1 uncultured Ruminococcus sp.
TATATTGGATTTCGGCGCAGATTTTTTCCTGTATTTTATTGGTGTTTAGTATTAGTATTATTTACAGCATTATTGATCTCACAGACTTATGACAGCAAAAATAATGAGCATAGCTCCGCATAAAGCCCGCAGGTCAAGCTTTCTTCCGACCGCAGCCTTTTTTCCGAGAACGTTCGCCGAAAGCACAAATACGAAGCCGATAATGAATGACAGAAATGCTGTCGGGAGCATCGGAACTGTACCTAAGCCTGCTCCAAGACCCGCTGCGAGCGAATCCGCTGAAAGTGCAGCCGAAAAAATGAGTGCCTCCTTGCAGGAGATGTCCTTGGAACGGTCGCTGTCTGCCTCTTCGTCCGACAGGCAGATCCTTAACCGTGAATTTTCCGGAAGTTTGTCGCAAAGCTTTTCAAACGCTTTGTGAAAAATATTGAAAAGTCCAAGCAGGATAAGGATAATGCTTGATATCGCCGAACAAACGCCGCTCGGGATAAAATGCACAGCCATTCCACCGAACCCTGTGGATAATGTCAGGAACACTGCACCCAGCGCACTTATCACTGCCGCCGATCTTGGCGGTATCGTTATTCCCGAGACCCCAAGTCCGAATGCTGCGCAGAAGCTGTCGGAGGAAACCGCCGCAATGAGAAGCAGACATTTAAAGATATCAGAAAAAGTCAACATATTCTAACATACACACCCCAAAGCAATTAATGATATTACAACCGTCGTTTTTTTGATCCATTTACTCTATATTATGATTTAGTACATTAATTGTGATAGAATCGTTCATACTGATGACGTATAATATAAACAGTTTGGGCAAAGCGTGTTCAGAGCTTGCCCGTATTTTTATTATAATTTAAAATTATATAAGGGTGTAAGTATGGCATTAAAAGACAGGGTGCTTGCCGTTCTTGAGGCAAACAAAGGCAAAACAGTTTCGGGTACAAAAATATCAAATACAGTCGGAGTAACAAGAGGAGCAGTCTGGAAAGCCGTCAACCTGCTCCGCAGCGAAGGATACTCAATTTCAGCCGTCACTAACCGCGGATACTGCCTCGAAGAATCGAATGACCTTATCAGCGAGCAGGCTATAAGACCATATCTTAAAACAAAGGCTCTCGGCAAAAAGCTTGACGTTTTCCGTGAGATCGACTCCACCAACTCATTCACGAAAGAGGCTGCGCATTACGGCGCAGTTCACGGTACAACAGTCATCGCAGAGATCCAGACGGGCGGCAAGGGCAGGCTCGGAAGAAAGTTCCATTCCCCTCTTGGTATGGGCGTCTATATGAGCGTTATAATCAGACCGAAGCTTTCACTCGACAGCTCACTCCTCGTTACAAGCTGTGCAGCCGTAGCAGTAGCACAGGCAATAGAAAAAGTTGCTCCCGAAGTGGAGTGCAGGATAAAGTGGGTCAATGATATCTATATCAACGACAAAAAGGTCTGCGGTATCCTCACCGAGGCGGCTGTTGACGTTGAGCAGGGCGGGCTTGAATATGCAGTTATAGGCATGGGCGTAAATGTTCAGAATTTATCATTCCCCGAGGATATCGCCAACGTTGCAACATCGCTCAAAATGGAGGTCCATCATAACGTTTCGAGGAATCTTCTTGCTGCGGAGATACTGAACTGCCTTGAAGAACAGCTTGACAACATCGGCAGCGGCGAGTTTATGAAGGAATATGTAAGACGTTCAAACGTTATCGGAAGAAGAATAACCATTACGCAGGGCGAGGATATGTTCACCGCCGACTGCCACGGCATAGACGAAAAAGGAAGACTGCTCGTCCGCTGTGACAACGGTGAGGAAAAGGCTGTCAGCTCGGGAACGATCAGATTTGCACCAAACTCCATTTAAAATACAGAAAAAAATCAAGCCGGTGATCCCGCAGCTGTTGAAAACAGGTGTATATTGGATTCCGGCGCAGATTTTTTTCTACACTTTGATTAAAAATCAGTATTAGTATAATAACAAAAACAGACCTGTTTTCATTGGAATATCATTGATTTCCTTTGAAAACAGGTCTGTTCGTTTATTTGCTGCGGTGCAGGACGGGAAATCCGTCCCCTACAATATTTGTATCCGTTTTGCGCCCAAATTCGGCGGCTTGATTTTTTCCAAATTTTAAATGGTGTTTAGTATAATACTAATTCCTAATTCCGAATTAACCCAAGGGGTGTACTTTTTCGGGAGCGATCTCATTCATGTGGTTCGTTGCCGAAGCTGTGAGATCGTATTTGTAGTATTCATAGCTTTCGCCGCTTTTCTGCGGATCCATCCATGTCATTACGCCGTTCCAGCCGTTGTTGAAGCAATATTCATATTTCTGCGCCGCAGTGAGGTTCATCTGCGCCTCATCATCGTTCGGAGTTTCGCCGATTATAGCAGGCTTTGTTCCGTCAAGTCCGAAGTCAACGGGGGACTTGTCGAACGGATGGGGCATACTTGAAAGCATCCACGCATAGTAGTGTGGGCTGTAGAAATCGAGATATGCATCATCAAGTCCCGTGAGCTGCTTCAAAAACTCGTCGGATACATAGTTTCCGTCATATTGGTCGGAGTTGTACTTTATCATTCCCATTCCGACCGTTGCGAGGATATCGGAATTTTCGTGGATAACGGACGCACATTTGCCGAAGAAGTAGGAAAGGTACTCAAAACCGACCTTGCCGCACTCGTCATTTTCCTTTACCCAGTCGGGTTCGTTCATGATATCGATGCCGAAGATGTATTCGCATTTGCCGTAGCGTTCGCAGAAGGTCTTGACGTAATTCTCAGCGAAAGCATCGGTCATTTCCTTGCTCATTATAAGGTTTCTCCACTTGTCGCCTGAGCTGAATTTTGCAGTGCCTTTGAAGTGGTCGAACGATAGAAGAGTAGGCATAACATAGACTTTGTATTTTTCGGCAATTGCGAAAAGCTTGTCAAGGTCTGTCCAGTGTCCCTCTGTGATGCTCTTTACTTCGCCCTTTGTGGTGAGCTGGATAATGTTCTCGCCCGAGCAGTTTATCCATATCCTTGTGCAGTTTATGTTGTCTGCCGCAAGCTGTGCAAAGGTCTTGTCCCAGAACTCTTCGTCCATATTTCCGTCAAAGTCGTTCCACTTTTCCCACGGAGTGTTCGTGCCGTTGATCCAAAGCTCCTTGCCGTCCACCATAAACTTTGTGCCGTCAACGCTTACTCTTGCCGAAGCGGTTGGCTCTGCGACAGTTTCCGTTTCCGCCGCATTATCGGCTGAAGCATCTCCGCCCTTTGAGCAGGCTGAGAACGAGAACAGCATTGCGGCTGCGAGAAATGCCGCTGATACTTTTTTAAGATTTACCATTATTTATCCTCCCCATTTATTGAATCATACCTGCGCAGGAACTGCTTGGTACGCTCATTTTTCGTGTTGACGAACACCTCATCGGGCGTTCCCTCTTCAACGATAACGCCGCCATCCATAAAGATAACGTGGTCGGCAACTTCCCTTGCGAAAGCCATTTCGTGCGTAACGATGACCATTGTCATCTTGTCCTTTGCAAGCTCTTTTATTACTTTGAGAATCTCACCCGTAAGCTCGGGATCGAGCGCCGAAGTCGGCTCATCGAAGAACAGCACCTCTGGGTTGAGAGCGAGAGCCCTTGCAATGGAAACACGCTGCTGCTGACCGCCCGAAAGTTCGCAGGGATATGCTTTTGCCTTGCTTTCAAGTCCCATTTTGCGGAGAAGCTCCATAGCTTTTTTCTCGGCTTCGTCCTTGGGCATTCTGAGAACGCAGACGGGCGCTTCGGTGATGTTGCGAAGCACGTTCATGTGAGGGAAAAGGTTGAAATTCTGGAAAACAAGTCCTATTTTCAAGCGTATCTCACGCAGCTCCGCATTGGAAGCATAAACAGGCTTGCCGTTCGTATAACCCGTCACAAGGTCGTGTCCGCAGACGGTGACATTGCCGCCGCCGAGCTTTTCAAGCTGATTTATGCAGCGGAGCATCGTCGATTTGCCGCTTCCCGACGGACCGATGACAGCAACGACTTCGCCCTTTTCAACATTGAACGAGATATCCTTGAGGACTTCGAGGTCGTCAAAGCTTTTTGAAAGATTTTTTACTTCAAGAATTGCCATCTGAACGATAGTCCTTTCCGAATTATTTGTAATAGTCAAGCTTTTTCTCAACAGCGGAGAAAATAAGCGTCAGTATCGCATTCATAGCGAAGTAGAAAACGCCTGCGATGAAAAGCGGTATAAGGTTGCTGTATGTTACCATAAGCTCTTTCGACTTACGGAAAATTTCGATGTAAGCGATGACCGAAGCGAGCGAGGTGTCCTTTACAAGCGTGATAACCTCGTTTGCGCCTGCAGGAACTATGCGCTTTATGACCTGCGGAAGGATAATGCGGAAAAAGGTCTGCATCTTCGTAAATCCGAGTGCCGCAGAAGCTTCGTGCTGTCCCTTGGGGATAGCCTCGATGCCGCCTCTGAAAATCTCGGCAAAGTAAGCCGCATAGTTGAGAGCAAAAGCAACGATGAGCGCCGTAAACTGGTATGAGTCACTTCGGATATCAATACCCGTCAGATGTCCTGCTTTCTGGAGCATCGGGATAGCATAGTAGATAGTGATTATCTGGAGCATGAGCGGAGTGCCGCGCATGATAAGGATATACAGATTGATAAGCCACGAAACGGGCTTGAACGGGCATTTTTTTATAAGCGCAACAATCATTCCGAGCGGAATGGAGAAAAGAAGCGTAAAGAAGAAAACTTTCAGCGTCGGGAGCAGATATTTTGCGATAATACCGACACAATTCAGAATATCATCGAAATGCAAATAATTCACCTCATTAAAACGTACTCCTTTAATTATACAATATCGGCACGGAAAAAGCAATAGAAAAAGCAAATAAAATTTAGTCTGAAATTGCAGTAAAGCAGCACTATATTAATGCACAGTGCATTTCAACTTTACATTTATTGAGGCACATTGAGCGCAGTTCCATAAAGAAAAACCTGTTTTCAAAAAAAGATCTTTGAAAACAGGTTTTCGGTGCAGATTTTTTCTTTTATTGGTGTTTGATATCACGCATTAACAAGAAGGCTCATTATAAGCTCCGTCACAAATGCACCTGCACAGGCGGCGACGGCTACGACTATCAGCGACTTGTTTCTGAATGCGAAGAACAGTGCTGCGCCGAGTCCGACTACGGCGGAAATTATGCTCGATGTCGAATAGAGTATCGCAGGTATCGTCATTGCACCGAGGACTGCATACGGCACATAATAGAGCATATTCTGTAAAAATTTCGACTGTATCTTCTTCCTGCAAAGGACGAACGGTATCATTCTTATAAGGTATGTAACGAGCGCCATCACAAGGATATAAACCAGAACTTTAAGATCAGACATCGGCTGCTTCCTCCTTTTTCGGGAAGATGAGTGCGCCGAGGACGGACGCTGTCAGTGCGCATATGATTATCGAGAAACCGCTCGAAATTCCCGAGAAAACGGGGATATACTTAAAGCAGCAGCTCATTGCCGCAGAAAATGCAACGACCGAGAAAACGCCGACAGATTTTCTTGCAGGAGGGATAAATATTGCGAGAAACATACCGTAGATAGCGATGCCGAGTGCGGATTTGAGCATATCGGGGAGGATATTGCCTGCCGCTGCGCCGAGGAACGTTCCCAAGCTCCAGCATATAAACGGTATCAAGATCAAGCCGTACATATACCGCACGTTTATGTCGCCCTTTTTGCCTGCGGCGACGGCGAAGATCTCGTCCGTCATACCGAACGAAGTTCCGAGGCGGTGTCCGACAGTGAAGCTGCCGTCAAGCTTCTGCGTGAGCGAGATGCTCATAAGCGCATATCTCATATTGATGACAAGCTGGGTGAGTATCATCTCGATGAGCGTTCCGCCTGCCGCAATGATGCCAAGACCTGCGAGCTGTCCTGCCGAGGTGAGGTTAGTCATTGAGATGAGCAGGGCGGAGAAGATCGAGATGCCTTTTCCTGCCGCTGCGATGCCGAAGCTGAACGAAACGGAAAGATAGCCGAGTCCTATCGGTATCCCGTCACGCAGACCATCGGTGAATTTATAATCCGAAGTTTTTGTGCTGTCCATTTATTTCTTCCTTTTCATAGATCGTATATTGCCGAGATCTCTCCCTTTTGTCGGCAACCCTATAATTATAGCATCGAAATACGCTTTTTACAATATACAAAATGACGAAATAACGCAATTTTGCACGAAATATAGATAAAAGATATGGTAACTTAGACAAAATATTCTGAAAGCTTCTTGCATTTTATGTGCAGATGTGATATAATACAATCACAGAGAAATTTCTCTCCAAGGAGGAGATATTATGAGTAAAAAGATAATCACAATTGGCCGTCAGTTCGGAAGCGGTGGACATCTTATCGGTGAAAAGGTCGCTGAAAAGCTCGGCTGTTCATATTATGACAGAAAGCTGCTCGACCTCGCCGCAGAAAAAAGCGGTATGAGCCACAGCGTTGTCAAGGAAGCCGATGAAAAGGCAGCAAATCCTTGGTATTACGCCGCAATGAGCCAGTCCGGCGCAGCAATGGGCATAAACCTCTGCACGAATGACGCTATCTTCAATGCTCAGAGCGAGATAATCAAGGATATCGCAAAGACCGAGGACGCAGTTATCGTTGGCAGATGCTCGGACTACATACTCCGCAATCAGGACTGCGAGCTTCTTTCGGTATTCATCTATGCACCGCTTGAAGCAAGAATAAAGCGTACAATGGAGCGTGACAAGATAAGCGAATCCGAAGCCGCATCAAAGATAAAGCGCCACGACAAACAGCGTAAGCTTTACTATGATTTCTACACCGACAAGAAGTGGTCGGCACACGAAAGCTATAACCTCACACTCAACAGCGAGGTGTTCGGCATCGACGGAACAGCGGATATAATCTGCGCCGCACTGAAAAGCCTTGAAAAGTAAACAATAAATAATACTTACTTTAAATTTGAAAATATGTATAATACTAAACACCAATAAAATACAGGAAAAAATCTGCGCCGAAATCACATAT
>URTF01000098.1 GCA_900550695.1 uncultured Ruminococcus sp.
TCCGTCCATTACAGTAATTCCAAGCAAAAATAATTACGCATTACGCATTACGAATCAGAAAGCGTTTACGCTTTCTTTGCTCCTTCCCAGTCCTTAAGGAATCTCTCGATACCGTTGTCTGTAAGTGGGTGCTTTACCATCTGACGGATAACGTTTGCAGGAACTGTTGCGATATCACAGCCAAGTCTTGCGCAGGTCGTAACGTGGATAGGATTTCTGATAGATGCTGCGATGATCTCAGTCTTGATGCCCTGAGCACGGAAGATGTCAACGATCTCTTCGATGAGGTTCATGCCCTCCATGCCGATATCGTCAAGTCTGCCGAGGAATGGGGAAACGTATGTAGCGCCTGCGTTTGCTGCGAGCATAGCCTGAGCTGCGGAGAAAACGAGTGTTACGTTTGTCTTGATACCCTTGGAGGTAAGGATCTTACAAGCCTTGAGTCCCTCTTCGCACATCGGGAGCTTGATTACGATGTTCTTGTGGATAGCTGCGAGAGGAAGAGCCTCTTCTACCATCTTGTCAGCCTCGAGGGAGATAACTTCTGCGGAGATAGGGCCGTCAACGATAGTTGTGATCTCCTTTACAACTTCCTCAAAAACTCTGCCTTCCTTTGCGATAAGGGAGGGGTTTGTTGTAACGCCGCAGATAACTCCGAGGTCGTTTGCCCATCTGATGTCGTTTACATTAGCGGTATCGATAAAAAGTTTCATGGTATATTTTCCTTTCTTTTAAGGAGATACCGTCAGCTTTCTTTCCTGCCTGCGATCACAAAGCTTTCAAAGAGCGAGTTGTACCGAAGATTTCCCTCGGGAATACGAACATATCCCACTCTCATCGAAACCCCGAACTCACTGCCGTCCGAGCTGACTGTACCACCGTTTAAGCTTAAAATTTTCTCTGCGGCGTTCTGTGCGTCTTTGATATCGGAAAAGTCCGTTATCAGCACGAATTCGTCGCCGCCGATCCTTATCGGGAGCATATCCTCCCCCGAATTTTCGTCAATTCTGCGCAGACACTCCGCAATGGCGATATCCCCTGCGGCTCTGCCGTAAACATCGTTTATGTACATTAGATGCACCATATCGAAGCAAACGGCATACTTTCCGCTGCGCTGTTTTATAAAATCGTAAAGGTGCGAAACATCGAACTTTCTCTTGCCGGTCATAACAATATTCCCCTTTTCATCATATATCTGCACATACTCGTCAAGCTTGGGGAAAATTTCGAAAAAGCGCCGTTTCCTGCGAAATTCGGACGGCGTTACGCCCCAGAGCCGCATAAACGCACGGGTAAAGACCTCGTGTGAATTATAGCCGTATTTGAGGGCAATTTCAAGTATCGGACTTTCGCTTTTGAGCAGTTCTTTTGCCGCCGCAGTCAGCTTCCGCCTTGAAATATAGTCGCTCACGCCAATGTGAAATGTATGGCGGAACATTTTCTGAACGCTCGACAGCGAATAGCCGCACCGCTTGGCGCAAAGCTCCGCCGTGATGTCCTCCGTTAAATTTTCCTCGATAAATTCAAGTGTGGCAGACAGTTTTTCAAAATTGTTCATGTGTTTTCCTCGATAACGTTATCTGTAAAAGCTTTCACTATTAATATAATAACATCGCTCGGAGAAAAAGTCTTGATGATTTGGGGAAATCTGCAATTAAAGTTCTGCGAGTTCTGCAAGCTCGTTCTTTACTGCAGGGTAAATCTTATCGTAAAGAGCGAAATACTTGTCATAGACCTCGGAATTCTCCTTGATAGGCTGCTGAACCTTGTCAACGCCGACAATAGCCTTACAAGCCTCGGGAACTGTCTTGTATATTCCTGCGCCGACCATTGCGAGAATTGCAACACCGAGAGCAGGACCTTCGGACGATGATGCCGTCTTAACGGGACACTTGTAAAGGTCTGCAAGCATCTGCCGCCAGATAGGTGACTTACCGCCGCCGCCGCAAGCCATCATATCGGAAACGTTGATGCCCATTTCCTTGCATATTTCAACGCAGTCACGGAGCGAGTAGGAAACGCCCTCCATTACTGCACGCATCATATCACGCTTTGTATGCATTGCGGAAAGTCCGAAGAACATTCCTCTTGCGTTCGGGTCAAGGTGAGGTGTTCTTTCGCCCATAAGATACGGGAGATAGATAAGGCGGTTCGAGCCGACGGGAACATTTTCGACTTCCTTGTTCATAAGAACATATTCGTCAACGCCCATTCCCTTTGCCGTGTCCTTTTCAGCCTGACAGAAGTTATCTCTGAACCATTTGAGGGAAAGACCTGCGCCCTGAGTAACGCCCATGATGTGCCAGCAGTTCGGAACGGCTGCGCAGCAGGTATGTACTCTGCCCTTCGGGTCGATGGAAATGCTTGAAGTATGAGCGAAAACAACGCCGCTCGTGCCGATAGTTGTGAAAGCTTTTCCGTCCTCAACAACACCCGTGCCTACTGCTGCAGCAGCATTGTCGCCTGCACCGCCGACAACTACAGTACCCTCTTTAAGTCCCGTGAGAGCGGCAGCTTCGGCAGTAATTTTGCCCGTGACCTCGCAGGATTCGTAAACCTTTGCGAGCATAGACATATCAATATCGAGCTTTTCGCAGATCTCCTTGCTCCAGCAGCGGTTCGGAACATCGAGAAGCTGCATACCCGAAGCATCGGAAACCTCCGTTGCGAATTCGCCCGTGAGCTTGTATCTGATATAATCCTTAGGAAGAAGAATGTGACGGCACTTCTTGTAATTCTCGGGTTCGTTGTTTCTTACCCAAAGAATTTTTGCAGCCGTCCAGCCCGTGAGTGCAGGGTTGGCAGTGATCTCGATAAGCTTTTCTCTGCCTATCTTCTCGTTCATCTCGTCAACTTCCTTGGCTGTACGCTGGTCGCACCATATAATGGAACGGCGGATAACGTTTCCGTTTTCATCGAGCATAACAAGACCGTGCATCTGTCCCGAAAGACCAACGCCGACAATGTCCCCGCTCTTTACTCCGCTCGTTTCAACAACAGCCTTAGCCGTGCCGATCGCAGCGTTGTACCAGTCCTCGGGGTCCTGCTCTGCATAGCCGTTCTTCGGCTGATACATAGGATATTCGATCGTTTTTGAAGCAACGACTGCGCCCTTTTCATCGAAAAGAACGGTCTTAGTGCCGCTTGTTCCAAGGTCGATACCGATTACATATTTCATTGGATCTATCCTTTCGTATTTATTAAACAACACACGCCCCTGCGTCTGAACAGCAGGGGCGTATTTGACGCAAATTAAAGATCAAAAAGCACGTTGTTAACGATAGCTTCGAGCATTTCCTGTCTGCCGCTGGAGAGGGAGTCGGTAACTTCGCCCTTTTCAAGAGCATACTTTTCAAGATCAGCCATGCCTACCTTGCCTGCGATGATGTCAGCACCGATACCTGTGTTCCATGATGCATAGCGGTCATCAACGAACTTGTCAATTCTGCCGTCAGCGATAAGAGCTCTTGCAGCCTTGAAGCCGAGTGCGAATGTATCCATACCTGCAATGTAGCTGTGGAAGATATCCTCGGGAGTGAATGAACCTCTTCTTGCCTTTGCGTCGAAGTTAAGACCGCCGTTTGTGAAGCCGCCTGCCTTGATAACTTCGTACATGCAGAATGTAGCGTCATAAATGTTTGTCGGGAACTGGTCTGTATCCCAGCCGAGGAGCGGATCGCCCTGGTTAGCATCGATAGAACCGAATACGCCGTTATCTCTTGCAACACGGAGTTCGTGCTGGAATGTGTGCTGTGCAAGTGTAGCGTGGTTAGCTTCGATGTTCATCTTGAAATCCTTGTCAAGTCCGTACTTGCGGAGGAATCCGAGAACTGTTGCTGTATCGAAGTCATACTGGTGCTTTGTTGGCTCCTTTGGCTTAGGTTCGATGTAGAAATCGCCCTTGTAGCCGATAGAACGTGCATATTCAACAGCCATCTTCATAAGGCGAGCCATATTGTCGAGTTCAAGACCCATATTTGTGTTAAGTAATGTTTCGTAGCCTTCTCTGCCGCCCCAGAAAACGTAGCCGTTGCCGCCGAGCTTAACGGTAGCATCGATAGCCTTCTTGATCTGAGCAGCTGCGTAAGCGAAAACGTCAGCGGAAGGAGATGTGCCTGCGCCGTGCATATATCTTGGGTGATCGAAGCACTTAGCTGTACCCCAGAGGAGCTTCTTGCCGGGGTTCTGCTTCATCATTTCAGCAGTGTAATCAACGATCTCGTCAAACTTAGCATTTGTTTCAGCGAGTGAACCGTACTCAGGGGAAAGATCACGGTCATGCCAGCAGAAATAGTCAATGGAAAGCTTATCCATAATTTCAAAAGCAACATTGACCTTAGCCTTTGCTCTTGCAACGCTGTCAGCTTCGCCCCAGGTCTTGTCAGCAGTGCCGCAGCCGAACATATCAGTGCCGTCGCCGCCCATAGTATGCCACCAGGAAAGTGCAAACTTGAGGTGTTCTCTCATAGGCTTGCCGTCGATGATCTCATCGGGGTTGTAATACTTGAATGCAAGGGCGTTCTTGCTGTCCTTGCCCTCAAAAGGGATCTTGCCGATTTCTTTGAAAAATTCGCTCATTTTTATTTCCTCCCAAAATCTGATTATAAAATTTGATTTTGCAAATAGTTGATCTATTACAATATATTTTACATTGTAAACGATTTACTGTCAAGGGGGTTTTGTAAAAATTATATAAAATTTTCGGAATTTTTTAAATGCGGAATTAGGAATTAGTTTTGCTGCTGCAACAAATGTGCCGAAAACCGTAGGGGCGGATTCTATATCCGCCCGATGAAACGTGTAATTCTAAGGAAACGCTGATTAATACGTTTCTGCCGTTTTCAAAATATCCTCAAATGTTGAAACTCGTACATTTTTCAAAACGGCGAAACGGACGCGTCGCTTTAATCAGCGTATTCCTAACATACACATAATGCGGATAACGATGTAGGGGACGGGTTTCCCGTCCCGATTTAACGCAGTCGAAACAAAAAAACAAACCTATTTTCATTGGGAATAATCGTTGAAAATAGGTCTGTCTTATTATATTTCGTTATGTTTATATGTGCCGGAAATTGCTGACGCAATCGGGACGGGAAACCCGTCCCCTACGGTTGTATCTGTTTTATGCGTTTGTATTTCGATATGCGTTATTCGGGCGGATATAGAATCCGCCCCTACGGTTAAAACTGTCTTTCACGGAACAGTGAAGCTCAATTTCGAATAACCACGCATTATCAATTGTCAATTCCGCATTACTTCTCCGTCAGCGTTGCGACAAGCAGTTCGGGGGGATTGAAAAGCCTGATACGTCCCAGTCCTCGGCTGACAGCCATTCGCTTGTCGCCAAGCCGATAAATCCCCTCGGAATACTTCGGTCTTGGCTTAAGTTCGGGAGAGAAAACTCCGCCGACTATCGGCAGGCGCACCGAGCCGCCGTGGATATGTCCGCCGAACGTCACATCTGCGCCCCACTCGGCATAGACCGAAAAATCAAGCGGATTATGCGCAAGGAGTATCGTGAAGCCGTCGGGTTTCTTTCCGCAGAGCCGCTCCATTTCGCCGAGTGTGAAATGCTCCCAGTTGCGCTTGTATTCCCTCACACCCCGATAAAACTTCGCTTCATAGGAAACTCCGCAAAGGTTGAGTTTCTGCCCGTCTTTATATATAGTATATTCGGCGTTGTCAAGGCAGACCGCACCTGCGGATTTCATCTGCTCCGCCGTTTGGGCAAAAAGTTCGTCCGACATATCGGAAAATTCGTGGTTTCCGTTGACGTAAAAGGTCGGATATTTCTCCGCAAGCGACTTTGTAAGTCCGATGAAGTCCTCACGGTTCACAGCACTGTGGCTTATCATATCGCCCGTCATAACAACGATATCGGGGTTCTGCTTTTGAATAAGCTCAAACAGTTCACAGCCGTTTTCGCCGTATTTTTTATTGTGGAGGTCGGAGAGATGCGCTATCTTTAACCCATCGAACGCAGGCGGCAGAGTGTTGACATGGATAGTGAAGCTTCCGACTTCGAGTGCCGACATTTTTCTTATCGCACTCGGGAGGAACTCCCCCACAAGTGCGGATCTGACGATATCTGAACGAATATTCAAGGTATTACCCTCTTTCTGCAAAAAATGACATAATACGCAAACCGCCGAACACCGCAAAAACACCGATCCTGTCGTTCTGTCGGTATTTCTCCGTTGTTCGGCGGAGTCCGGTCATAATACACTGGCGTGTCAGTCCGCAATGCCTTTTATGACCTTTCGTGCTTTGTTGACGATGCACTTATCGTTTTCGTAGGTCAGGACTGAGTCTGCACAGCCTGCATCGACCCATTTGATCTCGGCGATCTCCGATTCCTGCCTAACATAATCGAAATTTTTCGCTTTGGCGATAAAATAGACAACGACCTTTTGCGAATCCTTTCGGGGATTGTATGTGACCGTTTCACGGAAGGTCGGGTCGATGATAACATCTATGCCCGTTTCCTCTTTTATCTCACGGAGAGCGGTCTCCACCTCGGTCTCGCCGGCTTCGACATGACCTTTCGGGAATGACCAGTGACCGCTGTTGACGTGCTTTATCAGCAGTATCTCAAGGTTGCCGTGATACTTGCGGTAAACTATCGCACCGCATGACTTTTCATGTAGCATGAGCCGTTTTTCCTTTCCGAACAGCCTGCTGTAACAGCTAACTGTTGCAAATTTGTATGTTCCTTATAATTATAACACAAAAAGCTGCGTTTGTCTTGCTTTTTTCAAAAAAAATATAAAAAATTAATCTGTTTTTTATACTTTGATAGACACTTTCCACAAGTTTTTATTATTATACACAAAAAGCAGCCTGAATAATTGTTCAGACTGCTTAAAATAACACTTTACTTTGACAAGCGTATCCTTGACTTTATTCTGTTTCGCTCGCAGAATTTACTGTTTCGGTCGCAGAATTTACTTTTTCGGGTTCTTCGGCAGGAGGTTTATACTAAACACCAATTAAAAACTATACAAAAAATC
>URTF01000099.1 GCA_900550695.1 uncultured Ruminococcus sp.
TATATCAGAGTTTTTGCTTGATTTTTTGTATAGTTTTTAAATGGTGTTTAGTATAAAAGAAAACAGCACATATCACGAAAAATCAAGTGATATGTGCTGTTTTTTGTTTATAATGATCGGAGTACAAACAATTACGCATTACGCATTACGAATTACGCATTGATAATATCCTTTATGACCTCACCCGCAATGATAAGTCCTGCAACGGACGGGACAAATGCGCAGCTGCCCGGAGTCTGACGCTTGCCCGAAACCTCTTCGCTCTGACGGGGAGTTATCGGCTCTTCCGTAGAAAAAACGCATTTGAGATGCTTTACACGGCGTTTTTTAAGCTCGTAGCGCATCACTCTTGCAAGGGGACAGACCGAGGTCTTGTATATGTCAGCAACCTGAAATTTTGTCGGGTCTGTTTTGTTTCCTGCGCCCATTGAGCATATTATCGGCGTACCTGCCGCCTGTGCTTTCATCACAAGCTCTATTTTTCCCGTGACCGTATCTATCGCATCGATAACATAATCGTACTCGGAAAAGTCAAAGGTATCTGCGGTTTCGGGCGTGAAAAAGGTTTTGTACGCTTTGAGTTTTATGTCAGGGTTGATGTCAAGTATCCGCTTTGACGCAGCATCAACCTTATATTCGCCGATGGTCGAATGGAGCGCAATTATCTGTCGGTTTATATTAGTCAGCGCAACCGTGTCGTTGTCGATTATGTCAAGTGCGCCAATGCCCGAACGTGCGAGTGCTTCAACGGCATAGCCGCCAACTCCGCCTACGCCGAAAACGGCTACTCTTGCATTTGCAAGCTTTTCCAGAGCTTCTTCGCCGAAGATAAGCTCGGTTCTTGAAAATTGGTTTATCATTCCTGATTTGTTCCTTTCGATCATTCTTCTTCGTCAAAAGCTTCGTCCCCGGTCGGAAATCCTTCATTGTCGCTGTCGGAAATGTCGTTATTTTCGGCAGCGGTTTCTGTTTCCTCGGCAGCTTCATCGGTTTTGGGGAGGATAACGATAGCCTGACTGTACATCTGAGCATAACGTGTTTCAAACTTGTTTATGTTGTAGTCGATTATGCCCTTCATCGGGTCGTTGAGCGTGACGATATCGGCGCTCATATTGAAGCCTGCAAGCACGAAGCAATGCTCGTTGAGATACCAGTCGAGCTTTTCGCCTGTGGCATTGTCGTACCAGCTTTCGTAGTATTCGGGTTCGATCATTCCGTCCGTTGCCCAGCAGATAACGGGTATGCCCTGAGCAAGATAATCATACAGAACATCGGGATCGGAACCCGAGAGATTTATAACGTCATATCCGCCGCCGTGGTCGTCAAGATACTTGTTCGCCGCCTTGACTATCGCATTGGAAAAACAGCCGTATCCCCGTGTGAAAGGGTCGCCGATGAAGTAGTCGAAAAAGCTGTCCTTGTAGAGCAGATCGTCCTTGTACTGCGCGTTTCCGCCCTTTGGAAGATAGTTTTTCGCAAGGTCGACCTTATCGGCATCAAAGCCGAGATAGCGAAGATATATCGTCAGTGCGGTTATCTCACAGCCGACGGGAAGCTCGGGATTCTGAAGAACCGATTCCATATCGATATAGACCGAATTTTGGTCGTAATCCTTGCGCTTGCGGCTCGTTATGACAGTCCTGCTCGTTTCCGTTTCGCCGTCAGCGTCCGTTTCAACGGGAACAGTCGTGACCTCGGGTGCGTCCGTAACGTCCTCGATATCGAAAACATACGCAGTTTCCTCGGTGACGGCTTCGGTCGGAGCTGTTGTGCCGCAGACCTCTGTCATTGCCTGCACGGGTCGGGGAGTTTCGTCAACCTTTTTCCCATTCCGTACAACTATTATCACGACCGAAGCTATAGCTGCGGCAAGTACAAGGCAGGCTGCTGTAATTGCGAACCTTATTATCATTTTATCCAAGATAAGATCCCTCTTTATTTGAAAAACTTGAAACTGTCAAAGTTAAAGTCCGTGCCCGGCATAAATACAAAGCTGAGCTGAGTTTTTCCGCTTATTTTATCGATATCAAAGGTCTGAGCGGTGTACTCGGCGGACTGTTTGAAGTTTACGAGGGTCGCTTTCTGCGTTCCGTCAGCATTGTAGCGAAGCTGAACAGCGTTTATTTCGTTCGGAGTGCTGCCGACTATCACGACCTTTGATGCGCCGTCCGCAAAATCAAGCTCGCCGAAGTCGATAACAACGTTGTTTCCGATGTTTATGACCCTGCTGCCGCTGACCTCGAATTCATCACCGTAAATATTTTCATACGAGCCTGCGGAAATGCCGCCGAACGGGTCGTTTGCGCCCGAAAATGCAAAGCCGCCGAAAATGTTGTTGTCGCTGAACACGAAGTAAAGGTCAATAGTGCCGCAGACAGGCTTTGAAAGCGTGAATTTATACGGCGAAGGCTTGTCCCAGCCGTTGTTGTGGGGGAACATAAGCGTTTCTATATGCTCGCCGCCGTTGTCCGGGTCGCCCGAGTAAAGCTCAACGGGGATCTCACGGTTGTTGCAGTTTCCGATGTAAAGTGTGAGAGAATCCGAGCCGTTTTTGCCGAACTCTACCGAAGCGAAGCCGACAGCAGTTCTGCCGCCGAAGCCGCCGACTGCGCCGTGTTCCATAATTGTGACAGGCTTGCTCGAATACTTGTAGATGCAGGCAGGAATGTCCTTGTATGGGTCGATGGAAGCCTGTCCAAGTCCCGTTATCTCAAACGGCAGATCGGAGATGACCTGCGGATACTGCGAGCCGTTATTGCCGTAAATCCGAAGCGTGAATTTGCCGTCACCCTTTGCCGTTACTTTAATGGTGCTGCCGTCCAAAACCTCCGCTTCGGCGTAGTTCACGGGAGCGCTGCTCTCGCTGACAGCCTTGCAGCTGATGTCGGAGAAGCTTGCGTTCTCGGGATAAACTTTATATTTGACGAGTGCGGTTTTCTTATTTTCATCAAGCTTATTTCCGTCAGCATATTCGGCTGAAATTTTTCTCATCGGGATAAGCCCGCCGTTCACATTTTCATCGTGCGAAACCTGCGGAACAAGCTTCTCGCAGCGGATATCGGTGCTGCCCCTTACGGCTATCTTCACCTCTGCGCTTTCAAGTCCGTTCGAGGTGACTTTTACAGTAATTTCGTCCTCGGTGTTATCGGAGGAAACTATCGCAAGCAGCTTGCCGCTGAAAAGTCGGCGGGTGTCGGTCTTAAACTGCTCATAGTCGGTCGAATCGCCGTTGTCAAGACCCATAAGTCTGCCGCTGCCGCTCACCTCGACCTTGACATAGTTCCGTGCGTTTGCGGCGAAGGTTCCGTTCCCGTCAACAGCGGATATCTCGATGAAAGCAAGGTCACGTCCGCCCGAGAGTATCTCCGTTCTGTCAGCGGAAAGCTTTATCGCTGCGGCGTTTCCGAAGCTTCGCTGAATATCCTCTGCGATAACATTTCCGTTTTCGTCATAAGCAACGGCTTTAAGCTCGCCCTTTTCATAAGGAACGCTCCAAGCGAAGTGGAGAGTGTCGCCGTGCCTGTGGTCGATAGTCTGCTTGCCGAGCGATCTTCCGTTGAGGAAAAGCTCCGCATTGTCGGCGGTCGAATATGCGATAACGTCGATGATCTGACCGTCATTGAAATCCCAGTAGGGGAGGAGGTGTATCATCGGCTTGTCCGTCCAGACCGACTGATAGAAATAGTATGCGTCCTTGGGGAAGCAGGCGGTGTCGGTCATTCCGAAGAAGCTGTTTTTGCTGCTGTAGGGTGTGGGTTCGCCTATGTAGTCGATGCCCGTCCAGACGAACTGACCTGCGCAGAATTTTCTGTCACGATCCTCTATCCAAGCCTTTTCGGCAGGCTTTCCCCATACAACGCAGCTGTTGCCGAGTGAAGAACACTGGTTGTCATCGTGCGTGAGCAGCGGTTTTGAAGCAGGAAAATGATAAATGCCTCGGCTGCGTACTTCGGACGAGGTCTCGCTGCCATAGATAACGACATTCGGGTATTTTTTATGATGCTCGTCATAGCAGCGCTCGGTGTAGTTATAACCCGAATTTACAAGAAATTCGCCGACTTTCTGAGCGTTTTCCCATTCGATATAGTTCGAGCCGATAGTGACCTCGGCGTGTTTGTTCGGGTCAAATTCACGGACATAGCCTGCGAGCATTTTGGCAATTTCAAGACCGTGTTCCGAAGCGTGAGTGTCGTATATCTCGTTGCCGATGCTCCACATTATAACGCAGGGGTGGTTGCGGTCACGCTTCACCCAGCTTTCGACATCGGCGTGAGCGGTCTCTTTGAAGAAACGTGCGTTGTCGAACTCGGTCTTGGGCAGCTCCCACATATCGAAGCTTTCGCAGTTCACGAGCAGACCTATCCTGTCGCAAATTTCAAGCAGCTCCCTTGCAGGCATATTATGCGAAGTACGGACAGCGTTCGCGCCCATTTCTTTCATTATCAAAAGCTGACGTTCAACAGCACGGCGGTTCACAGCCGCACCGAGCGCACCGAGATCGTGGTGAAGGCAAACGCCTTTGAGCTTCATATATTTTCCGTTGAGGAAGAAACCCTCATCGGGGTCAAATTTTATGCTGCGGAAGCCGAAGTCAGTCTCAAACGAATCAAGTATCTCGCCGTTTTTGACAAGGCTTGCACGAAGCGTATAAACAACGGGCGAATCGAGTTCCCAAAGCTTGAAATCCGGAACGGTAAAATCAGCGCTTTCCGATTCGGCGGCAATGTTTCCGTCCGCATCAAAAACAGTATATGCAACGCTGTCATATTCGCCGACAGCTTCGGTATCAACGTGAACAGAACCGTTTTCGGCATTGGCTGTAACATAAACTCCGTTCCAAAGAATATGGGCTTTGTTCGTTTCGGTGAGATAAACGCTGCGGTAAATTCCTGCGCCCGAATACCATCTCGAATTCGGCGAAACATAGCGGACCTGAACCATTACGGTGTTTTCGCCGTCAACGAGCAGGTCGGTGATATCGAACGAGAATGACGAGTAGCCATAGTGCCAGTCGCCTGCCTTTTTGTCGTTTATATAAACCGTGCTGTCGGTATAAACGCCGTCAAAATCGATGCTGAAAGCCTTGTCGGCTTTGTTTGCGGAAAAGGTCTTACGATACCAGCCTTCGCCGCTCTTGTAAAGGTTGTTTGTATCATAGATAAGCCAGTCGTGGGGGATCTCAACGGGTTTGAAGCTGCTTTTTACAGCTTTTTCATAGCCTGCGCCGTTTTCAAGGAGAGTGAATTCCCAGCCGTTGTCGAAGTTTGCTGTCCTGTTTATGTTCATAAAGTTATTCCTTTCTCAAAATTAAATAATTACTATAATTATAATACATTTATGGCTTTCATAAATGTATTTTTTGTTAAAAGTGACAACTTTTCGGTATTGTAACTGCTATTGACAAATTTTTACAGATAAAAAGGTTAAAATAACATAAAGATTTAAATATTATGCAAGGAGGATAAAATTTATGCCTGTGAAAATTGAAACAGATGAGGGCGAAAGAAAGCTGACTGCCCATATAATGGGTGATATCGACCACCACAGCGCATCGGAGATACGGGAGGAGATAGATTTTGAAGCGGAACGGCTTCGTCCCGAGCTGATGATACTCGACTTTTCCGAGGTCACGTTTATGGACAGCTCGGGGATAGGTCTTGTTATGGGCAGATACAAGGCGGCGAAAGCCTACGGCGGAAAGATAACCGTTTCGGGCGCTTCTTCGCAGATAAAAAAGGTAATGAAGCTTGCGGGACTTGAACGGCTCGCTTCGATAGAATGAGAAAGGAATGAGAAAAATGCCGGTAGTTAATGAACTTAAAATATCTTTCCCGTCAAAAAGCTGCAATGAGAGCATTGCGAGAATGTGCGTTGCCGCCTTTATCGCAAGCGAAGATCCGACCGTGAGCGAGCTTGCCGAGATAAAGACAGCAGTTTCCGAAGCCGTCACGAACAGCATCGTCCACGGCTACAGAGGAACACTCGGAACGGTCAGCATACACGCAAGATTTTTAGATGACGGTCTGCTTATCATAAAGGTCTCGGACAAAGGCTGCGGTATACCCGATGTCGAAAAGGCAAGAGAGCCGCTTTACACCTCTGCGCCCGAAGAGGAGCGTTCGGGACTTGGTTTTTCGGTAATGGAAAGCTTTACGGACAAGCTGAAGGTCAGAAGCACCGTCGGAAAGGGAACGACCGTAACGCTTCGGCGCAGGCTCGGTGTACATAATGATGAGTGATCACCGAAAGGACAGAATATGAACGGGACTGAAACCGATAAGTTTACAGAAGAAAACCTCGGATTGGTGCGGCTCTGCGCAAACCGATTCCGAGGAAAAGGGATAGAATATGACGACCTCTACAGTACGGGCTGTATAGGTCTGATAAAAGCTGTCAACGGCTTCGACAGCAGCAGGGGAGTGAAGTTCTCGACCTACGCCGTCCCCGTTATCCTCGGCGAGATAAAGCGGCTTTTCCGTGACGGCGGAACGGTCAAGGTCAGCCGAAGTGTAAAGGAGCTTTCGCTGAAAATAATGCGCATAAAAGAGAACTTCGGGCAGAAATACGGCAGAGAACCGCAGATATCCGAGCTTGCCGAGATAACGGGCGAAAGCGAGGAAAGCATCATCGAAGCCGTCTGCGCCGCCCGTCCCGTGCTGTCGCTCACAGCGGACGACGATGAAGCCGACGGCGGTCAGATCGATATAGCCGTCGAAGCACACGATGAGGAAATGGCTGAAACGCTCTCGCTCCACGCCGCCCTGCGAACACTCCCCGAAAAGGATCAGCTGCTTATCTATTACCGATATTATAAAGACCTCACCCAAACGCAGACCGCCGAGAAGCTTGGTATGACGCAGGTTCAGGTATCACGACGGGAAAAGAAACTGCTGCTGTCATTGAGAAGCTTTCTGGACGGATAAATACTAATATTTGTTTGAGTGATGCGAAGCCAATTAAAGTTTACGTCCACGCTTTTTAAAGGGTGGTGGGTGTCCAGAGGGCAAAG
>URTF01000100.1 GCA_900550695.1 uncultured Ruminococcus sp.
AGCGGCAGCATTTGCATCGGTATTGCTGGTAGCAATGCCTACATCGCTTCCTGCCTCCATGACATCCGTTTGCATCAGATAGATGTAATGGCCAAAGATTTTTGGCGTATCTTTACGAGAGAAAAGAATGTTTGTGGTCAGCGTGATTGCGACTACAATTATGAGAAGAATCGCCAGAACAACTGCGAGAATCGATTTCGTTTTCTTTTTCATGATGCTTCCTTCCTTTTACACGAAAAAATTTTTAGATAAACAATATTATAGCATATCTCTTTTGGAATTTCAATTCTTTTTTTGAAATTTTCCAAAAAAATATGAAAATATGAAAGAATCCACGTTTGCAGGAGATAAAGCGGAGAAATCGG
This sequence comes from uncultured Ruminococcus sp., assembly GCA_900550695.1. Taxonomy (GTDB): domain Bacteria; phylum Bacillota; class Clostridia; order Oscillospirales; family Ruminococcaceae; genus UMGS363. The sequence continues at coordinate 366 of URTF01000100.1, forward strand.
CGCTGTACAGATAAAAAATACAGGCGTGCGGCAGACTGTGCCGAAGCTGTGCTTTGATTTTCCACGCTTTTATTATACCATACTTGTTTTTTAATTTCAATCCTATTTTTGAGATTTTCAATAATTTTTTTGAAAGTACTTGACAAACTGCAAAAGTATGCTATAATATAATAGTATCTTTTCCCTGCGGCATGGCAGGTGCTTTGATGCTGGAATAGCTCAGTTGGTAGAGCAGCGCATTCGTAATGCGCAGGTCGCGTGTTCAAGTCACGTTTCCAGCTCCATAAAAAGCCGTTTGTTTTTTCAAGCGGCTTTTTATTTTTGCCTGAAATGGGAAAACTATTGTTTTTAATGCGGATTTGAGGTATAATATATAAATGATTCGGAAAATAATATATCACCAAAAGAAAGCAGTAAAAAATGTTTGACCTCTCTTTAATATACCGCCCCGAAACCGCAATGCCGAAAGAGGGATACCGGGAATATATGCCCTCAAAAGTGCTGTCACCGTTCATTCGATGCTTCTGGGAGATGAAAGAATACAGCCGCCCCGTTATGATAATTCCCGATACCTGCATGGACATCGTGTTCAGCTTTTTCGGCGAAGAGCTTCTGAGCTGCGGCTTCTGTGCCGTAGATGACAGTACGAACGTCCTCGATAAAGTGAATATAACACAGTTTGGCATAAGATTTTACGCTTGGTCAGCCTGCCTTTTTACGCCCGAAAGCTTCTCGGGGACGAAAGGTTCAAGCTTTGATGCCCGAATTTTCTTTCCCGACATATACAGCAGTCTTTTGCCGCTGATCATCAACGAAGGATCGACCGAAAAACGCATTGATATCTGCGAAAAATATCTTTACAGACGCCTTGACCTCGGGCGAATGAATCCAAATGTTATGAACGGGATATACAGCATAATTTCTTCAAAAGGAACGATAAAGACCGCTGAATTGGCGAGCGAAACTGCAGTATCGGTCCGCCAGCTTGAAAGGTCGTTCAGCGAAACGATCGGCATATCTCCGAAGCTTTTTTCGTCGCTGATAAGATATCAGCTCGTGTGGCAGGAGCTTCGCTCGGGGACGTATTCGCCGCTCGATATTACTGAAAAATTCGGATATTCCGACCAATCCCACCTACTGAGGGATTTCAGGCGTTTTCATTCAATGCTCCCGTCCGAGGCAATGAACGATTTTGAAAAATAATGTCGCATTTTTTCAATACTTTTGTCTGCTGATGTGATATTATAAGCTCATAAAGGCAAAACGCCGACAACGAAAGGCAGGAAAAAGTATGAAAAAAGAATTTTTTGAGTGTCCCGAGGTGTTCAAAGACCATAACTTTTACGACTTTGACTGGCTTGAATCCCTCACAGCAATACCGTCGCCGCTTGTACTCGTCACAAGCTATAAAAGCAACGGAAAAGCCAACGGTTCAATGCAGTCATGGTTCTCGTTTTCAAGCGAGGACGGCTTCTACTGTATTTTTTCAAGTGTGCATAAAAGTTCACATCTTTATCAGACAGTACAGGAAACCAAACAGCTTGCCATAAACTTTATGTCAGCTGAAAGCTACGCAAAATGCTATTCCACCATAAAAAACAACAGCTTTGATGAGGACGAGCTTCAAGCATCGGGACTTACGGTATTCCCTGCACGAAAGGTCAGCGCACCGCTCGTTGAGGAGTGCTTTCTCAACCTCGAATGTGAGTATGTGTGGGAAAAGGAGCTTTTCCCGAACAGCGACCATGTTGTAATGTGCGTGAAGATAGTGAACGCTTGGTTCGACAGCGATGTTTATGCCAACAAAAACGGCGGAAGATACAGCGAAAGCGGATATCTTTACAATATCCATTCTCCTGCCGACCCCGACAGCGGAGTTCTGTCCGATACATCTGTCGGCATTATACAAAAATTCAAGGATTATCCCGAGCTTGGCATAGAATACTGATCTCAGACGAATGTTTAATAAGAAAGAAGTCCCAAAATGAAAATACTCAATATCCACGGCTACAAAGGCAGCGCAAAAAACAGCGCATACGAAGCTTTGACTGCGCTCGGTCACGAAGTCACTTCACCCGAGCTTGATTACGATACCCTTTCACCCGATGAAACGCTTGAAATCCTTTTGCGCGAAGCAGGGGTATGCGGTGCGGAAATGATCGTTGGTTCAAGCCTCGGAGGATTTTATGCTGCCGTTATGTCAGTACGGCTCGGTATTCCTGCGGTACTCGTGAACCCGTGTCTTATGCCGTTTCTGCATCTGCCAAGGCTTGGATATACGGGTGATATAAGACCGTTTATGCCGCTCTTCGGCGAGCTTGCAAAGATCGACGACTGCAAAGTCTATGCGATCATCGGTGAAAAGGACGAGGTCATAGATACTCATGATATGACCCGAAACCTGCTGAAAAACAGCCGCATAGCACTTATCCCGAACGGTATGCACTCGGGCAGCACACTCCCGCTTTACGATCTTTTTGCACATTGAATTGAATATCCTATCTGCCTTCCGTACAATATTAAACACCAATAAAATACAGCTGCCAAAGCTGCATATATCTTCTGCGAACATATCTACGCATTTTCAAAAAACGACGGCTGTTTATTGTCAGAATTCATTTCCGCCCTCCGTGCTGTCGGCGGCGATATGCTTCCTGACTATCTTTGAGCCTATCATTGCGCCGATAAATGCCGCAACGATTATTCCGACAAGGAGAAGCGGTGCGCCCCATGAGCCAAGCATCTTGGAAGCTGCAAGTATTGCGTCCTGTCTGCCGTCGGAAACGGAATTTTCAGCCATTGACTTTGCTGCAATGGCATAAGGATAGATCGTGCTGCCGATGCCTGCAAGCACCTGTGTTATAATGTAGCTTGCGGTAAGTCCCTTAAGATTGCCGTAACCTGCCTTCTTCATGATAATCTCGGCAATAACGCCCGACAGCAGATACAATACTATGTACGGCAGATATCCGCCGAGAATACCTCTTACAAAGCTGTATATCATCATTGCACCCGGCTTTTTTATCTTAGTGCCGATGATGAAATATACAACTCCCTCAAGCAGCGAGAAGAATACCGGCATAAGCACTATCGTTATCGGCAGAGCATAAAGCAGCGAGCTTATAAAGAATATAACAACGTTGATAAGTGATAAGAGCGTTACGGTGATAATGTCCTTGACCTTTAATTTAGATGTGTTCATAATAAAATTCCTCCATTAAAATAATATTCCGACGATGACCGCCGCAATAAGTATTGCTGTGAATAAAAAATCCCATACTCTGAAATGTACGGAAATATAGGAGCTTCGCTTTCGTTTAAGGTCGATGCCCCTTGTTTCTGCCGATGCCGAGAGTGCTTCCGCAATGCGTATGACCCTAAGCGCCATAGGAACGGTATGTATCTCGATATATTCGGGAAAGGCTTTCAGCTTCTGTAACGCCGATGAAAAAGCGCCTCTTGTTTCGATCGACTGGTTCATAAGCTTCATATCCTCGGAGAGCGTTGGGAAAAACCTGAAAACCACCGAGCATATCATAATTATCCTTTCGGGGATATGGCATTTTCTAAGTGCCGCAACAGTCCGTGATGCTTCATCTCTGCCAATGAGCGTCCAGAACACCATACCTGCCGACAAAAGCCTCGGAAAATACACGGCAAGGAAGGACATCACAGTGTCTGGAAAAAGCTTATCCAGAAGCAGGAGCAGCGAAAAAATTCCTGCACCGCACAGCGAAAGTGCCGCAAACCCGTCAAAAAGTATCATTGCGAACACCGCCGCCGAGACCGCATAAACGAGCGGATTTGAGATCGAAGATACGACCGTCATCGCCGTCAGCCAGTACAGAAGCTTTGTCCTCGGGTCGATCCGTCCGGCAGGCTTTTTCTTCTGCGTCCGTGCATTGTCTGCAAGCCGGAAGTTCTCGTCCATATATTCCGTAAGCGAACGAAGCTCCCCATCGCTGTTCAGCTCGGTTTCAAAGCTCATTTTTCCGCCCGAGATGCATATACAGCGTGTGCAGACCTTTGCCATAAGTTCGATATCGTGCGTTATGATGAAAACAAGCTTGCTTCGGCTCATCTCGGCGATCATCTCGCCGCAGCTTTCAAGGTTTGCCGCATCAAGACCTGCTGTCGGCTCATCAAGAACAACAACAGGCTTTGGCGAAAGATACGCCAGCATCAGACTGAGCCTTTGCATCTGCCCTCCCGAAAGCGAAAACGGATGACGGTCACGCACCTCCCACATTCCCGTTTTTTTCAGCAGCCGTTCTATCTCCTCCGATAGTCCTTCACGCCCCTTGTTGCCGTAGCGAAGCTCGTTTATTACGGAATTCGTGAAGAACTGGAACTCCGCCTCCTGCATAACGAACATAACATTCCGCTTCATTTCCGAAGTCTTCATTTTTTGTCCGTTGTATAAGACGCTGCCCGATATCGGTTTGAGAAGTCCCGAAATTATCTTGCCGAAGGTGGTCTTTCCGCAGCCGTTCGAGCCTGCGATCGCAATGACCTCGCCCTGTTTTGCGTTTACGGATATCCCGTTCAGCACATCGCTCCCGTTTTTGTAGCGAAAGCCGATATTTTCCGCCGAAAAATCAAACTTTGCCTTGCCGACAGATTTTTCCCTGCGCTCCAGTTTCACAAGTGAAAGGTCTGTGGTGCGCAGCGACATTTCCGTCAGCTCATCAATGCTTTTCGCAGCCATTTTCTCTGCGGTGAAGCGGTGCTTTATCTCTCCGCCGTCTATCAGCCAGTACTCGTCCGCAATTCCGCCGAGATAACAGAGCCTGTGTTCGCTGAGTATAAGCGTTTTTCCCTGCTCTTTCAGCTTAAAAAGCATCTTGCGGAAGCGTTCGACCGCAGCGTGGTCAAGGTTCGCCGTCGGCTCATCGAGCAGCATTATATCCGCATCAGCCGCCCACGCCGCCAGTATTGACACAAGCTGACGCTCACCGCAGGAAAGCTCATAAACATTGCGGTCACGGAGCTTTTCCATATCAAAAACGGAAAACGCCTTGTCCGTCCGCTTTATTATCTCCTCTCGCGGAATGCCGAAATTTTCAAATCCGAATGCGATCTCCGTGCAGCTGTTCACGGCGAAAAACTGACTTCTCGGATCCTGAAATACCGAGGCTGCCAGTTCTCCGACCTCGCCTATGGACATATCGCCCGTGTCCCTGCCGTTCAAGCGGCAAAAGCCTTTCAGCAAGCCGTCATAAAACGTCGGGACAAGTCCGTTCAGACACCGCAGCAGCGTTGTTTTTCCGCAGCCGCTCCCTCCGCAGAGAACGATGCATTTTCCCTTTTCAATCTCACCCTGTGCAACGAGCGCAGGCTTTTTTTCCTCCGAATATCGGAATTTTATATCGAATTCCGCAGCATAATTTTTTTCTGACATTTTTTCTCCTATAACAGTTAGCATAAACTAACTGCAATTCATAAAAAATGTGCCGAATGACACATTTTATGCGTTTTATATTTTTTCAAAAAGCCCTTTCCAGCCCGATTCGTGGAACTCCTCAACGCTGCCCATGAGCCTTACCGCTTTTTCCTTGTCAAAGCCCTTTTCGAGCACCTGCTTGTAAAACTGAAACTGCTCATTCATTATAAGCTCGATAAGGTCGGTGTCTATCTCTTTTTTCGCCCTCTGACGGATAAATTCAGCCGTTGAAACAGCCTTTTGATTTGTCCATTTGTTAAGCTGTGCTTCGACCGAGCTTCCCGTGCTTCGGCAGAAAAGCAGAACGCATTCATCATAATAGGAAAACAGGATATCCACATATATCTGACGTTCAGTGCGGATGACCTTTAAGATATCATTGATATCCTCACTGTCCCTTACATCATTATATGCCTTTTCAAGAGGCAAAAAACGGCGCTGCATTTCCTCCAGAAGCGGATAAACAAGGCTGCAGAAAAGCTCGTCCTTGCTTTTATACCGTGTATAGACAGCTCCCGTTGTGAGTCCCGCTTTTTCGGCGATCTTGTTCAGCGAAGCTTTGAGGAAATCATTTTCCTTAAATTCCTCCATAGCCGCCTTTATTATCTTTTCATCAAGCGAATGATCCTTAACTGCCATACTCTCACCTTTTTAATCAATAGCTGTATTATTGATAATACCATTATTGATAGCATTTGTCAAGAGAAAGATATAAAAAAATGCAGACGGCATAAAACGCACCGTCTGCAATACTAATACTAAACACCAATAAAATAAAGGAAAAAATCTGCGCCGAAATCGCATATATTCAAGATTGTCGGCTTGATTTTTTCTGAATTTTAAATGGTGTTTAGTATAAACGCTCGTCGCTTTGCTCCTTACGTTTATTTGCCGAGGATAGTTGTTCCGAACATAAAGGATAAGCGCAATTCACATTTTATACGTTTACAAACCGATTTATCACGTTCTGTTTAACTTTTTGAATGTGAATTGCGCCTTTTAACTTATAGATATTTTGCTATTGCGGCAATGATTTTGCTGTTAGCTTAGGGTATTTCGCTCTCTGCGGAGAGCGACCAAGGGCTTTGCCCT
>URTF01000101.1 GCA_900550695.1 uncultured Ruminococcus sp.
CTCTTGGATATATGTGATTTCGACGCAGATTTTTTCCTGTATTTTATTGGTGTTTAGTATTATACTCCGCCAAAACGCCGACCTCTTGAAGCATAATCTTCAAGCGCTTTATCAAGGTCTTTGGGTGAAAAATCAGGCCAGAGTACATCTGTGAAATAAAGCTCCGCATACGCAGACTGCCATATAAGAAAGTTTGAAATGCGCTGTTCGCCGCTTGGACGGATAACAAGGTCAACGTCCGGCATAGTCCCTGTGTAAAGCAGACTCGTTATCAGACTTTCATCAATATCGGAAATTCTTATATCCCCGTTTTGAAGCATCTCCGCTGCAGCTTTGACAGAATGGACGATATCATCTCTGCCGCCGTAATTTACAGCTATGGCGAGTGTCATCTCATCAAAATTTTCCGAAGCTTTTTCAAGCTCGATCATTTTATCCCTCATCTTTGGTTCAAATCGGGATTTATCACCGAGAAAAACAAGTCTTGTTTTATCTTTTGCAAAATCCTTAGCTTCGTCAAGATACTGCATAAAAAGCTTCATTATCATATCGACTTCCTGTTTTGGACGTTTCCAGTTTTCAGTTGAAAACGCATAGAAAGTGACATATTTTATCCCGAGCGTTTTGCAGTATCGGGCGATACGACGGAACGTCTGTGCACCCTCAGCATGACCTGCGGTTCGGGGAAGTCCCCTTTTCTGTGCCCAGCGTCCGTTGCCGTCCATAATAAATCCGATATGCTTCGGAAGTACATTCGCCGTTTTCATCAGATAGACATAATTTCCTTTTCCTTAACGGAAATAACGGAATCAACCTTGTCACAGAATGTATCGGTGACTTTCTGAACGTCCTTTTCGATATCCTTCATATCATCTTCTGTGATCTCGTTGTTCTTTTTAAGTGTCTTGAGCTTGTCAAGAGTATCTCTTCTGACATTTCTGATAGTTACCTTAGCTTCTTCGCCGAACTTCTTTACCTGCTTAACAAGTTCCTTACGGCGCTCTTCTGTAGGCTGAGGAAATGCAAGACGAAGAACGTTGCCGTCGTTTGTAGGATTGATGCCGATATCGGAATTGAGGATAGCCTTTTCAATAGCTTTGAGCTGTGTCTTATCCCACGGCTGGATAACAAGGATCCTTGCCTCCGCAACGGAAACAGCAGCCATCTGCTGGATAGGTGTAGGTGTGCCGTAGTAGTCAACGAGCACCTTGTCGAGTACAGCAGGGTTAGCTCTTCCTGCTCTTACGGTAGAAAGCTCGTGTTCAAGACTGCCGAGGCATTTTTCCATTTTTTCCTGTGCTTTTGTAACGTGTTCGTTCATAATATACTCCTTTATGCGGCTTTTGCCGAATTATTGATTTTTTGTTCTGTCGATAACGATAGTACCGATCTTCTTGCCGATGCAGGCATCATAGATGTTATCGGGTCTGCTCAGGTCAAATACGATTATAGGAAGGTTGTTGTCCTTACACATTGAAGCAGCTGTGCTGTCCATTACAGCAAGGTTCTTGACAAGGATATCGTTGAAGCTGAGTTCATCATATTTTACAGCATCGGGATATTTGTTAGGGTCTTTATCATAAACGCCGTCAACCATTGTTGCTTTAAGAACGATATCTGCGTTTATTTCAGCGGCACGAAGTGTAGAAGCTGTGTCTGTCGAGAAGAATGGGTTGCCCGTACCGCAGCCGAAGATAACAACTCTTCCCTTTTCAAGGTGACGAACAGCCTTGTTGCGAACATAAGGCTCTGCAACCTGGTGCATTGCGATAGCTGTCTGTACACGGACATCGACCCCGAGCGATTCAAGAACGTCTGCAACTGCAAGCGCATTCATCGTTGTTGCGAGCATACCTATATGGTCGGCTCTTGTTCTGTCCATAGCACCGCTTGAACGACCTCTCCAGAAGTTTCCTCCTCCAACAACGATACCCATTTCAACTCCGATATCAGCGCACTTTTTGATACTTTCGCAAATTGGCGTGATGACAGAATAGTCAAGCCCCGTCTTTTTATCACCGGCGAGAGCTTCACCGCTGAGCTTCAGAAGAACTCTTTTATATTTAGGTACATCAGACATATTAATTTTACTCCTTTGCATAATCTATCTATTTTATTTTACTACATTTTCTCCAATATGTAAAGTGCGAAATGAAAATTTTTCTATAAATTTCACATTCAAGCAATATGCGTTAGCAGAAAATCAGCTATTTCGAGGTAAGTATCTTTTTTTAGCCTGTCGCCGACAGCTTCCGCCTTATTGTTTGGGAGTTTTCCGTCATTACCCACCAAAAATGTGTTGAGATCAAGATAATTTATATTGTTTTCGCTTGCAAATTTAAGCAAAAGAGAATTAAAGCTTTCAATATCGGCATTTGTAATCGTTTCGGTCTCATTATCCGCCTTTATAGGTATAGCTGAAACAAGATATATTTTCACATTGTCGCTTTTTTCGTTTATATCTGAAATTAGCTGAGATAAACCGTCAAAACCTTGTGACGATGCGGAATCAGCACCGAAAAATATGTAAAGTGAACTGTAATCCTTGCCGGTGAGAAAAGAAACTGCTGTGCTTGTCATAATATCCGACGGCGTAAAATCTCCCGTGAAGAGGTTATCACGAGAAACTGCTCCATAATCGGATAAGCCTCTCATCTGCTCGGGCGCAAGTATCAGAGCACTGTCAAAATATCCGTCCTGCGCACATTCACTTTTGGGAACAGGATTTACAACGCTTGTTTTTTCTTCATAAAGCTCATCACTGTCAATATCGGAAGTTTCTTCCGTATTGCTGTTTGAAACGGGAATTGCATCATCACTTTTCATATACAATGCAAAACAGGCGGCGAAGCTTGCAAATATAAAAAGCAGGATAAATGAAAATCTGAACTTTGCATGTTTCTTTTCTTTTCGTATCTGCATTTTCATCCTCCGTTTCTTGTGTGAATATTAACAAAATATACTGTGATTATTATATAACATTTTATTTACCTTTTCAATAACTTTAACAATTGTTTAAAAATTATTAAGAATTTTCACCACTTGACAAATTCATATACTAATATTATAATAGAATATATATGTTGCCAAAACATAAAGACAGTTCGTTAGTGCCATCCTGTCTATAAACAAAACCAGGACATCATAAACCGTTAAATTCAGGGTATGGTGTTCAGCCATACCCTTTTTATTTTTAGGGAGAAAAGCTATGTATATACTTAAAACCGAAGCTGCGTTCGACAGCGCACATTTTTTGAGCGGCTATAACGGAAAATGCTCAAATCTTCACGGTCACCGCTGGAAGATAGAAATTGAGATCAAGAGCGATGAACTTGTCGAGGACGGGCAGTGCCGAGGAATGATAGTCGATTTCGGCGATTTGAAGAATGACTTAAAAAATCTTGCCGATTCGTTCGACCATGCTTTTATATATGAAAAAGGTACGCTCAAAGAAGCTACAATTGCCGCTCTTAAAGATGAAAACTTCCGACTTATCGAAGTTGATTTCCGACCGACTGCGGAGAATTTCTCAAAGTATTTTTACGACGTAATGCAGAACAAGGGTTACAAGGTAAGAACCTTAACAGTATATGAAACCCCGAACAATTGCGCAAGCTACTGCGGAAAGGACTGATAACGTGGCTAAATTTGAAGTTGTCGAAAAATTCGTCAGCATAAACGGCGAGGGACAAAGAGCTGGACAGCTTGCTGTTTTCATTCGTTTCAAAGGCTGCAACCTCAACTGCGGATACTGCGATACGAAATGGGCAAATGAACCGTCTGCGCCGTTTGAATCAATGAGTGAAAATGAAATTTATGATTATATCAAATCAACAAGTGTAAAGAATGTTACCCTTACAGGCGGCGAACCATTGCTCCGTGATAATATAGGAATTTTGCTTGAACGTCTTGGAAAGGACAATTCGCTCAATATTGAGATAGAAACCAACGGAAGCGTTCTTATTGAACCGTATGCAAGTATTGTTAAGCGTCCGAGCTTTACACTTGATTACAAGCTTGGCGGAAGCGGAATGGAACAATTTATGAAAACCGAGAACTATAAATTTTTACAGAAATGCGATACTGTAAAATTTGTAGTTTCTTCCGTGAGTGATCTTGAACGTGCTGTCGGGATAATCAAAGAATATGAACTCGATAAAAAGTGCGGTGTATATCTTAGTGCTGTTTTCGGCAAAATCGAGCCTGCCGATATCGTTTCATTTATGATAGATAAGAATTTGAACGATGTGAATTTACAATTACAGATGCATAAATTTATATGGGATCCAAACAAGCGGGGTGTTTAAATGAAAAAAGAATTTGACTATGAAGCTATAAAGGGACATATCCGTGGAATTCTCGAGGCACTCGGTGAAGATCCCGACAGAGAGGGACTTCGTGAAACTCCCGACCGTGTTGCAAGAATGTACGGCGAGGTTTTTGAGGGACTACGATACTCAAATGCAGAAATTGCGGAAATGTTCAACAAATCATTTGAGGACGGATTTTCAAGGCACAGCGACGATATCGTTCTTGTAAAGGATATCGAAGTTTTTTCCTACTGTGAACATCACATGGCGCTGATGTATGATATGAAAGTATCTGTTGCTTATATTCCTAACGGAAAGGTTCTCGGCTTGTCCAAAATTGCAAGAATTGCCGATATGGCTGCGAAGCGTTTACAGCTTCAGGAACGTCTTGGCGCAGATATTGCAGAGATCATCACTCTTGCAAGCAGTTCTCCCGATGTTGCTGTTATAATTGAAGCAAACCACAGTTGTATGACAGCAAGAGGAATAAAAAAGCCGGGTGCAAAGACTGTTTCGACCACTTTCAGAGGACGTTTTGAAACCGAAGCCGCACTTCAGAACAGACTTTTTATGCAGATGAAAATGTGATAATATGGTAATACTTATAAACGGCAGTTCGCATACGGGCAAAACTCTTCTCGCACAAAGGCTTCTCGAAAAATACAAATATCCGTATCTTTCGATAGATCATCTTAAAATGGGACTTATACGGAGCGGTCAGACGGAACTTACTCCGTCCGATGATGAAGAGCTTCTCCCCTATCTTTGGAATATCGTAAAAGAGATAGTCAAAACCGCAATTGAAAATGAGCAAAATCTTATAGTTGAGGGTTGTTATATTCCTTTTGACTGGAAAGATGATTTTGACGAAAATTATCTGCGGCATATAAAGTTTCTCTGTCTTATAATGACGAAAAAATACATCAATGCGCATTTCGCTGATATAAAGCATCACGCAGATGATATCGAAAAGCGTCTTGATGACAGTTGGCTCAATGCAGAAGAGCTTATTTCCGAAAACAAGAAAAATCTTGAATCATGTAAAAAATATGGCTGCAAATATATCCTTATCAACGATGAATATAAAATCGATCCACAAAATTTATAAAGGAGAATGACTATGAAAGCACTTGTTTTATTCAGCGGCGGCGTTGACAGCACGACCTGCCTTGCGCTTGCTATTGACAGATACGGAAAGGATAATGTTGTTGCACTCTCCGTTTCATACGGTCAGAAGCACACAAAAGAAGTTGAAGCTGCTGACAAAATCGCCAAACACTATGGAGTTGAGTTTATTAAGCTTGACCTTTCAGAAATGTTCAGGTTCTCGGACTGCTCGCTGTTGCAGCATTCCGACAAGGAAGTTCCGCACGAAAGCTATGCTGAACAGCTCAAAGAAACCAACGGTTCGCCCGTTTCAACCTATGTTCCGTTCAGAAACGGCCTTTTCATCGCTTCTGCGGCAAGCATCGCCTTGTCTAAGGGCTGCGGCGTTATTCTCTATGGCGCTCACGCCGATGATGCGGCAGGAAACGCTTATCCAGACTGCTCCGAGGTGTTCAACAACGCTATGAATACAGCCGTTTGGGAGGGCAGCGGTCATCAGGTCAAGGTCGAAGCGCCTTTCGTTGGAATGAACAAGGCAGGTGTTGTTAAAAAGGGACTTGAACTCGGTGTTCCTTATGAACTGACTTGGAGCTGCTATGAGGGTCACGACAAGCCATGCGGCGTATGCGGAACCTGTATTGACCGAAAAAAAGCATTTGAAGCAAACGGCGTCACCGACCCACTTTTAAAGTAAAGGAGAACGAAAAATGACAGGAAGAAACACCGAAGAAACACAGGGCATTACACTCCTCGGCAATCAGAAAACCAAGTACCCTACCGACTATGACCCAAACATGCTTGAAACATTCGTAAACAAGCATCAGGACAACGATTATTTCGTAAAGTTCAACTGTCCCGAATTTACAAGCCTTTGCCCTATCACGGGACAGCCTGATTTTGCAACGATATATATTTCCTACGTTCCGTCCGTTAAAATGGTAGAAAGCAAGTCCTTGAAGCTTTATCTTTACAGCTTCCGCAACCACGGTGATTTCCATGAGGACTGTATGAACATCATTATGAAAGACCTTATCAAGCTTATGGATCCCAAATATATTGAAGTATGGGGCAAATTCACTCCCCGAGGCGGCATTTCCATCGACCCTTACTGCAACTACGGCAAAAAAGGTACAATGTGGGAACAGGTCGCAGTTGACAGACTTACACACCACGATCTTTATCCCGAAAAAGTCGATAACAGATAATAATACTAAACACCAATAAAACTATAGACAAAAAATCGGCGCAAAAACCATATA
>URTF01000102.1 GCA_900550695.1 uncultured Ruminococcus sp.
TTATACTAAACACCATTTAAAATTTGGAAAAAATCAAGCCGACAATCTTGAATATATGTGATTTCGGCGCAGATTTTTTCCTGTATTTTATTGATGTTTAGTATTAGACTTTTTCAAATTCGTATTATTGACAGGCATTTCATTAGCTATAGGTAAATATATCAGCTTTTTTACAAAATGGTCACAACATGGATCTTCGCTTGACAACAGCCAAACAGCGATGTATAATCTGTATACAAACAATCAAATTCGATGAAAGGATCATATTTATGAAAAAGATACTTGCAATGATAGGTGCAGTCTGCCTTATACTTACTTCCTGCTCGGCGGTGAATGAAAAGCCTGCCGAGACTTCGGGCGAAACAACGACCTCTGCGGTAAGTGAAGCCGAGACGACCCAAAACAGCGAAGCGGTGGAGCAGACGGACGTTTCGGAAAACTCTCCCGATGAGACGGAAGCACCGACAGATGATGAGATCGTCACGGACGATGAACTTGTTTCTACGGCACGTCAGCTTTTGGGGGCGCTCAACTATATCGATCAGATCGGCGGAGGAAATATCCCGAGGGACGATGAAAACGCCATCGATGTTGACGGCAGACAGTTTGCAAAGGTCAGCGCACAGTTCACCGACACAGCCGACCTTGACGAATATATGCGAAGCTATCTCACCGACAGCTTTATCGAAAGCAGATACTCGGGAATTCTCGGCGGTGATGAGCCTTATTACATCGACATTGACGGCGAGCTTTACGGCTATGTTACGGCAAAGGGCTGCGGATTTCAATGGATAATGGAAGACGGCGAACCCGTTGTTGAATTAAAGGATTCCGCTGACGATAACTACACCATTACCACCAAATTTGACGATTACGGTGCCGAAACCGAAATGGAAGTCAACATTGTAAAGGACAACGGCTGCTGGAAGATCAATTCATTATCTTACGGTGGAATAAGTTTTTAGAGCTGACCCATACAAAAAATCGCCGCATAATCCATATTTATGCGACGATTTTTTATTTAGTGTTTAGTATTATTCGGAGCAGGAAACCGCTTTCCCCTGCTTTTCGATGTTTTTGCTCTTATTCCAAGCGCCGCTTCTGTAAAATGCTATCGACATTATCATCGAAACCGTCCAGCCGATAGGCCAAGCAAGCCAGATTCCGACTGTTCCGAAAAATCCCGACAAAACCTTTGCGAGGACTACACGGAGGATAAGGTCGGTGAAAGTTGCTGCCATAAACTTTTTCATCATTCCTGCGCCTCTCAAAATTCCGTCTGCGGTGAGCTTTGCCGATACGATGAAGTAGAAAGGCGAAAGTATGCGGAGTATCTCAACGCCGACTGTCATTGCAGGTCCGTCGGGGCTGTCGAGGAAGATATAGACAAGGTATTTTCCTGCGAAGAGGTAAGCTGCAACAAGCGGTATGCAGAGCAGCCATACAAGCTTCAAACCTGCGTTGAAGCCCTCCTTAACTCTTTCAAGCTTGCCTGCGCCGAGGTTCTGAGCGGTGAAGTTCGATATGCCGTTGCCGAGCGTTGTGAACGAGGTTATGACGAGGTTATTTAGCTTTATCGAAGCGGAGTAGCCTGCCATTACGGCTGCGCCGAAGCTGTTGATTATGCTCTGGATAATGATGTTTCCGACCGAGATAAAGCTCTGCTGTAAGATACTCGGAACGGCGATGATCGCGATCTTTCCGCAAAGCTCCCACGAGAAAGCTTTCGGTTTTATATCGTCAGCGACCTTTATTCCTGCAAGTCTGCGGAAGACTACTATCATTGCAAGTATGCAGCTTATGCTCTGGCAGAGGAATGTTGCCCATGCGACACCTGCAACTCCCATTTTGAACGCTGTTACGAAAAGTATATCGACGCCGATATTTGAAACGGACGAGCAGGCAAGGAAGATGAACGGCGTTTTTGAGTCGCCGAGTGCGGAGAAGATACCCGTTGCGATGTTGTAATAGAACACGAACGGCAGTCCGAGAATGTATATTTTTAGGTAGAGTGCCGAGTCTGCAAGGACTTCTTCAGGCGTGTTTATAAGGCGAAGCAGGTCATTGCAGAATATTGCGCCGACCGCCATAAGCAATGCGCACAGAACACCGCCTGCGATAAGCGTTGTATAAACGGCGGTTTTCAGCTCGCCGTGTTTTCCTGCACCGAAAAGCTCCGAAACGACAACGGAGCAGCCGATATTGCAGCCGAACGCAAATGCGATGAAGATAAGCGTTATCTCATAGCTGTTGCCGACTGCGGCGAGTGCATTTTCACTGACGAATTTTCCTGCAACAAAGCTGTCGGCGATGTTGTAAAGCTGCTGAAAAATTATGCTGCCGAAAAGCGGCAGGCAGAATTTCCACAGCACAGTTGATGATTTTCCGACGGTAAGGTCTTTGTTCATAAACTTGTTCCCTCTTTCAATTCAGGCATAGTGCTGACCTTTTTTGTACTGTAATTAGTATAGTACTTTTGCAGGTATATGTAAAATGTATAATTGATATTTATAACATATCATTTTTGTATGGATATAAGGTCAGAATTTTTTCAAAATCCTCTTGACAATAACATAAAGAAATGATATATTGTATATAACATATATATACAATATGAGGTGCAGCACAGTATGAACATTCTTATCAGCAATTCTTCGGGAGAGCCTATTTATGAGCAGATAGCCTCGCAGATAAAGGCTATGATACTCAAAGGAGAGCTTTCGGCAGGGGACGCTCTGCCGTCGATGCGGCTTCTTGCAGGGCAGCTCCGCATAAGCGTTATCACGACAAAACGTGCCTATGAGGAGCTTGAACGTGACGGCTTCATCGAGTCCTACACGGGTAAGGGAAGCTTCGTCAAGGCGCAGAACACCGAGCTTTTCAAGGAGGAGACCCTGCGCACTATCGAGGAGCTTATGGGTCAGATTTGCGAAAAGGCACGGCTTTGCGATGTTTCGCTCGAAGAACTCAAAGACACCCTTGAAATTATTTATAAGGAGTAAGGGAGAACAGCTATGTGTGACTATGAAAATGCAATTGAAATAAACGGTCTGACCAAGCGCTACGACGGCTTCACGCTCGATAATGTGAGTCTCGCCGTTCCACGTGGGAGCATAATGGGCTTTGTCGGACAGAACGGTGCAGGCAAGACAACGACTATCCGTGCGCTCCTCGGCATAATTCATCCCGATTCGGGCAGCATAAAGCTTTTCGGGCAGACGCTCGGCAAAAACGAAGCAGCGATAAAAAGCCGCATTGCGGTCGTTTTTGACGAACTTCCCTTTCATGAATGTCTGAATGCTTTGCAGCTTGACAAAATTATGGGGGAAATTTACCCGAAGTGGGACAGCGGCGTTTTTGCGGCGTATCTTGAGCGCTTTTCTCTGCCGAGGAAGAAAAAATTCTCGCAGCTTTCAAAGGGAATGAAGATGAAGCTCCAGATAGCGGCGGCTCTTTCGCACGGTGCGGAGCTGCTTATTATGGACGAAGCGACCTCGGGACTTGACCCTGTTGTGCGAAGTGAAATGCTCGATGTTTTCCTTGAATTTATCGCAGACGAAGGACACAGCATTTTAATGTCCTCGCACATCACGAGCGACCTTGAACGCATTGCCGACAGCATCACATTCATTCACGGCGGAAAGATACTTTTATCCGACCAAAAGGACGTTATCCTTGACGATCACCGTATCATAAAGTGCGGCGGCGATGAACTGAACCGCATTGACGGCGATGATATCATAAGCATACGCAGGTCGGAGTTCGGCTGCGAAGTGATGGTGAAAAATTTCTCCCGAAACGGTCACAAATACAGCAATATGATAACCGACAGAGCTGCACTTGACGAGATACTTCTGTTCGCCGTCAAGGGTATGAACAGCAGGGAGTGGCAGATATGAACATAGTAAAAGCAGTGATACGCAAAGACCTTTCCGTGAGCAGAAAAACGGTCGCTATCAACGCCGCAGTGTATATTCTGATACTTGCGCTGGTGTTTCTTTTCCGCTTTGCGTATATTTACGGGAACCTTGCCGACCCGAGCGTTTTTGAAAACGGTGAAGAAGATCAGCTCCTTAACATCACATATATGGATATGCTTCTTCCCCCGCTGCTTTCGCTCGTTTTCTCGCTTACGGCTTCGTGGTACATACTTTCCTCGCTCGAAAGCGACTTCCGCTGCGGCTGGTTCAGCGTTGTTTTTGCATCGGGCGAAAGCGGTCACGGTATCTGCACGGCGAAGCATATTGAATCGGTGCTTGCAATGCTTCTGAGTATGGCTGTGAATTTCGCTGTAAGCACGGTTTATTACAGCTTTTTCCCGAGAGGATATTCGGCGGAATTTGTGCTTCTTGGAACGCTCGTTATCCCATTTTGCATCTGTGTGTTCATTTTTCTTTCGGTAACTCTTACATACGCTCTGAAAAAACCAGATGTTGTTCTGACGCTTATCCTTGGATTTGCGGCTGTTTATGCGGTGCTTTTTATGCCTAAGATAATGAAACTGCTTGAAAATGCTTCGGTCAACAGTATGGAAGCAATAGAATGCTTTGCAAATGCCGTTTCAGAGAATATTTTTCTGATGGTCGCTGTATCAGCTGCCGCTTTTGTCATTGTCGGAGCGGTCACATATTTTGTCGGAGCGGTGCTTCTGAAAAGGAGGGAAAAGCTGTGTGGGGCTTGATATACAAGGACATTGTGACGAATAAAAAGCAGTTTATCCTTTTTGCGGTATGCTCGGCTGTGCTTTTTGCGATAATGACCGCAGCGCTTTTTATTGCGGATGATTTTGGAGAATACACGGAAATCTCTGCGCAGGCTGTTTCGCTCATGGCTGTGACCTGCGCATTTCTGCCGTGGCTCGACCTGCCGACTTCGCTTATAAAAAATGACGAGGGCAGGCATTGGGGCGGCTTTGTTTCCGCTTCGCCCGTTTCGGCAAAGGGGCAGGTGGCTTCAAAATATGTTCTGGGCTTTGCGGTTCTTGTCGTTATCGTAAATATGCTGTATTTTCTTTTGCAGATATGCGATATCATACTTTATTATTCCGCAGGGGTCACGGCAATGAGCGGCACGATCAGCTTTGCTTTGATGCTTGCATTTGCGGTCATGCTTTTATGGTCGGTCGAGATACCTTTCACGGTTTATTTCGGCAGCCAAACGGGCGGTGCGGTAAAATTTCTGCTCTTCCTTGCAGTCGTGCTTGGGTTTATCGTCTACGGACTTTACGGCAGGACAAGGCTTTCCTTTGACGGTTTATGGGTGCTGTTTTTCTCGGAGGATATAAAAAATTACGCTTTCACGATAGGTTCTGAGCTGTTCTGTGCGGCGGCGTATTTTCTCTCCTATCTGTTCTCCTGCCGACTTTACCCGAAAGGAGCTGAAAACAATGGATAAAAAGCTGACGATAAAGCGCATTGTCATTTTCACGCTTCTTGCGATAGGGCTGTCGGCGGTATGGGATATAATTTTCCTCTATCTTCCCGACGGACCCACTATATATGACGACCCCGAGAATGCGACTCCGATGAGCCTATTTTCAGGCTGGGATATGATGGGTCCTGCCATAGCGGCTTTCCTCACCCGTCTTATCACAAAAGAGGGAATGTCGGGTTCGATGCTCAAATTCAACATAAAGGGCAATGTGAAATACTATGTTCTCCCGTATGCGGCGCTGCTTTGCGTGAGCTTTATAAACGCTCTTTTTATGCCGATCGTGGCAGGCGAAAGTTTTTACTTCGGGAACGATATGAGGGAATTTCTGCTTCTGATTTTGGACACTGCGGTCTCCTGCGCAATGCTCTGCGGCTTATATTTCGGCGAGGAATATGGCTGGCGAGGCTATCTTTACCCGAAGCTGGAGGAGCTTTTCGGCACGGGAAAGGCTCTCGTTCTCACGGGGATAATATGGGGCGTATGGCACACTCCATGTCTTTTAAAGGGCCATCTTTTCGGGACGGATATTCCCCTTTTCCCCGTGAGCAATATTCTTCTGATGTGCGTTTTTTGCGTTTTTATTACGCCCGTTTTTGTGTTTTTCTCTAAGAAAACGAACTCCGTCTGGCCTGCGGTTCTTGCGCACGGATTTGTGAACAACTTTGTTTCCTATGCTTCGCTTATGTTTATTGACGGTGAAAAGACGTCACTCACGGCAATGCAGATATCATCGGTATTTTTCATAGGGTATGGTGTTGTCGGTGCATTTTTCTTTATTGTTATGGTACGGCAAGGCAGGAAGATTGCCGGTTGATCGGTTTGATCTCATTTTTCCACAGCTGTTCATGCTTTGTTGAAGCTTTATACTAATACTAAACACCAATAGAATACAGGAAAAAATCTGCGCCGAAATCCTATATAAACCTGTTAAAAACAGCTACGAGATTGTCGGCTTGATTTTTTCCAAATTTTAAATGGTGTTTAGTA
>URTF01000103.1 GCA_900550695.1 uncultured Ruminococcus sp.
CCAAGGGCTTCCGCCCTCTGGACACCTGACGAGCTGTGCTCAGCTCGACCAGCTGCTTAGCTTCGCAACGCCCAACAAATGTTGGCTTTGCAAATAATTACGCATTACGCATTACGAATTACGCATTGAATTCAGTCTTTCGATTTATAATAGAGCATACAATGGCAGAATCCCTCAAAATTCGGGTCTGCTATCTGGTCACGGAACTCTTTGCACATACAGCGGTTTTCTTCGGTGCGCTGCAGTCTGCATGGGCAATAGCCGCCCGTTCTTTTCAGTCCCTCTTTTATTTTTGCAACTATCTCTGCATTATCGTTGAGCTTTACTGCCATTGTTATTCCTCCCGTTCGTTCGGTTCAAGCGGAAGCTCGTCCTTTTCCTTTGGCGGAACATATCCCTCGGGAAGCTGTTCCTTTACCGCAACGAGCAGCTTTATTTTTTTGCCCTCGGCGGAAAACATTTTCTCATGCTCGGTCTCAAAATTCGGTGCATAGTCAGAGTTATGTAGATCCCTTGTGATGAATTTTACCGAGAATCCCGAATGTTCAAAGTAGGGGAGCGATTCCTCGAAAAGCTCGTCATCGTCCGTCTTGAAATGTATCTCGCCGCCGTCACGCAGGAACGTTCTGTACTGCATAAGCTGGCGTGTGTGTGTAAGACGGCGCTTCTTATGGCGCTTTCTCGGCCAAGGATTGCAGAAATTTATATGTATGCGGTCGATCTTATCGTTTTCGTCAAAAGCAGTGGTTATCTTTTCGATATTCTGCGAAACGAGCTTGATATTGTTTATTTCCAGTCCCTTTTCTTCAAAATCGGCGGTTATGGTTCGTCTTGCAACGGCGAGCATCTCGCTTTTGATATCCATTGCGAGCCAGTTCACATCGGGATAATACTGCGCAGCCTGAACGACGAAGCCGCCCTTTCCGCAGCCGAGTTCGGCGTAGATAGGCTTATCATTTCCGAAAACGGTGTTCCATTTTCCCTTGTATTCCTCGGCGTGTTCAATGTAAAACGGGCAGACCGCAAGTTCGGGACGAGCCCATTTTTTTCTTCTCATTCTCATAATTATGTATTTCCTTTATTCTTTTTTGAACGACAGTTCAAGGCTGTCGATATTGGTTTCAAGGCGTGTGTATTTTACTCCTGCGGCATCAAGCATACGCTTTGAAGCAATTGTAGCTTCGCTGTCGGCATACTTGTCATAGAGGTAAACGACTTCCTTTATGCCGGATTGGATAATTGCTTTTGCACATTCGTTGCAGGGAAAAAGGTCAACGTATATCTTTGCGCCTTTGAGTGATTTTCCGTTGGAATTGAGTATCGCATTGAGTTCTGCGTGAACGACAAAGCGGTACTTCGTGTCTGCGCCCTCTCTTGCCCACGGAAATTCATCGTCCGAGCAGCCTATCGGAAAGCCGTTGTAACCCGTTGAAAGAATGATATTGTCGCTGCTGACGATACAAGCGCCGACCTGCGTGTTCGGGTCTTTGCTGCGCTTTGCTGCGAGGAGAGATACGCCCATAAAGTATTCGTCCCATGAAATATAGCCGCTGCGTTTCATAAAAAATTCGTCCTTTCGGTAGAGGATAAAGTAGCGTTCTACATCATTATAGCATATTGCTTAAAAAAAATCAAATTTTTTTATGCATAAAATTTGTATTTACTGTTGATTTTAGATTAGAAATATGTTATAATTTAACTAATTTATAACTGCAAACTGCGGTTTTTTGTGCCGAGTGACAATTTTTGGTGGCTTTGGGGCGGATTTTGCCCCGATTCCCGAACTCATGGACGAATTTCCGCAGGCGGAGAAAAATAACTCCGCAAAGGTTGATTTCTCGGAGGTTTTTATGGATTACAAACAGGAATTTATCAAATTTATGGTCGACTGCGGAGTGCTGACATTCGGCGATTTTACGCTCAAAAGCGGCAGAAAAGCTCCGTATTTCATCAATACGGGCAACTATAAGACCGGTGCGCAGCTTGCAAAGCTCGGCGAGTTCTATGCTGCCTGCATCGAAGATAATAAGATCGAAGCCGACACTCTTTTCGGACCTGCATACAAGGGTATCCCTCTCTGCGTTTCCGCCTGCGTTGCTCTTTACAATCAGCATGGCAGAGATGTAAGCTACTGCTTCGACAGAAAAGAAGCCAAGGATCACGGCGAGGGCGGTATGTTTGTCGGCAAGCAGCTCACAGACGGCGAAAAGGTCGTTATCATCGAAGACGTTATGACCTCGGGCAAGGCTCTTAAAGAGGTTATGCCTAAGCTTACGGGTGCTGCAAAGGTGAACGTTACCGGAATGGTAATTACCGTTGACAGAATGGAAAAGGCTCTCAACTCCGATAATTCCGCCGTTCAGGAAGCATATAAGGAATTCGGCGTAAAGGTTTATTCCATCGTAACCATCAATGACATCATCGATGCTATCGAAAAGGGAGTTATCGGCGGCAGGGAATACCTTGACAAGATGCTCGAATACAGAAAAACCTACGGAGTACAGTAAATTATATTCTTGAAAGGAATGAACATAATATGAGCGTAAAGCTGAACATTACAGCTGCCGGTGCGGAGATCCTCGATTCAATCGTTTTTATGGATAAATCTCCTGCTTTAGCTGCATTCAAAGAGGAGATCGAAAAGATACTTGCCGATTTCAACAAGAACAAAAAATTCGGTGAGATCGATGTAAGAACACTTGTAGACGGCTCGGAGGACGCCCTCAGAAATATGCAGAGAGCGTATCTCATCTGGACTTTCAACGAAGACTACGGCAAAAAGCCCGTGAATGAATCCGAATATACGAAGTTCCTCAAGCTTTTCGTAAAGTCGCAGGAAAAGGCTCTTATTGAAGCCAACGGCGGAAAGAAGTCTATCGCTGCTGATGAGATACCTGCGTTCATCAAGAAGTTTGTCGGCGAAGTTTCGGCAAAGCCCGAGCTTTTCAACAGCCTTAAGGAATTTTTCGCAGGCTATGTTTACGGCTATTTCTTCAATTATCTCAGCGAACAGAAGATAATGAAGGACTATGCGGAGTTCCTTATCTGCCTCGGCATAATGTCCAACAAGATCACCACTTCCGAATCGCAGAAGCAGCAGATACTGCCGAAAATGGCTATGCTCCTCAACAACGACCGCTTTAAGTATATCAGCGGAAATATCCCCGTTGATGTTATGTTCAATATAGTTTACGAACGCTTTGAATTCTCGAACCTTACAGGCAGGGAAGAGGAGATCATCAAGGCTGCGCTCAGGGATTATATGATCTCGAATTACGATTACAACGAAGATGACGGACTTATCTCCGATACAGTCGTAACGGGCATTATGTCACAGCTCAACTGCAAGTATGTATGCTCCGAAGACTTCGCTTCCGACCTCCACAAGAACTCGTTCGCAGGTGTGAGAACATTCCTCGACGGCGACAAGGAGGATCTCGGCGAATATACATACGATAAGCTTCTCTCCGTTATCGCAGGCAAGTGTGAACTCAACTTCGACGGCTATTATTCTTCCGCAAACGAACCAATCATTGATACCTCTCTCAGCAGCGACGGCAAGGGCTACCGTTATCCGCTCGTTGCGAAAGCAGACGGAAAATACTGGTTCTGCGATATCTACAAGGAACTCGTATTCCCATATGCAGATGAAAATATTTTCGTTCCCGTCAAGGCTGAAAGCCTGCCGCTCGAAGAATTCCCGTTCACCGATTCCGCCCTCAGAACAAACATCATCTGTTTCCTCGGCGGCATTGAAAAGGATCATTACACAGTTCGTTCCGATAAGTTAAAGCTCGTTGACGATATCGCTGTTATCAAGCGTTCGGGCGGCACAGACGCAGAGAAGAAGATGCTCGTTCTCGAAAAGCTCCTCTACATCATTTCGGGCAATATGGACAGCAAGTCCTACAAGAACCTCTTCGATGACTGTATCTTCGGCTCGAAGCTTTATGACGACTATATCCGCTACAGAATGGACTGCCTCTTTGCAGACGGCATCAAGAGCCTTGACGCAAAGAAAAATCTTCTTGACAATATCAACAGCATAAGCAAATAAGGAGTGCGTTATACTATACCTATGAGTGAGTCAAAATTAGGACGTATCGTTCTTTCCGCAGCCGCAGTCTGTATGTCGGCAGTGATGCTGACCTCCTGCGGACAGTATTCCAAAGACGACAACATTGTTTACGATGCTATCGAGGAGTACGACAGCGGAAATTATGCGTCGGCGCAGGAACAGCTACAGACTGCGGATACAGAAAATTTTAAGGCGATGAAGCCCGAGAATTACTATTTCTATCTCGGTGAAACGTATTTTAAGCTCGGCGACTATGAACAGTCCCTCGATGCACATCTTCAGGCTCTGAAAATAAAGCCGACCCTTTTCAAAAGCAGGGTGACGGCAGGAGTATGCTACAGCAAGCTCGGCAGAACGGACGATGCGCTCAGAATGTACGAAAAGGCGCTTGAATACGATCCGCAGAACGCTGATTCGGTCGGACTGTATGTCAGTCTGGGTTCACTCTATATTTCACAGAATAAACCCTATACTGCAATAGATTACCTTGAAAAAGCCTCGGCTATATACCCCGAACAGCCTGCGGCACACGCTTATCTCGCAATAGCGTATGCAATGGCTTATGAATACGATAAATCGGACGAACAGCTTATCCTGGCTTCCGGCTATGGATATGACCGCATCGACGAGATAAAGGAACGTATAAACGAGGTCAGGGGATCACAGAACTAAAGGGAGTACAAAATGCTTGAAAATGCACTTGTCAATAAGAATAAATCAGTAAACTACAAGGATATGTCCAAACAGCTCGAGGATAACCTCTGTACGCTTCAGCAGAAGATAAAGGAGAAAAAGCTCCCCGTTATAATCCTGCTCGAAGGCTGGGGAGCTTCGGGAAAAGGACAGCTCATATCCGATATAATCAAAATGCTCGACCCCCGTTTCTTCAAGGTGTATTCAACAATGCCTGCGAACGAGTATGAAAAACGCTATCCTCTCATGAAGCGCTTCTGGGCGAATATACCTGCTTACGGAATGATGTCCATAATGGACAGAAGCTGGTATCAGGAGCTTGCCATCGCAAAACTGGAGGACGGAGTTTCGGACGAAGAATATGAACGCCGTATCCATGAGGTAAATACGTTTGAACGTCAGCTTACCGATGACGGATACCTTGTGATAAAGCTCTTCCTCCATATCTCACGTCAGGAGCAGAAAAAGCGTTTCGTCAAGCTGAAAGAGGACAGCGCCACAAAATGGCGTGTTACCGAACTTGATAAGAAGCGCAACAAGAATTACGATATCTACTATAAGCAGTTCGATGATATGCTCACAAAGACAAGTACGCCTTACTGCCAATGGAAGATAATCGACACCACAGACCGCCAGTTCACACGTTTTCAGGTGTTCAATATCCTCGTAAGTCAGATAACGAATGCCGTAAATACGCAGAGAACCTACAATACTGCCGACCTGCACGAAAATGTAAGCTATGTTCCGATGCCAAAGCTTGCCGATGTCCGTCTGGAGGGCAAGACCGTTCAGCCGACAAAGTATTTTGAAGAGCTGAAAAAGGCGCAGAAGGAGCTTGCAAAGATACACGGAAAGCTTTATAAAAAGAAAATTCCCGTTGTTATGGTTTTTGAAGGTTGGGACGCAGCAGGAAAGGGCGGCGCTATAAAGCGCATCGGTACGGCTCTCGACCCGAGAGGCTACGAAGCCGTTCCTATCGCAGCACCCGACCAAAAGGAGCTTAACCACCACTATTTGTGGCGTTTCTGGAACAATCTCCCGAAAACCGGTCATATCACTATCTTTGACCGTTCATGGTACGGCAGAGTAATGGTGGAACGCATCGAAAAATTCACCCCCGAAGAACGCTGTAAAATGGCTTACCGTGAGATAAACGAGTTCGAGCAGGAGCTTGCGGACAGCGGAATAATCGTGCTGAAATTCTGGCTTCAGATCGATAAGGACGAACAGCTCCGCCGCTTTACCGAGCGTCAGAACACCCCTGCAAAGCAGTGGAAGATCACCGACGAGGACTGGCGCAACAGAGAAAAATGGGACGCTTACGAAAAAGCTGTCGATGAGATGATACAGAAGACCTCAACAACGACCGCTCCGTGGAATATTATCGAAGCGAACAGTAAGATGTACGCAAGGCTCAAAATAATGAACATCATTATCGATAAGCTCAACGACGTTATCAAAAACAGTTGATCAAAAATGCAGTCTGTTGAAAAAGTGTATTATTGAAAAAATTGCACAAAATTAAAGTTTACGTCCACGCTTTTTAAAGGGTGGC
>URTF01000104.1 GCA_900550695.1 uncultured Ruminococcus sp.
AAGCGTGGACGTAAACTTTAATTTTGTGCAACTTTTTTCAATAATATACTTTTTCGACAGGCTGCGGGCGGATATAGAATCCGCCCTTACAGTCTTACGGTAATTTGCGCAAAAAAACAATTACGCATTACGCATTACGAATTACGCATTGATTTAGCTGCGTTTTTTGCAATTAGTTTGTATTTTTCCAAGGCTTTTTCCGCAACTTCTTTCGGGATGTTTTTTCCACCGTAGCATGCCAGCTCAAATGGGACGATGATATCGTCGGCAGTGATATCCGTTTTTTCGAGTATCAGCGCCGAAAGCTGTTTCGGGGTAAGGGTCTTGGTGTTTGTCTTAAAACGTCTTGAAAGCTTTGCCGAAAGTCGGTTGTAGATGAGGATCACAGCCTTGCTGCTATCTGAGTGTCTGATGCGTAAGATGAAAAGCTTTTCGCTTATTGTCGGTAAGAAAATTATTATAACAAGCAGGAGAACTCCAATGATAACAACGGTCAGGCTTGTGACGAAGAGTGTGAGATAGTCCGTTTCGCCGCTGTTTGTGCCGCTGCTTTTTTCCGAGCCTGCGCTGCCTCCCGATACTGTCGGTTCATAGATCACCCAGCCTGCGCCTGCAATATAGACCTCGGGAAAAGCGTGGGCATTTTCGGTCGAGATGCTGTAAACGCCTGCGGTTTGGATCTCGCCGCTGTTGAAGCCCTCAACATAGTGGACGTTCAATCCGGCGGCTTTGGCGAGCAGGCAGAACGCTGTTGCAAAATCGGAGCAGGTCCCTCTGCGGCTTTCGTTGACAAAAAACTCGGGAGTGTCGTTGGCACTCGGTGCTCTGTAGCCGAGGTCATAGGTGAAGCTCCCGTCGGTGAAGAAGCTTTCTATCGCCTTGGCTTTCTCATAGTCATAGGTCAGACCCTCGGTGATACGGTCGGAAAGCTGACGCATTTCCTCGGAAATATCGTATTCTTCAAAACCATTATAGCTTGACGGCAGAGCAATAAATTCATCGTGATATTCACGCAGAAAGGCATAGACGGTATTGTAATTTTCCGTGCCGAGGTCGTAATTATACGCCATATCGAAGAGGAGCGAGTAGAATTCTTCATGGCTCATATCGCAATATCCCGATTCGATATAGCCGCCCGAATATGCCGCATTTCCGCTGTAAAAGCTGACCGAGTATTCTTCGT
This sequence comes from uncultured Ruminococcus sp., assembly GCA_900550695.1. Lineage (GTDB taxonomy): Bacteria > Bacillota > Clostridia > Oscillospirales > Ruminococcaceae > UMGS363. The sequence goes on from URTF01000104.1 coordinate 1,184, forward strand.
TCGGGCGAATGAAGGAGTTATTGATATTTGGGTCAGTCATAACCTCGCCAAGGTCAGTACGGGCTGCTGATACGGCGTCACTCCTGCCATAAAGCGAGGCGGAGATGATACGCTCGGGCGCAAGCAGATAAACTGACGGATAGTCGAGCGGCTTGATATAGGCTGTATGAACGCTCTCTTCCTCGGCGGCAAGGCGTTCAAGCGCAGCTTTGTCTATACTTTCGGGGAGCAGTGTTCCACCCTTGCCGAGATATTCAAGATAAGCTTTTGCAAGCTTTGAAAGACTGCGGCTTTCGGCTTGATCCTGCCAGACAAGACGGGACATTCTGCTTGGTGAGGACGTCTTTGAGTACCACCAGCGGTTCTCGCTGTCGTAGCTGTCATAGACCTGCACCTTGTAGTATTCGGGCGAATCGGTGTTGACAATGAAAAGCTGTCGGTTTTCCATCTGGTTGTAAAGATCGGCATTGCCCGAGTGTTCGGTGTAGCTGCCGTTGATCCTGCCGAAGTTTCCGCTGAATGAAAAGTAGGAGCTGAACTGCTCAAATTTTTCGTAGTAAGGTGTTTCCGTAGGTTTGGGGATAAGCACAGCAATAAGCAGTGCGGCTGCCGCAAAGTCGACATATCCCGTTACGGCGGCAGCCTTTCCGTGCTTTGAAACGCCCAAAACTGCAGTTGTTTTGTAATGATAAAGATAAAGCAGAATGTCAGCTGCCGCAAGCAGAGCCGAGTAAACGGCAGGTATCTGCTGTGATGCCTTGACATATATCGCACAGGGAATGAGAGCGATAAGGGTCAGTATCGATATGCGGTAGGTTATATGCGTGAAATAATAGACGGTCGAGCATATGAAAAAAGTGAAGAACAGCACGAGCGTGAGCATATATTCCACATTCGTATCAACAGTAGCAGCACCTGTGAGAAACCATTCGATAAACTCCGTCTTGTTTCGGGCAAACGTCATAATTACGTCGATAAGAACCAATACAGCTGCCATTATTGCCGCATAGATAAACGAACCGATTTTTTTATGCCGTGAAATAAAGTCAAATGCCGCAAAAAACAGGAGAGAAAGTCCCGCCGTGAGCAGCGCATAAAGGTTGAGAAAGCTTTTCAGATACAGATAAGACAGTGCGGAGCAGACTGCCTGAACAAAGATGAACGGCAGAGCCTTTTTTACAGCATTTTCCCATGAGAAAAATTTTATATCTTCCAAATCTGCCGCTCCTTTCTTTTAAAAAGCTTATTCGAAAAAATCATCTGCGATAAAATCAGAGCTGTTTATATCGGTCGGGATATCGTGAGCTATCGCAGTGAATTTCAGACCGTAATTTTCGGCGTGATCCATTTCTGCTTTGAGCAAAGCGTCTGCGCCGGGGGTGAAAAGCATCGCCGAGCCTGTTTTTTCGGCATTGCAAAGCTCTTTTACGGGAAGTCGGGGCGTTTTTTCGGGCGAAGAAAATTCATACCGTGCAAGTGCCGTCCGAAGCTCCGAAAGCTCCGCTTCATCGTTGACCTCGTGCGGCTCGAAGCCGTCTTTCGTCCGAAACCATACAGAGCTTTCAAACCCAAGCTTTAACATGGCAGAGCAAACACCGAGCGCACCCTCGACTGAGCGCTCACAAAGCCTGCGGTCAGTTCCGCCGCTGTCTATAACAACAGTCTGCTGCATAGCTTCGATCTCATCATCAAGGCGTACATAATACGCATCTTTTTTTGAGGAAAGCTTCCAGTTTATGCGTTTTATCGGATCGCCCTCGGCATATTCACGGTGCGTAAAGCCGGGCATTCCGCCGAACATACTGTAGCCGTCATTTTCCTTGGTCTCCTCGCTTTCGTCCGAAAAACGTATTGCATCAGCCGCCGAGCGAATAAATGGGCAGTCGGGCGAAATTTCGGGAATATCGGGAAAAACATAGACCTTTTCAGCAGATTGGGACGGTTTTACCCTGAAACTGACAATGTTCATAAAGTCTGAAACGGTCATCACAGTTTCGCCAATGCGCAGAGCGCCCCACATTGTCGGTTTTATGACAGCGTCAAAGCTTGTGCTGCCCTTTGCAGGAGCGGCTGCGGAAAATTCGGACGGATCGCAGATCATTCCCTCTGTTTCGGCAAGCTTTATGCCGATGTTTGAAATGGGGAAAAAGCTGTTGTTTATGATATTTATATGAAGTTTAAGCTGTTCGTTTTTGTAGACAAGGGTGCTGCCGAACGACATTTCGATGCGGATGAGGCCTTTTTTATATGAAATATATGTCAGCAGCTGAACGATGAGCGAGAAAATGAGCGCAGCGGTGAGGATATAGAAAAACATCCAGCCCGTTGATGCCGACATAAACAACGCAAATATGAGAGATAAACCGAGCGCAATAATGTAGCCGAAACAGCGCACGGTCAACGCAGCTGCACGGCTCTGTTTTTTGTGGGGAAGCTTTTTTTTCATAGCCTGTCCCTCTTATTCGGTCGGAACTTCAACGAGTGAAACGGCATTTTCTATCGCACTTTCTGCTGAACCGAGGGTTGCTTTGCCTTTGGGCGAGAGCATTATTCTGTGTGAAAGAACGATCACTGCGCAGCTTTTTACGTCATCGGGAGTGATAAAATCCCTGTCATCAATGAAAGCTCTTGCCTTTGCAGCCTTGAAAAGTGCGATGCTTCCTCTCGGACTTACTCCAAGCTTGATATTCTCATCATTTCTCGTTGCCTCGGCAATGGAAACGATGTAGTTTTTGACATTTTCAGCCGCACGGACTTTCTTCGCTTCGTCCTGCAAAGCGGCAACATCGTCCGTAGTGATAACGGGGGAAAGCTTTGAAACGGGGTTCTCAAATTCGTTTCGTTCAAGTATTGCACTCTCCTCGGCTAAGGTCGGGTACCCCATGCTTATGCGCATTGCGAAACGATCCATCTGCGCTTCGGGAAGATGATATGTGCCGTAGGTCTCAACGGGGTTCTGCGTTGCGAGAACCATAAACGGGCGCATGAGCGAGTGCGTCTGTCCGTCAACGCTTATCTGACGTTCCTCCATGACCTCGAGCAGAGCCGACTGCGCCTTTGGCGAAGCACGGTTTATCTCGTCAGCAAGCAGAAAGTTGCAGAATGCCGCTCCCTTTTTATACTCAAATTCTCCCGTGGTTCGGTTTATCATCGAAAAGCCAGTGATATCGGACGGCATAATGTCGGGCGTGAGCTGGATTCGGTTGAAGCTGCCGCCGACAGAGCGTGAAAGTGCCGCCGCAAGCTGGGTCTTTCCAACGCCGGGGACGTCCTCGATAAGAACGTGCCCCTCCATAATGAGCGCAGTTACAGCATTCATGATAACATCGTGCTTTCCGACAATGACCTTTTCAATGTTTTCGATAAGTGCGGAAATTCTTTTATCCATAGTTTTCTCCAAGTTTTTTTATAAAAATTCCGTCAGCTAAATTATTATAATAGTATTATTATGTAATAATTTATTGACGGATATCAGCATTTTAAGATTTTTTTGACTTCATAACAAGAATAGTAGCAAGTATAGCGATCACAACAGCCATTGCAACGATGACGATAACAACGCCAACGCTCAATCCACTCTGCGGTGCGGAGGCTTCAGCCGTTTCGGCAGCTGCGGCGGTTTCAGACTGCCCGTCCTGTACCGCTGTTTCAGATACGACCGCAGTTCCCGTTTCTGCAGGCTCTTCTTCTGTCACTTCGGCAGGCTCGGGAGCTTCAACGGGATATTCGCCGTCAAGATCGCCTGCGATTTTGAGGTTGTTGTATTCCCAAGCTGTGTAGCTTTCTGCGCTGTCGGGGTAAACGTGAACAGTTCCGCCGACATTCATAAATGCACTCGAAGCGTTTACGGACGGCGCATTTTCGGCGTAAACATAAATATCGGTGAGGTTATTGCAGTCTGCAAAAGCACCGTCGCCGACCGATGTTACGGACGGTCCGATGATGATTTCGGAGAAGCCGCACTTGCCGAAAGCGTTTGCGGGGATTTCCGTTACCTCGGGCGAAACTGTGAAGCTTTCAAAGCTTTTGCAGTCCTTGAAAGCACCCTCGCCGAACGAGGTTATCCCAACCGAATTGGGCATTTCCGCAAGTGCTTCGCAGGCTTCAAAGGCATGGCTGCCGACCTTTGCAACGGTGTTCGGCATTGAAATTTTTTCAAGCTTTCGGTTGCTGTTGAAAGCGCTGTCGCCGATCTCAACTGTATTCTTCGGCAGGCTGATAAAGCGGAGCTGGTTGCGGCAGGGGAGAGCGTTATCGGGAATGATGCCGTCCTCTGTGTCGGTCTTTGCAAGCTCGACATATTCAAGGTTCGGGATAGCGTTGAGTGCGCTCCAGTCCGAAGCGTCAAGCGTTCCGCTCATAACGCATATTTTCGTGATGAAGTTGTAGTCCGTGCCGTTTGCGGCTTCGCTGACAGCATCGGCAAGTTTTCCCGTTTCAAAAGCTTCGACCGTGACGGACTCGCCCACGGCTTCTTCGGCGTAGGCTCTGAGCGATGATTCGATAGGCATTATTATGATACCTGCCGCAAGTGCGACTGCGAGTATCACCATAATAATTTTAAAGGCAAGACCTCTGTTTTTCTTCTGCGGAGTCGGAGTGTAGGTTTTGCTGCCGCTTTTTTTGCTTTTTGCCATAGTAATACGTTCCTTTCGGTTTATTTAGGTCGCCTCTAAAAACCATAGTGCCTCAGATGCGCAGTCAGATTTTTCGTCA
>URTF01000105.1 GCA_900550695.1 uncultured Ruminococcus sp.
AGTTCGGTTGAATTGCACCGCCGTTTTTGCGTAACAAATAAGGCACAGCTCGCATACATTCTGTGAGCCGTGCCTTTTTTAGCATATTATAATTTTTTATGGTTTTAAATTTTTGCACTTAGAGCAAATGCCAAGTCCCCAGTTAAAGTTGGTGGTTCCGCATCTCGGGCAAGTCCATGTGTCTTTGGTCGGTTTCATATTTTTGCAGTTTGTGCAGGCGAAGCTCAAACCGCCGAAGTCGTAGTTCGTTGTTCCGCAGGCAGGGCATACCCATGTCAGGCTGTGATTGGAGCTTGAAGCTCTTTTTTTAGTGGTGATCGTTATTTGTTTGCTTCTTGGTCCAATACCTGTCATGCCATTCTTTGCAGCGACCTTAAAGTAGTAGGTAGTGTCTGACGAGAGCCAGCTTACTGTAACATTTGTGCTTGTAGTAGTGTCAACTTCCTCAAATTTCTGTGAGTTAGAGTTATACTTATATATAATATAAGAACTTGCATTCTTGACATCATTCCAAGAGAAACTTACAGAATATGTATTAGCTTCGGTATTTTTTATAACAGGTGCTGCAGGTTTGTCCATTTTGGGAATATGCACAGATGCTCTCTGACTGTAATTGCTTTTTCCATAATCATTGACGGCACGGATTTTATAATTATAGGTCTTGCCGGATTTTATCTTTTTATCTATATACACATTGGTATAATAACTTTCTTTGCTTATGAGAGCATATTTCTTGTTTTTGGTGCTGTATTTGTATACATAATATTGGGATGCGTTGGGTATTTCGTCCCAAACAACATGAATGCAGTCATTATCAAAGTAGGCAGTTACATGGGGAGTGGTTAGTTTGGGTATAGTGATCTTATATATTTCACTGCATTTACTTACGCCCTCATCAGTTACAGCAGCAACCTTGTAATAATTTGTTGCACCGCCTTTTGCATTTTCATCAGTAAAGTGAGGTGTTTCAACTTTGGCTATATATTTGAATTCTTTGGCTTTTTTGCTGTATTTATAGACCTTATAATATTTTGCTCCCGTAATATAATCCCAAGAGAATTCATTTTCGGCATCATATCGGTCTTTTTTGATAACCGGAGTCGGAACTGCGAGAGTTTTTACTTTGATGGCTTCTGATAATTCACCGCTCGAATCGTTTTTGCACGCACAAATCTTAAATTTGTATGAACTGTTTCTTTGTAAGCCTGTTACTGTATAACTTGGCTCTGCTGATGAACCGATATACCTGTAATCACCGTAATATTCATCATACCGGTATATATAATAGCCTTCAGCACCCTCGACCGGCTCCCAGCTTATTTCCACAAATTCAGCGTTGATATTTCCCTTAAATCCGGTCGGCGCAGGCAATTTGCCGCTGTTCTGTTCGGACATCAGTTCGGTTCGGGCAAGTTCAACAGTATCTGCGGCGCAAATATTCGATGACATTATTCCGAATATCGATACCATTGCCAAAACAGATGATATGACCCTTTTTCCAGTTAATTTCATAAATTTGCATCCCCTCATAGTTGATCGTAAACAAGCTGCACTTCAAGCAACCTGTATATTTACTGTTTTATTATACATCATTTTACTTGTCCTGCGGTATGCTCTCAGCATAATTTTAAATAAAAAGCGGTACAACCCCAAAAATGAGCTGTACCGCTTTTTGTATCGGTAAATAAATTCCGCATTACGCATTACGAATTACGCATTAAAAAGAGCTTTCCGCCGCATTGATAACAGCCTTTGCAAGCCTTGTAGTTCCTGCACCTGCACGCTGCATCGTGATAGAGACCGAAAGCTTTTCGGCAGGGTCATTCATAAGGTATGTTCCCGTCCAGCCGTCCCAGCAGAACGAGCCGTCCGAAACTGTCATGCCTGCATTGTTTCTGTTTTCGACTATCCGCATAAAATTTGCATAGCCGCAGCCCTTGCACGAATCCCATGTGAATGTTTCCCTCTGCTTTTCAGAAAGCGAGTTTACCGTGAGAAAACTTGCCGTCTTGCGGCTTATGATGCCCTTGCCGTCCGTTGAAAGTGCCGCTCCGAGCTTTGCATAGTCCTCAGCCGTGGAGAAAAGTCCTGCACCGCCCGACTGGAAGTTCGGCTTTTCCTCAAAGTCAAATATCGCAAGGTTAGTACCCGTGAACTCTTTCGGTTCTTTTCCCGCACATTCGTATATTTTGCCAAGTCTGCCACGCTTCTCCTTTGGCACAAAGAAGTCCGTATCGTCCATTCCGAGCGGTTCAAAAATGTTCTTTTTCAAAAAATCACGGTATTCCATACCCGATGCCGCCTCTATAACTGCGCCCATAATATCAGCGCTTGAACCGTACATCCACTTTGCTCCGACATCGAAGAGAAGAGGGGACTTGGCGGCTCTTTTGGCAAATTCAGCCGTTGTCATCATATTGCCATTGCGGTAGCTTTGGTCAAGCTCATACCAAACGGTATTTATCGCTTCTGCGCCTTTTTCATCGCAGGGATAAGCGATGCCCGAGGTCATATTCAGCAGGTCGGAAACCTTTATCCTGCGGCTGCATGGGTAAAGCCTGCCGTCGGCGTAATATTCCGAATGTTCAAACTCGGGGATAAAGCGGCACAGCTCGTCCTCCATTGCGATAAGACCACGCTCAAGGCATATCATCGCAGCGACCGCAGTTGCTATTTTCGAGCAGGAGAACATTCGGCAGATAGTGTCGGTCTGCATCGGCTTTTTGCTTTCGGCATCAGCGTAACCGCAGGCGTAGCTGCCGATAGGCGCTCCGTCCTTGACGATAACAACAGCCGCACCGACTTCCTCGCCCGAATTTATTGCATTGTCCATTACTTGCGAAATTTTCTTCATATTCATAGTGTAAGTTCACCTTTTTTACTTTATTTCACGGCTATTTTAGCACAATTTATACGAAAAGTCAACAAAAATACTGTATTTTGCAGGGTTTTGCGGCATAAATATGCTATAAATATTAAAATTTATAGAAATGGTTGAATTCTGCATACCGATGTGCTATAATGTAAGTTAGATTTTTATGAAAAAGGAAGGATATGCTTTATGAAAAAGTTATTATCTATTGCAGCAGCTGTTTCTATGGCTGCCGTAATGCTCACAGGCTGCGGCGTTCCCGCAAATACCGTTCACTCCATTGACGACCTCAACGGAAAGTCTATCGGCGTTCAGCTCGGTACAACAGGCGATACATACGCTGACGGCATCGAGGGCGCAACGGTTGAAAAGTTCGCAAAGGGCGCTGACGCTGTTCAGGCTCTCAAGCAGGGCAAGGTAGACGCAGTTATCATCGACAGCGAACCTGCCGAGGTTTTCGTTTCCAAGAATGACGATATCGAGATCCTTGACGAACCTTTCGCAAAGGAAGAATACGCTATCGCTATGAAGCTCGACAACACAGAGCTCCAGGAAAAGATCAACGGCGCACTCGCAGAGCTTGAAGCTGACGGCACTCTCGCAAATATCCGCAGCAACTACAGCGGCGACACAAAGGGTACGCTCCCTTATGTTTCCCCCGAGGACACAGACTACAGCAACGGCACTCTCGTTATGGCTACAAATGCTGAGTTCCCTCCTTACGAATATAAGGAAAGCGACAATATCGTTGGCTTTGACGTTGATATCATGACAGCTATCTGCGACAAGCTCGGCTACGAACTCCGTATAGATGATATGGCATTCGATTCCATTATCGCAGCAGTTCAGTCCGGCAAGGCAGACGTTGGCTGCGCAGGTATGACCGTTACCGAGGACAGAATGAAGAACGTTCTCTTCTCCGATCCTTACACAGAATCCAATCAGGTAATCATCGTAAGAAAGAAGTAATTTTTACTTCAAATATCAAAATGCATCGCCGCACTTAAAACTGCTTATGTGCGGCGATTTTTAGGAAAAGCCGAATATTTGATAAAAGAACAGAAAGGGAAGTGTAGATTTGGGATTTGTCGATAGTTTTAAGCAGAATTTCATCGAGCAGGATCGTTGGCATTATCTTGCAAACGGTCTCGGAACAACGCTTCTGATAACATTTTTCTCCGTTCTTATAGGAATGGTGCTCGGATTCATCATTGCGATAGTCCGCTTCACGCACGATAAGACGGGCAAAATGAAGGTCGGAAACTTTTTATGCAGGATCTATCTTACCGTTATCCGAGGAACACCTGTTGTTGTTCAGCTCCTTATAATTTATTTCGTTATCTTTGCAAGCGTCCCTATCTCAAAGATATTCGTTGCGATAATCGCATTCGGTATCAACTCGGGCGCTTACGTTGCGGAAATAGTCCGTTCGGGTATCGCTTCGATCGATGACGGACAGTTTGAAGCAGGAAGAAGCCTCGGACTTAACTATCGTCAGACAATGATCTCGATAATTCTTCCGCAGGCGTTCAAAAACGTGCTTCCTGCGCTCGCAAATGAGTGCATCGTCCTGCTGAAGGAAACCTCGGTTTCGGGTTATATCGCGGTTCAGGACCTCACAAAAGGCGGCGATATCATTCGTTCGCAGACCTATTCCGCATTTATGCCGCTCATTTCCGTTGCGATAATCTACCTCGTAATGGTAGTTGTGCTTTCGCACTTCGTTACAAAGCTTGAAAGGAGATTAAGACAGAGTGATAGACGTTAAAGGATTAAAAAAGACCTTCGGCGACAATGAAGTCCTCAAAGGTATCGATGAGCATATCTATAAGGGTGAAAAAGTCGTTGTTATCGGACCGTCAGGCTCGGGTAAATCAACGTTCCTGCGCTGTCTGAATCTTATGGAAATACCGACCGAGGGAACTATCCTCTTCGAGGGAAGCGATATCACCCACGCAAACGATAGGGATATCAACCTTATGCGCCGCAAAATGGGCATGGTTTTCCAGCACTTCAACCTCTTTCCGCACCTTACGATAAAGAAAAATATCACGCTTGCTCCCGTTAAGCTCGGACTTATGACGCAGGCAGAAGCCGACAGCAAAGCTGAAGAACTGCTCGAAAGAGTAGGACTTCCCGATAAGGCAAATTCATTCCCCGCAATGCTCTCGGGCGGTCAGAAGCAGAGAATAGCTATCGCACGTTCACTCGCAATGAACCCCGATGTTATGCTTTTTGATGAACCGACCTCCGCACTCGACCCCGAAATGGTCGGCGAAGTCCTCGAGCTTATGAAACAGCTCGCCAAGGACGGTATGACAATGATAGTCGTAACGCACGAAATGGGCTTCGCAAGGGAAGTCGCATCAAGAGTAATGTTTATGGCAGACGGCTATATAATGGAGCAGAATACACCGAAAGAGTTCTTCGAGAATCCGCAGAACCCACGTCTGCGTGAGTTCCTTTCAAAGGTATTGTAAAACCAAGAGCAATAAAGTTTACGTCCACGCTTTTTAAAGGGTGGCAGGGGTCAAGGGGACAGCGT
>URTF01000106.1 GCA_900550695.1 uncultured Ruminococcus sp.
CCCTTTAAAAAGCGTGGACGTAAACTTTAATTTTGTGCAGCTTTTTCAATAACGTGTTTTTTACTTTTTAACTCTGTATTTTGCACGTTTGCGCATTTTCTGCGCCTTGATGACTTTCATTCGTGAGAACTCCTCACGTTCCTTTTCGTCAAGGCTGCCCGAAATGTATTTTACCGTGCTCTGATACTTCGGGATAACGATATTCTGGAGCGCATTTGCTCTCGTCTGCGTTTTTCTTATCGAATTTGTAAGACGGTAGATGCTGTTTTCAACTTCGGCAAGCGTTACCGTCATTTCCTTTACCCTGACGAAGCTGATATAAGCCTTGTCAACGTTGCTGTCGGTATTCATAAAGCCGTAATCGAGCGAAAGCTTCTTTTTTTCGACCGAAAGCTTCGGAAGCTCGCAGCCCATTACGCTTCGGTAAGAAACGCTGACCGTATTTTCAACGGGCATACCCTCGGCGATATTTTCGACAACGCCGTGCGTGATATTCGCCATCTGGAGTGCGGAATATGCCTCGATATAGGTCACGCCGATGCTCTCACGCAGTTCTTTCGCCGTATCGACCATCTGCATAAGCTCACGGATAAGGATATTTCTCTTTTTGTCGAGAAGCTCATAGCCAAGCTGTGCGAGCGCAAGCGATTTCTGCATATTAAGCAGGTTGCCTTTGGTGGGGAAAACCTGTTCAGCCATTCCGACCGCCTCCTTTCGTTTCTTTCTGCATTATTGGAACAATTCTTCCGCTTTATCGTTGTATTTTTCTTCGAGAAGCTTTTCGTCCACACGGTCAAGAGCGGACTTGGGCAGGAGCGAAAGCAGATTCCAGCCGAGATCGAGGGTTTCATCGATAGAACGGTTCTCCTCTTCGCCCTGTGAAACGAAATATTTCTCAAACATACGTCCGAAGCGCATATACGCCTTGTCAAGCTCGGAAAGTTCGTCCTCACCGATTACGGAGGCAAGCGCTCTTGCGTCGCTTACCTTTGCATAAGCGGCAAAAAGCTGGTTGGAAACTGCCGAGTGGTCGGCTCTTGTATAGCCCTCGCCGATGCCGTCCTTCATAAGACGTGAAAGTGACGGAAGGACTGAGATAGGCGGATAAACGCCCGACTGTTCAAGTCCTCTGTCGAGAACTATCTGACCCTCTGTGATATAACCCGTAAGGTCTGGAACAGGGTGAGTGATATCATCGTTCGGCATTGTGAGGATAGGTATCTGCGTGATAGAACCCTCCGAGCCGTTGATAACGCCTGCACGTTCATAAATAGAAGCAAGGTCGGAATAAAGGTATCCCGGATAACCCTTTCTTGCTGGGATTTCTCCCTTTGATGAGGAGAACTCACGGACAGCTTCGGCGTATGAAGTCATATCCGTAAGGATAACGAGGATATGCATATTCTTTTCATACGCAAGATACTCTGCGGCTGTGAGCGCACATCTCGGTGTAAGGATTCTCTCGATGATAGGGTCGTTCGAGAGGTTGAGGAACATTACAACTCGCTGGAGAACGCCGCTTTCCTCAAAGCTTCTGCGGAAGTAGTCTGCAACGTCGTTCTTAACGCCCATTGCTGCGAAAACGACAGCGAAGCCCTGACCGTTATCTTCGGCTATCTTAGCCTGACGAACGATCTGAACGGCAAGCTTATTGTGCGAAAGACCCGAACCCGAGAAGATAGGGAGCTTCTGACCTCTGATAAGCGTCATGAGCGCATCAATAGAGGAGATACCCGTGTTGATATAGTTTCTCGGATATGTACGGGAAACGGGGTTGAGCGGGTGACCGTTGATATCGGCTGTCTTTTCGGGGAAGATATCTCCAAGACCGTCGATAGGCTTTCCTGCGCCGCTGAAAACTCTGCCGAGAATTTCGCCCGAAAGTGCAAGCTCCATCGGCTTTCCCGTGAACTTTGTGCGTGTATTGGTCATTGAAAGTCCCTTTGTACCCTCAAAGACCTGAAGAACAACCCGCTTACCCGAAATTTCAACAACTCGTCCGAGTCGCTGTGTGCCGTCGTCAAGACGGATCTCAACAACTTCATCGAACGAAGCATTGTCAACATTATCGAGGACAACAAGAGGTCCGTTAATTTCTTTCAATCCTACATACTGTAAGCCCATATCAGACGACCTCCTGAACAAGTTTCTTTATTCCCTGCTCGATCTCAACGTTCAGCAGGCGGAACATTTCGGGTTTATCGTTAGGTATATCGTATTTTACCTTGATGACCTTTTCAAAAAGTCCCGTTTCAAGAAGAGCTGCGGCAGTTACGCCCGAAGCGACAGCCTTTTTCGACTCTTCGTAAAGGCAGAGTATAGCTTTCATCATAAGGTACTGCTTTTCGAGCGGAACATAGGTATCGTCCTTATGATAAGCGTTCTGCTGCAAAAATCCTACACGGACAACACGTGCGATCTCGATGATAAGCTTCTGGTCTTCGGGAAGAACGTCCGAACCGATAAGCTTTACGATCTCCATAAGCTTGTTTTCCTCGTGGAGTATCTTGGTTATTTCAAGACGGCACTTCATAAATTCGGGGTTGACGTTTTCCTCGTAGTATTCACTGAGGTCGTCCATATACTCCGAATAGCTGTCGTTCCAGTTGATAGCAGGATAATGACGTGCATAAGCGAGAGCCTTGTCGAGCGCCCAGAAGCATCTTACGAAACGCTTTGTGTTCTGCGTAACTGGCTCGGAGAAGTCCGAGCCCTGCGGAGATACCGCACCGATGATAGTAACGGAACCCTCCGAACCGTTGAGGCTGCGGACGTAGCCTGCACGTTCGTAGAATTCGGAAATTCTTGACGGAAGATATGCAGGGAAGCCTTCTTCGGCAGGCATTTCTTCAAGTCTGCCGCTTATTTCACGGAGAGCCTCCGCCCAACGTGAGGTCGAGTCAGCCATAATTGCGATATGATAACCCATATCACGGTAATATTCCGCAAGCGTGATGCCCGTATATATCGAAGCTTCACGAGCCGCAACAGGCATATTCGATGTATTTGCGATAAGTACGGTCCTGTCGGTAAGAGCCTTTCCCGTTCTCGGGTCAACGAGTTCGGAGAATTCTTCAAGAACCTGCGTCATTTCGTTGCCGCGCTCGCCGCAGCCGATGTATACGATGATATCAGCATCGCACCATTTTGCAAGCTGGTGCTGGGTCATAGTCTTGCCCGTGCCGAAGCCGCCAGGTATTGCAGCCGTGCCGCCCTTTGCTATCGGTAAAACAGTATCGATAACACGCTGACCCGTGATAAGCGGCTTATTTATCGGCAGACGGTCAGCGAAAGGACGAGCCTGCTTGATAGGCCATTTCTGGCAGAGAGTAAGCTCGACCTCCGTGCCGTCTTCCTTTTTAAGCTTTGCGACAACATCGTTAATTCTGTAGTCGCCGTTTTCAGCGACCCAAGTGATCTCGCCCTTTAAATAAGGCGAAAGCATACATCTATGCTCGATAACGGGTGTTTCGGGGCAAACGGCGTAGATATCTCCGCCCTTTATGCTGTCCCCGACCTTTACCTTCATTGTGACGCTGTATTTTTTCTCGGTATCGAGGGAGGAAACCGTACTTCCCTCACCGATGAATGCGCCGCTGATCTCTTCAAGTTTTTTCAGCGGGCGTTCGATACCGTCAAATATATTCGAGATGATGCCGGGACCCAGAACTGCGGACATTGGCATTCCGCTGCCCGTTACGGGTTCACCCGGTTTCAGTCCCGTTGTTGATTCATAGACCTGTATAGTGGTTTCTTCGCTTGACATATTGATAACTTCGCCGACAAGCTTCTTTGCGCCGACATATACCATTTCAAGCATGGAGAAATCCGTTGTATCCTTGACCTTTACAACAGGGCCGTTAATGGAAAAAACTGTATTCAATTCTATTCCTCCCCTTATTCCGCAAAGGCGTTGCTGCTGACGAACAGGCTCTTCTGCTCCTCGACCGCAAGGTCAAAGGTCTTGTCGATGATAGTACCCTTTTCCTTGGAATAAACGGAAAAACCGCCTAACTTTATCGAGCTGTCTGGAATGAATGAAACATCATCTGCCTTGACGACCTTTTTGAGGACGTCGGCAAGCTTCATATCATCGGGTGCAAGGCGTATCTCCGAGCCTTTTCCGACATTAAGAACGAGCAGCTTTTTGATAAGCGTATCGGCATAAGCGTTGGTGGAGCGGTATTCCGAAAGCTTTTCTTCGACCTTGGAAAAAACCTTGTCGGAAAGCTCCTCACGGCAGCGCAGAACGCTCTTTTTCATTTCAAGCTCAGCCTTTGAGATATCACGGACATATTTATTTCCGCTTTTCTTTCTGCTTGAATTCATATATTTATCGGCAGCTTCTTCGGATTCCTCTTCGGCAGCGGAAAGAATACTTTTCTTCGTGCTTTCAGCATCATCAAGAATAGCCGAAACCTTTTCGTCGATCTCATCATTGACGGCGCAGATGAATTTCTGCAGCTTCTCATTTTCTGTACTCATATTAAAAAATCCTTCCAAAATCAAAGCTTCAATCCGATCGCGGATTCAATATACTTAGAAATATTCTCGGTAACATTTGAAGTGGCGTGTCGGTCGGGAACTTCAACAATAAGCGGTGATCTGCGGTTGAGCTTCAGATCGTAGACAAGCTCCTGACAAAGGCGGACAAGCTTCTCCGTCATAAGAATAACGGCGATATCCTTGTTGTCCATTGCCGCAAGGAGCGTTTTTTTGACCTCGGCAGGCTCGTGAACGACAACGCCCTCGATGCCTGCAAGGCGCATTCCCATCTGGGTATCAACATTATCGCTTATAAGATAAAGACGCATACTGTACGTCCTCCTTTCCGCCGCAGAAACTCAGATAAAGAGCATAAGAAGTGCTACTACGAAGCCGTAAAGTGCGCAGGCCTCACCGAGAGCGGCGAAGATAAGTGCGTTTGAGAATGTCTTAGGATTCTCGCTTACTGCACCGATAGCTGCAGGAGCTGCTGCTGCGATAGCGATACCGCCGCCGATAGCACCAAGACCAACTGCGAGTGCAGATGCTATGTAGAGAAGTCCGCTCGTATCGGAGCTGCTGTCCTCTTCTGCATCGGTTTCTTCTGTAACTGCTGTTGCAGCAGTAGCGTCAGCCTCATTGTCGGCATAAGCCTTCATTCCGAAAGGAAGTGCAGCGCAGATGAGCATTACTGCGAAGAAAGAGCAGATATTAGCGGCAAAAGCCTTTTTGAGGGACTGTTCGCCCTTTTTCTTCTTGATAGCCACAACAACGGGTACAAAAAGAAGTGCAAGTACAACTGCGGGAAGTAAAAAAGCATACAACATAATAAATTCCTCCAAAATTCTTTAGGGGTTCTCTAAAAACCGAAACAAAATAATACTTTGTATTATTCGCAAATTTTCGTTGGGACTTT
>URTF01000107.1 GCA_900550695.1 uncultured Ruminococcus sp.
GAACTTATTATAGCCGAGAGTTTGTCTATAGGTTGATCGAGAATTAGTATTAAATACATTCACATCAGAAGTTTACTATTTTACATAATCGTTAAAATATCGCACTTTACCGCAATTATCAAACCTTTTACACAATGTTTTTCTCACCGTACAGCCGAAAACACATACAATATACAAAGGAGATGAGATAATGAAAACATATTTCTTGGGCGGAAGCTCGCCGAGCGGATTTTCACCTGCGTTCGGGGACGTTATTTCCGACACTGACAGCTTCACCTACATAATCAAGGGCGGACCCGGAACGGGAAAATCCTCGCTTATGAAAAAGCTTCTTGCCGAATTCGCCGATGATGAAAACGAACTGTATCTTTGCTCGTCCGACCCGGACTCCGCCGATATGGTCGTGCTGAAAAAGCAGCGTGTGAATCTTATCGACGGAACTGCTCCGCACGTCTGCGACCCCGAATATCCGGGTGCGGTGCAGGAGATAATCAATATGGGCGACTGCTGGGACGGTGATAAACTCCGTGCCTGCAAAGATGAGCTTATCGCCGCCGACAGTGAGTACAGACAGTATCATCAGCGCTGCCGAAAATGCCTTGCCGCTGCTGCCGCAGTTCTTGCCGATACGAGAGCTATCTCGGACAGCGCACTTAACCTGCCGAAGCTTGACGGCTTTATAAAGCGGCTTGCTAAGAAAATTCTTCCCCCGAAGCCGCTCGGTGAGGGTAAGCTCGTCTGCCGCAGGATATCCGCCGTCACGCCGAAAGGCTACCTCACGCTTATCCCCGAGGGCGACACGATATATCTGCTCGGCGATGATTTTTACAGCGGTTCGGAGTATTTTCTGCGCAGCTTTGCTTCGCTCGCCGTAAAAAAAGGCTTGACCGCCGAGGTGAGCGTCTGCACTGTACACGCCGATGAATTTTTCGAGCATCTTCGCATATCCGAGCTTTCGATCTCGTTTATTTCCTCAAACCCGATAAACAGGACTGCACCTGCCGAAAAAATTTTCGTCAATTTCAATCGTTTCTACGATAAGCAGATGCTCTTTTTGCGGAAAAATCGTCTGAAATTCAACAAAACTGCGGCAAATGACCTCGTTGACGAAGCAGTTACGGCATTGAAAAATGCCAAGGCTGCACATGATGAGCTGGAAAAATTCTATATCGATGCAGTCGATTTTTCAAAATCAGAAAAAATTTACAAAACGCTTTGCGAAAGGATAAGGAATAATTGAAGCACCCTTGCAAATGATAAAGAAAACATCGGAAATTCCGAAGAGAATTCCGCAAAAAAGAAAAGGAAATGTTAAAATGGAAATTCTGAAAATAATCATAACATCTGCCGTTTCGCTGCTCGTGCTGTTTCTGCTGACAAAACTCATGGGCAGCAAGCAGGTGTCCCAGCTGAATATGTTTGACTATATCATCGGCATTTCCATAGGCTCTATCGCTGCGGAAATGGCTACCGAGCTTGATACGCCGATAAATTCGCTCGTTGCAATGATAGTTTACGGAATTATCGCAGCGGCGGTGTCGTTCATTTCGCAGAAGTCGCTCGGTGCTCGCAAAGTTCTGACGGGAAAGCCGCTTATCCTGCTCAACAACGGAAAATTTGACCGTGAAAATATGAAAAAAGCCCGTATGGATCTGAACGACTTCCTTATGCAGTGCCGCTCGCAGGGATATTTTGATATAAGCCAAATCCAAACCGCCGTAATGGAGTTCAACGGCAGTCTGAGTATTCTTCCGATAGCTGCGAACCGTCCACTCACGCCTCAGGATATGAGCCTTGCCCCTCAGCAGGAGTATATGACGACTGCGATAATCCAAGACGGCATTATAATCGAGGACAACCTCAAGCACACTGGCAACAATTATATCTGGCTCAAAAAGCAACTCTCGGAGCAAGGCCACAAAGCTCCCGAGGACGTTTTTCTCGCCGTTTGCGACAGCAATAATAAGCTGACGATATATGAGAGCGAAAACTGAAACCTTTCAGAGATGGAGTAGAAATAGGTTCAGAATAATTCGTAATTCTTGATAAAAAAAACGTTACTGCCATATTTGTGACAGTAACGTTTTTTAACTTAACTTGTTATTCCTCTATCATATCATAAAAGAAATCGTATGCCTCTTCATATCCCTCAAACATATCGGGATTGTCATAATATAAGTCCTCTGGGTTGTCGTAGCCCCACACATCATAGTCCTCATCGTCATAATATTTTCGCTTTGATGTCGTCTGTGCAGGACGCTTTGCGCCGAAATTCGGTCTGCCGTCCGCCGTCCAGTAAATGTCGGAATTAACCTTTTCGACTTTCTCGACATAATATCCGTATCTGTTGGGGTCATACCTTGCCATTACTTCAAGAACAACATCTCTTCTGTCATTTGAGTACCAGTAGTATCTTTTTACACTGCTGTCCTTGCCCTCTTTATAATCATAGCCGTCCGAAACCTTACCATACTGACCGACAAGCGTATCGCTTATATATTTCACGCTCATACCATTATACGGAAGCTTGTTTTTAACCTCTGCTCGTTCTTTTTCTTCACGTTCTTTTTCTTTTTTTGCCTGCTCATCAAGACGCATCTGGTGTTTTGGCTCGACAATACTGCGTTCTTCGTTTATCATATCCGAAAACTCGCCTTTGTAGCTTTCGGGTATCATATACATATCAAAATATCCGCCGTCCGAGTCGTTTTTCTTCTGCATATACTGTGAGAAATGATAGAGATATTTGCTGTTTCTGTAATTGTAGTTGTCGTAAAAGATCGTTGCCGCCTGTTTGTATTCGCCCTGCGAAAGATATTCCAAACCGTTTTTGTAATCAATGTAAGCGGATATTTTTTTCGCATTGCACAAAAGAATTATCGCAAGGATCACCGCTGACAAGCCGACGATTTTCTTTACATTGCTTTAGTCCATTTAAATGTCCCTTTTGTTATTTTATATTTGATAAGCAGTTCAGACCTTGCTCTGCTTGTCAAGTTTCATTGTCAGTGAAATTCGTTTTCTCTTAACGTCAACGTCAAGAACTCTGACTTTTACGACCTCGCCGACCTTTACGGCTTCGAGAGGGTGCTTGATGTATCTGTCGCATATCTGCGAGATATGCACAAGTCCGTCTTCGTGTACGCCGATATCAACGAAACAGCCGAAGTCGATAACGTTTCTGACCGTTCCCATAAGCTCCATTCCCGGTTTGAGGTCTTTCAGCTCCATTATGTCGCCGCTCCTCATAAGCGGTGGGGGAAGCTCGTCACGGGGGTCACGTCCCGGCTTTTCAAGCTCTTTGAGGATATCATTTACGGTCGGGATACCTATGCCTGCGTTGTCTGCGACCTTCGCAACGCCTATTTTCTTTGCAGCGGCGGAGATATCGGACATCTTTCCCTCGCCAAGGTCTGCAATTTCAAAGCCGCATTCTGCGATTATCTTCTTTGCGGCTTCGTAGCTTTCGGGGTGAACGGCTGTGTTATCGAGCGGATCTTTTCCGTCACGGACTCTCAAAAAGCCTGCACACTGCTCGAATGCTTTCGGACCGAGCTTTGCAACCTTGAGAAGCTGTTTTCTGTCAGTGAACGAGCCGTTCTCTTCACGGTAGGAAACAATATTCTTCGCAATAGCTGCGTTTATTCCTGCAACATACGAAAGCAGCGAGTGCGAAGCTGTGTTAAGGTCAACACCAACACTGTTTACGCAGTCCTCGACAACGCCCGTGAGAGCCTCGTCAAGACGTGCTTTCGGCATATCGTGCTGATACTGACCAACACCGATAGCTTTCGGGTCGATCTTTACCAGCTCGGCAAGAGGATCCTGAAGTCGTCTTGCTATCGAAACCGCACTTCGGAGAGAAACGTCATACTCGGGGAATTCCTCCGCTGCAAGCTTTGATGCGGAGTAAACGGACGCACCAGCCTCGGAAACGACCATATACGAAACCTTCTGCGGAATTTCCTTTATAAGTTCTGCAACGAACGCTTCCGATTCTCTTGAAGCCGTACCGTTTCCGATAGCGATTATCGAAACGCCGTGCTTTTGGATAAGGTTCTTCACAAGCACCTTGCCCTGCTCGATCTTGCGCTGTTCGCCCGTTGTGATATATGCAACGCCCGTATCGAGAACTTTTCCCGTTCCGTCAACTACAGCAAGCTTGCAGCCCGTCCTGTAGCCGGGGTCAAGTCCGAGCGCAACGCTGTTTTTAACGGGCGGCTGCATAATAAGCTGACGAAGATTTGAAGCAAAGACCTTTATTGCGGATTCGTCCGCCTTTTCGGTAAGCTCGGAGCGAATTTCACGCTCGATAGACGGGTAAATAAGGCGCTTGTAGCTGTCTGTGCAGGCGATCTTTACATACTCGGCGCAGGCAGACTGATTTTTCACATACTTTCCGCAGACGGTGTTTTCGCCGACTCCCTCGGGAATGTCAACGCTGACTTTGAGCTTGTCCTCACGCTCACCTCTGTCAAGTGCAAGGATACGGTGACCTGCGATCTTTGAAACGGGTTCGGAAAATTCGTAATAGTTCTTGTAAACCGTTTCTTCCTCGGGATCGGCGGCTTCGGACGAAATTATGCCCTGCTTGGAGAAGATACCTCGAAGTGTTTTTCTGAGTTCAGCATCATCGGAAACGTCCTCGGCGATGATATCCATTGCGCCCTGAAGTGCATCATCAACGGTTTCAACGCCCTTTTCGGCATTGACGAACTTTTCAGCCTCGGCTGACGGGTCAGCCTTATCCTGCTGGAGCATAAGGAAAGCGGCGAGTGTTTCCAGTCCCTTTTCACGGGCGATGGACGCACGGGTCTTTCTCTTCGGCTTGAACGGACGGTATATATCTTCGACCTCGACAAGCGTAGCGGCAGCGGAGATAGCAGCAGCAAGCTCTTCGGTCATTTTTCCCTGATCTTCGATAGAGGAAGAAATCTCCTCCTTGCGCTTTTCGAGGCTGCGCAGATAGGTAAGTCTGTCAAAAATTTCACGAAGCAGCTGATCATCGAGCGAACCTGTCAGCTCCTTGCGGTAACGTGCGATAAAAGGAATAGTCTTGCCGTCATCGATGAGCGAAACGGTGTTGTCGATCTGTTCCTGACGCAGCTTGAATTCGGCTGCGAGTACCTTGTTAATATCCATTGTAAAAACTCCTTTGAAAAAATACAATAAATATTATATCATATTTTTGAAATGACCGCAAGCGGATTTTGAGAGAAAAAGCCGAAACCAAATATCAGCGTTTACCTGACATAAGAATAGATACTATAATACTAATTCTCAATCAACCTATAGACAAACTCTCGGCTATAATAAGTTCATT
>URTF01000108.1 GCA_900550695.1 uncultured Ruminococcus sp.
AATTACGCAATTACGATGCCCAACGTTGTTGTGCAATTACGAATTACGCATTAGACTCTAAAGGGTTCTGCGAGATAGTACACCTTTTTGTCAACGAGCGCATCGATGAGAGTTCCTTCGGGGGTATATTCCTCAGAGAAAATTTTGCCCTCAATGCGGATCGTGTTGAGCAGTGACGCCTTGTCATAGGGTATAACGAACTTTCCCCGTACTGCCGTTTCGGGGAGATTTCGTGCGATACATTCAAGAAGCTTGTCCAAGCCCTGACCTTGCTTTGCAGAGATAAGAACAGTGCTGTCATCGCAGGTGATGTTCGTACCCTCGGGCAGTTTGTCGGCTTTGTTAAGGACGTTGACACGGGGGATACCGTCGCAGCCAAGCTCCGAAAGCAGCTTTGAAGTTACCTCCGACTGCTCATAGCCGTCACTTGCGCTTATGTCGATAAGATTTATGATGATATCGGCGTTTGCGGCTTCCTCCAGCGTGCTTTTGAAAGCCTCTACGAGATTATGCGGAAGTCGGCGGACGAGTCCTACCGTATCAACGAGCATGAGCGTTCTTCCGTCTGGGAGTTCGAGCGCACGGGAAGTAATGTCAAGCGTTGCGAAAAGCTTGTCCTCAGCGAGAACGCCTGCCTGCGTGAGCGCATTCATAAGCGTTGATTTTCCGACATTAGTGTAGCCGACTATCGCACCGACAAGAACATTGTCCTTTTTGCGGCGCGCACGGTGCTGTTCACGGCGGCGTTCAAGCTCCTTTAAGTCAGCCGAAAGCAGCTCTATCCTGCGGCGGATATGACGCTTATCGGTTTCAAGCTTCGATTCGCCCGGACCTCTTGTGCCGATGCCGCCGCCAAGTCGGGACATTTCGATGCCCTTTCCCGCAAGATGAGCAAGACGATACTTCTGCTGCGCAAGCTCGACCTGTATCCTGCCCTCCGCAGTAAGCGCTCTCTGAGCAAAAATATCAAGGATAAGCGTTGTTCGGTCGATAACACGCACATCGAGTATCTTTTCGATGCTCTTGGTCTGATTTGCGGTAAGCTCATGGTCAAAGATAACGATGTCGATATCAAGACCCTTTATTTCCTCGGCGAGTTCTTCAAGCCTGCCCGAACCGATGCAGGTCGCAGTGTCGTAGCTCGGACGCTTCTGCGTAACGGTCGCAATTACCTCAACTCCTGCGGTGTCGGCAAGCTCTTCAAGCTCTTTCATCGAAAGCTCGGCATCAAATTCGCCCGTATCGGCGCTGACAAGCACGGCTCTCGGCTTTTTTTCGATATATTCTGTAAGTTCCATAGCTGCTCCTTTCTGTATGAACAACAATTTGTCGTATGCCGTTGTCTGAGCATAAAAAAAGCTTCCCCGAAAAGGAAGCAACTGCATTATACCTTGACCCGTATGTTATCAGTAGACAAAGCGGCAGACGGACTTCCCAATAAGATCGATTTTTACAGATGTTCTGATGAGCATTTTGTCCGCCTCCTTAAAATTTATCGTGATTTTGTAAAGCACAAATTGAGTATAGCCTAAAAAATCGGATTTGTCAAGGTTTTATATTGATTTTTTGATATGAATATGCTAAAATTATACCAACAGCTTTACATATTTTGTCAGAATAAGGGGTATCTGCATGAAAATATCAAGATCAAAGCTTATTGTGATCATTCCGTCCGTGATCGGAGCGCTCGTGTTTCTTTCTGTATTATGCGGCCTTTTCGGTATGTTATTCGGCTCGCCGTCCGAACACCTGAGAAAAGCCCAAGCCGTCAAAGCCGCCCGAAACGGCGTTGAAAGTTATTTCTACGAAAAATATGGTGAGTATCCCGAAATAATTGACATTAGACCGGAATGGCGGCGCAGCGGATATATTATCCCGACCGAACGCTGTTTCACGGGATATGTTACCCTTAAAGAGAAAAACTGCACGATATACTATTATTCCGCAGCAAACAGCTTTTATGATTCCAAGCAGTATGATGATATCTGCTCCGCACTTACCGAAAAATATTTTACCAATGAAATGCTCGGTTCGGAAGTTTCAGCTGATGTTGATATGTGCTTTTCAGAATACTGGCAGTATGGTGATAATGATGAAGCGAAATGCACAAATATATACTTTAACGGCGACATTGATAAATTTATCCGAAGTCTGCCTTATAACTACAGCCTTTCCGCCGATATTTATTACAGCGGAAAATCGGAAACGGACAGAGCCTGCCGCAAGCTTATTTCGGATAAACTCAATGAATTGTATGCAGAATTTCCGAATGGCAGATTCAGCATCAATATAAAAAATACCGAAAGCAGTTTTGAGATACCTGCCAATATGACACAGGGCAGCACATATTATGGTGTGCCTGCGGAGTACGGAACGCTCATCGCAAGGGGAACACACGGAACCGATGGCGAAAACGAGCTTTTTTACACCGAATGGTGCAGCCTTGACAAGTATGCTTCAATGGCGGATATCACATCGGAAGATCCGCCCGAAAGCTCCGACTTCGTTTATCGGACAGACAGCAGCTATGACGGGAAAACCGTTTCCTCCGACAATGTGAACGTGACCTTGACAGGCGATGCGTATACTTTTCAAAACCTGAACAGCAAGCATATTTTTATACGTCTTGACCGCAAAAAATTCAGCGACGCCAACAGCAATGTCCCCGTAATTTTAAGCAGCAGCGGCGGCACTGTTATCCCGTATTATATCGGACGGCCGCCCGTCGGTGCGCCGCATCTTTACACTATGTCAGACAGCTGGTATATTTTCGACGAGAACTATATTTATATTTATGTCTACGACACCCAAGCCACCATAATGTTTTTGCAGCTTCAGCAGGACGGTCGGAACGGAAGATGACAAAAGCCCACCGACCGTCTCTGACGCTTTCAGCCGAATGATAGCTTTTTATACAGCAAGTATCCAAATTTGCAGGATGTAAATTGTGAAATATTTTTCCTGAATACCTATTGAAATTATATGTATTATATGTTATAATAGATGCAGACTTAACAAACAACGTCGCACTATATACAAGGAGTAATATATATGAAGATTTCTACCAAAGGACGCTACGCATTAAGAATGATGATAGACCTCAGCCAGCACAGCTCTGATGAGTTTGTTGCGCTGAAGGATATAGCAGAGCGTCAGGGCATCTCAAAAAAGTACCTCGAACAGATAGTTCCGCTTCTTAACGGTGCAGGAATGTTATCCACGAACAGAGGCTATCAGGGCGGCTATAAGCTCGCAAGAAAGCCGAAGGACTATACCGTAGCGGAGATACTGCGTGTGACCGAGGGAAACCTCGCCCCCGTAGCCTGTCTGGACGGCGACCCAACAAACTGTGAGCGTTACTCCGACTGCCTTACTATCGGCATCTGGGAGGGACTGTACAAGGTCATAACCGAGTATTTAAGCGGCATCACTCTCCAGGATATCATTGACAAAAGCGCAGCGAACGAGGGCGACTACAGCATCTGAGCAAAGCCCGTACTTATATTCCGCAAAAAAAACAGAACGACCCTGCTTTCACCGTACACCGCTGAAAGCAGGGTCGTTCTTTTGCTGCGCAAATGCTTTATATGGGATTTCGGCACAATTTTCCTGTTTTTTGAGCGTTTAGCAGGACGGGGAAGCTCCCATATCATATTGCGCCGAAATATTTCATCAATGCCACAATAATGACTCCCGGTATCCCGAGAACGAGCGACAGCACGGCTGTAAAAAAATTCAGCGGAACATAAAAACCGACATACTTCCCGAAAAAGTGCAGCAGCATAAGAAAAGCTGCACCCGACCCCATTCCGAAAAATGCTGTCTTTGCAGGCTTTTCACTTTTCAGACAGTGGACCGTCATAACTATTGCCGAAATGATGACGATCGCACAGAAGATAATATTGCCTGAATGTGAAACGCTCATTTCAGTGCCGTCCTTCCCGTTATGCCCTGACTGCGTGCCTTTTTCACAAGATACGCATATCTTGACCGCAGTGCAAGCTCCTCATATATTGCGGCATCAATGAGATCACTGTCCGTCGTGAGGTCAAAACGTCTGCGGCAGTGCGAAAGGCTTGTCACGACTTCGTCTATATCGGCGAGGAGCTTTTCACTTTCGGTCGGCTCCGGCTGTTTTCCCGTCAGAATAAATATAAGCTCTTTTATTTTTGTCATCATATCACTTTCCTAAAATAGTATGTACAGCAGCGCAAGTATCAGCTTTGTATCGGCTTTTTCCCTGACAAGCACGGCTGCGAGCACGGCAATGAGCATGGTATCGGGGTCAAGCTTTATCGGGAGCAGTGTCTGGGATATGCCCGAAGGCTGCTCCTGCGGACACGTTTGCACCTGCGGCTCTATCGGAGGCTCGGGCGGTGCAAACGGCTGCGGCTTTCGCTGACGTGCGTTCCCGATCGATTCAAAACGGGGCTTTTGCGGCCGCCCATTGTTCTGAAACGGAACATTACTGCGCTGAAGCTGACTGTTCGGCATAGAATTATGCACTGTATTGTTCCGATTTGGAACATTCTGCGGCATATTCTGCTGTACGTTCTGCCGAGGGGGCGCAGCCGTTCGGTTTTGAAACTGCTTATCCTGCGCAGACTGCGGCTGTTCCATCTGCCGTAAACAGCGGTTGCTTTGTTCAAGAAATCCCTGCGTCAACTTATTCATCTCCCCGACACGTTTTTCCGCCATTGTGATGCTTTTGCTGCTGTTTTCCATAGGCTTTTTGCTCCGTCAGAAAAGGTTTCCGAGCGCACCGCTCTCTTTAAGCTCGGAATAAATATTATAAAGCCGCAGAAGCTTGATGGCTTTGTCAACACGAGGCTGTTTGTCCTCTGAAAGCAGCGGCTTCAGTGCGATGAGCAGATCGCAGTTCCTGTCGTTTTTGGAAAGCCCCGACATAAGGCTCATCAGTGCCGAGGGATCGATAGACAGCTCTCCGCCGGGCGGCTTATTTTCGGAAGAAGCCTCCGATGCGTCGGAGGTGCTGCCGAACATTGCCGCAAGCTCCTTTATCTGCTGCATACTTTCCTCATCGGACAGCAGCGATTGGATCTTTTCGCTCATATCGTCCAAAGCAAGCACCTCCAACGTCTTGATCTTTTAGAAAAAATAAATTATACTAAACACCATTTAAAATTTGGAAAAAATCAAG
>URTF01000109.1 GCA_900550695.1 uncultured Ruminococcus sp.
ATCAGAGTTTTTGCTTGATTTTTTGTATAGTTTTTAATTGGTGTTTAGTATAAAATGTCCTGATTTTTACAGAAAGTTGCAATTAGTATAGAAATTTGTGAAATAAGCTAATATGTCAACGAAAACGTATTCGTAAATTGTGCATATTGCACATAAAACTATAAATATTTTATGAATTTAGATTCTTGAAAATATTATGGTAAAGTGTTATAATTGTTTAAAACAATAAAGCGGAAAATTTGACTGTACCCGAACATCAGGGAGGTGGTATCATGACAGAGTATAAAGGCAAATGCGTATTTAAAGGAATTACAGTGGGAAAGATAAAGGTCTACGTCCGATCGGGCGTTCCTGTCGAGTGTCGCCTTGTCGATGATACCGAAGCCGAGATGAAACGCTTCTGCGATGCACGGGAAATAGCTTCAAAGCAGCTCGAAGAACTGTACAACATCGCTCTTGCGCAGGTCGGCGGCGAGGACGCAGCTATCTTTATGATACATACGATGATGATGGAGGATTTCAGCTATCAAAGCTCCATCGAGCATCTTATCACGGACAGCGGCTTCAATGCCGAATATGCGGTTTCCGTAACGGGAAAAAGCTTCTACGATATGTTCAGAAGTATGGACGATCCTTATATGCAGGCTCGTTCCGAGGATATAAACGACATAACGAACCGACTTCTCGATATCCTCAGCGGAAACAAGGAGGAGGACATCAAAGCCGATGAACCGACAGTGATACTTGCCGAAGAGCTTTCGCCGAGCGAAATAATGCGCTTCTCGGGCGGAAATACGGTCGCATTCGCAACGGTCGGCGGCTCTGCAAGTTCGCATACGGCTATCCTCGCCCGTGCAATGAAAATGCCCGCCGTAGTCGGCACGGATATAAGCATCACTCCCGACCTTAACGGAAAGACTGCACTTATCGACAGCTATGACGGTGTTATCTATATCGACCCCGATGAGGAATTCATCGCTTCCGTATTCAAAAAGAAGAAAAAGGAAGAAGAAAAATATGCTTGGCTGCTTGAATACAAGGGCAGAGAAAACATCACCGCAGACGGAAGAAGGATCAGCATTTATGCCAATGTCGGCAGCCTTGCCCAGATCGATGATGCTATTGAGAACGACGCAGGCGGCATCGGACTTCTCCGAAGCGAGTTCATATATCTTTCCAAAGACAGCTTCCCGACCGAGGACGAACTTTTCAGCGTATATAAAACAGCCGCAGAAAAAATGCAGGGCAAGGAGGTCGTTATCCGTGCGCTCGATGTCGGCGCAGACAGACGAATGGCCTATTACGGCTTGCCGCATGAGAATAATCCCGCACTTGGCTGCCGTGGAATACGCTTTCTGCTCAATCGTCCCGATATTTTCAGAACGCAGCTTCGTGCGATATACCGAGCGGCAGCCTACGGAAATGTTTCCGTCCTGTATCCAATGGTATCAACGCTCATCGATGCAGGACGAATACGGCGGTTCAATGACGAAACGGTCAGCGAGCTTCGCCGGGAGGGCGTAAAAATAGGCGGAGTAAGGCAGGGGATACTTGTCGAAACGCCGTCAGCGGTCATTATCAGCGACCTGCTTGCAAGGGAAACGGACTTCCTCAGCATAGGTACGAACGACCTTGCACAGTATTCAATGGTAATGGATCGTGAGAACGCTGCGATGAACGAGTTCTTCGACCCTGTTAATATCTCCCTTTTCCGAATGATAAAAATTGTCATCGACAATGCTCACCGATACAAAAAGAAAGCGGCGATATGCGGCGAAATTGCGGCAGATCTTTCACTTGTGCCGATATTCCTTGCAATGGGCATAGACGAGCTTTCGGTAACGCCGTCCGAAGTCCTTCCGCTCCGTAAGACGGTATGCACGACCGATGTCAGCGTTATCTCAAAGAATGAGCTTTACAGCTTATGGGGTTAACTCAATGCGTAATTTGTAATGCGTAATGCGTAATTGTTTGTACTCCGATCATTATAAATAAAAAACGGCAAACGAAATTCATTTCTGATATTTCGTTTGCCGTTTTTATTTATTATAATGTTATTTTGATCAAACATTTCTGTAATCATTTATGAACCACAATAATTGACAGAACTTTTCAGCTGTTTTGTCCGTGAACGCAAACAAAAATGCAGTATCGTCACCTCTGACGGAGTAGTTTTCACCGTTCATCGTTATTTCAAGCTGATATGTTTCGGGGTCGCTCCACCAATAGTCTGTTTCCGCAGGGTCGTCTGGTTCGTCCTCTCCGTCACCGACAGGCGGTGTATATCCCGTAAGCATGCAATTATTTTCGATGAAAAATCCGTTCACTGCTGTTTTTATATCGGCAACTCCGCTTTCTATCACCATACTATAAAAGACTTGGATATCTGTTTTTGACATTTTCTTTGTCGTGACTTTGCCGTCTTCATCGGTGAATGAACAAGTCCTGCTTTTTGCGTCTACAAAAACAGTTTCACCGTCTGAATCCATATTGCCTATAGTGTATTTTATTGAAAAATCGGACGGATAAGCCGCCGATCTGCTTCTTTTACCGCTCCAAGTTCCATCGCTGTTGAAGTAATATTTCTTTCCGCCGATGAACTCCGTTCCCGTTGCCGCAATACCGTCGGAAAATCTGAAATAATACCATTTCCCGTCAATCTTCCGCCAGCCTTTGCAGGCGTGACCCGTGACGTAATAACGTTTTCTGCCGTTTTTTGTCTTGGTAAAGCCCGAATACTTGCTATAGCTTACGCCGTCTTTGTCATACTTGTACAAAACATTGTCGAGCTTGTAAAAGCCGTAATGCGTTCCCGTTGGCTTTTCCTGATAAAGCGAAAACATTCCGCTGTAAGCCTGCGCTTGTACAGACAAAGGGAGCAACAAAGCCAAGCATAAAATAACGCACAAGATTTTTTTCATACGTTCACTCCGATAAAATCATTTTTTCTCGCTAAGCGTAATTCCATTCTTTCCGAGCGGGATTTCGTGGTCAAGTCCGACGAATTTTCCGTTCTCCTGCCATAAAACCTCCTTGACGAAATTGTACTTTTCCGTGTCCCAAGTTACAAAATCGTCCTTGACAAGTCCGCCTGTGTCGCCCGAGTTCGCATTGAAGCACCAGAATGTGTGGTTTATTTTGTTCGTCTTGATAAACTTGCGAAGATGCGTCATCCAAGTTAGGTTCGGCTCGGTCATATAACCGCCCCATTCGCCGATGAGAAGCGGAGCAATGCCCTCCTCCTGAATGTAGAACCAGTTGTCGTGCCAGCAGTCTTTGTAAAGGCTGTTGTAGTTATAGCCGCTCTTGAACCAAGGCTGCTGATATACCGCAGGACCGTAATCATGCGGCGAGTAGACGAGTTTGTTCTGATACTTGCCGAGGTCGATAGGGTTATCCTTTACACCGCGGAGGTTTCCTCCCCACCAGTTAAAGTAGTAATCGGAAGAATTTGTTGAGCTGAAATTGCCGTTTTTCTTCGTATCGATAGGGTAAATTTCGATGCCTTCAACCATAACGAGAACATTGGGGTTCTGTTTGAGAACGCTGTTTGCAGCTTTTTCGGCGATATATTTCCAGTTGTCGCTGTCCTTGGAGTTATCCCACTTTGCTCTTGGGGATTCGTTCGGCTTGCCGTGAGGTTCGTTTTCAAGGTCGAATGCGATAATGGTATCATCGTTTTTGTATCGTTTTGCCATCCATGCGAGCGTGTCGAGATAGTCTTTTTCGCTTATGTCGCCGTCCGTCCAGAGTGCTTTCATGTGACCCATTGCGTCTGTCTTTGCGCAGTGAATGTCTATCATAATTTTAAGTCCGTTTGCACGGCACTGACCTACAACATAGTCGAAAATTTCAAGGCTGTTCATTCCGACAAGGTAGGAATTCGTTGCCTGATTAAAGTTCGCAGTCGGGTAATTTCCGTTCGACCAGTTTTTGATAAGCTCGCTCGATATCGGCACACGGAGCAGATTGAATCCGTGGTCTGCTATCGATGCAATAGAGGTGTTGAGGTCACACGCCCACAAGCCGTCAAATGTGTTTGTTCCCGTGTTGTAGCCGAACCAGTTGCAGCCCGTCAGCCAGACTTCCTTGCCGTTTTTGTCAACTATCTTGCTGCCCTTTACCGAGAGCCAGTCATCCGTTGTCGGCTTCGGTACGTCCTTTGCAGGGGTTATTGTCGGGTTGTTGTTTCCAACACCGCTGTTGTTATTGCTGCCGTTATTGTTGTTTCCGCTGTTGCTGCTGCCCGTTCCGTTTGTTGTTACCGTGCCGCATTTGAGTGTTGCTTTTGATGCATCAACTGAGCTTGCGTTTTTGAGTATCATTCCGAATGTCGCCTCTCCTCCTGCGCTGATATCGGTGTTGTAGTCAACGGGGGTTACGGTTATCTTTCCGTTTTTCAGCGTAAAATTGCAGTTCCACGACTGGTCAACGCTCACATTTTTTCCGACAGGAATAGTGACCGTCCAGCCCGAAACATTTCCGCTGCCGCCGTTTTTAACTGCACCGTCGATCTGAACATAGTCGCTCGTTCCGTCATTCCAGCCGTTGCCCGTGTTCAGCACGAGGGATATTCCGTTCGCACTGTCATTCTTTTTTGACGAAGTATTGTTTTTTTCCGCACCTGCCGAAGTCTTTGTATCCTCGGACGAAGCTGTTTTTACCGTGCTGTCCGATTTATCCTGCGAAGAACTGTTCTGCGTTTCGGCAGAAGCCTTATCCGAAGTATCATCATTTTCATCGGAGGAAACATCAGCTGTCGAAGCGGTCACAACAACAGCCGAAGCATTTTCCGCACTGTCGCCGTAAGGGTCATAATCATCGGCAAACGGGTCGTAATCATCACCGAAAGCATCGGCTTTTTCTTCCGTCACGATCTCTTCTGCTGTCGCTGCCGAGGAGATGCTTTCGCTTGCAGGAGCATCGGCTGTTTTATTTCCGCAGGCTGAAAAGCTTGAACATATCATAAGCAATGAGACTGCAAAGGCTATGTATTTTTTCATTTTTTACTCCTTTCAAAAATATTAGCGCATCAATTCATCTAAGAACCTGTCTTCACAAGCATATGCGCACGTCTTTTCGGCAAATTTTGCCGCAGA
>URTF01000110.1 GCA_900550695.1 uncultured Ruminococcus sp.
GTGGACGTAAACTTTAATTTTGTGCAACTTTTTTCAATAATATACTTTTTCAACAAGCTGAAAGATGCATCGCGAATATGTCATTCGTGATACACCTTTTTATATTTATTACATTCTGTCAAAAAATGCGGTCACAAAAAGCATTGCCGAATTTGCAAAAAGTACGGTTTCATTTGTCGAGAATGCTATATTGTTGTCGCAGTAGCATTTAGCACGAGGCGTTCCTCTCGGGATATTCCACTTTGCGTACTGATCCTTTGCGTCATCATCGGCACAGACCCCTATAACGAGCAGTCCCGGAACGGGTTCGTCTGTCTCGGAGAATGCCGAAAGTCTGTGATGCGGATTTTTCACGGGAACTATTCCCACACCCGTTACAAAACACTGTCCGAGCGGATTTTTTCCGAGGATATAATCGAACTGACTTGCCGCCGCATTGACATACTCACTGCTGTGGAAAAAGATATTCGCAACGATGAGTACCATTGCTCGGTTGAGTACATTTATATTTGTAAAGAAGTTGTATTCGGTGGGCAGCTGCGCAGTTTCAAAGCCGTTGTGCTCGGAAATGCCTATGATATTATCCGCCTCGATCCGATACTGGAGCCGGATATGTCGGTCGACTTCGAGATCCTTCGGTTTGTCCGTAGTAATATATGCAAGTGCGCCGAAACCGCCTGTGCCGAAACAGGTGAACTCCGTTGCGCAGACGCTTTTATAAAGCTGGTGTATCTTACGGCGGAAAGACTCCTCACCCGTGAGCGAATAAAGCTCACATACCGTCCAGAAAAGCGTATCTGCGAGATTTTTCGGCTTGATATCTCCGCTTGAGCTGTGCGTGAATTCGGGAGGATTCTCAAACTGCTGCGGCTCTTCACAGGACGAGAGCCATATCCAGCCGCTGAACGCCGCAGATGACAGCAGGTCAGCAAGATCCTTGTCAAATTCCTCATATATCCCGCTCGCAAGCGCAGCTACTGCCGTAAAGCAGGCTGTAGCCTGAAACGAAACGGGCGCAACGAGCTGAAGCTCATGGTCATTTTCGGGACGTGCAAAAACGCTGACATCGGGCGTTGAAACTTTATGATAAACGCCGCCGCTCCTCGACTGCATTTTCAGCAGCCATACAAGCTCCGTTCTGCACTCGGCAAGTATATCGGGCATACCCTTCGGCGAATCCGGGATATTTCCCTTGCTGCAGAATTCCGCAGGAAACATTTTATAGGCATAGAGCAAATGTCCGAGCGCAATGCAGGCACTCGGCACGGCTTTTACATAGCTTCCCGAATCGTGCCAGCCGCCCGATACATCGATAAGCCTCTCCCTATTTTCAACAAGCTCCGCAGGCTCGCAGTGGCATTTCGGGTGAGCATACTCGGGGATTATCGACGGTCCGCAGACTTCGCCGCAGCGGCTGTAGTAAAAACCCCGCAGCAATGTCGCCTTTAGGTTGCAGTAAGGACGCTCTCTGACGTCAAATTCAAAGGAATGTTTTCTTCCGACCCTTATAAAATATCTGCCGGGCAGTCTGAACGTGGAAAAGTCTGCGATCGCAGTATATTCGCCGGACGCCTCGTCAAAATGCGGCTTTGAAAGCTGACCC
The DNA here is from genome assembly GCA_900550695.1 of uncultured Ruminococcus sp. Taxonomy (GTDB): domain Bacteria; phylum Bacillota; class Clostridia; order Oscillospirales; family Ruminococcaceae; genus UMGS363. The sequence continues at coordinate 1,604 of URTF01000110.1, forward strand.
GTGAGCATGGTCTTTTCGGTATCGCAGTCAACGATGCTGAAATATTCGGTCTGACTGATGCCTGTTATAACGGCTGTTTTAGGGCCGTAAAGCTCATACCCGAGCTGATTTATATAAAATTTTGGTTTCATTCAAAATCACCGCCGATCAAAATTTATGCAGTAAACTGTCCCTATATTTAAATTATACCATTTTACGGCTGTCCTCTTCTGCATATAATTGAAAAAAATTATGTGATTTTGCTTGAACATACCGAGAATATATGTTAATATAATATAGAAGTTTGAATGAAAACATTTTCATGTTTTATTTGTCTTAACAGGAGGATAAAAAATGAACAGCATAAAGCCATCCGATAAAAGAATTTCATACAGCGGCAGAATAAATTTTGCCGACGAAAATGCACCCGTACTCTACTACGCAGGTTCAAGCGCATCTTTCCGTTTTAAGGGAACAGCGCTCACCGTAAAGATAAACGCCGTCAACTACTGGGGCGAGCTTTCCCTCGGTGCAGTGATCGACGGAAAGCAGTGCAGCGTCAGACTTTCCTCGGACAATAACGGCAGGGATATCGATGTTGTCATTGCCGAAAAGCTTGAGGATACCGTTCACAGCGCCGTCATCTACAAGCAGCATGCCGCAAATCAGCTTCTGACTCTCAAAGGCTTCGGGATCGACGGCGAACTGCTCGATGCGCCCGAAAAGCCCAAGCTTAAAATGGAAGTTTACGGCGACAGTGTATGCGCAGGTGAAGTTATCGAAGCTGCGGACTATGTCGGAAAATGCGACCCCGAAAATCACAACAGCCGCTATGACAACGTATGGAACAGCTTTGTTATGCAGACAGCCCGCAATATCGGCGCAGAGATACATAATATCTGTCAGGGCGGCATTGCGCTTTTTGACGGAACGGGATATTTCCACTGCCCCGATTATATCGGACTGGAGAGCGTTTATGACAAGCTTTGCTATTTCCCCGAGGGCGGACTTTCACAGTGGGATTTTTCGCTCTACACACCCGATATCGTTGTTATCGCTATCGGACAGAACGACAAGCACAACGGAAAAACCGACAGTGATGATATAAACATTTCCGACCCCGATTACAGAAAGGTCTGGAAAACAGCTTATATAAAAATGGTCCGTGACCTTAACGAAAAATACTCATCGCCGAAGTTCGTTCTTACAACAACGATCCTTATGCACGATGCAGACTGGGACAACGCTATCGGCGAGATAAAGGACGAGCTGAACGATATGGGCATAAAGGCTTATCACAACCTTTTCAAGCGCAACGGTGCGGCAACACCGGGACACCCAAGACTTGCCGAACACAATGAAATGGCGTCCGAACTCACGGCGTTCATAAAGAATATTTTATAAGCATATCCCGACGGAGTATCTTATGAAAAAGGGGTTAAATTCAAACGCACTCAAAACGATCGCTGTGATCGCAATGACGGTCGATCATATCGCCTGGCTCGTATTTCCGAACTATCCGCATGAATTTCTTCCCGTACTTCTGCATATCATCGGCAGACTTACATGTCCTATTATGTGTTATTTCATCGCAGAGGGGTATCATTATACAAGGGACGTCAGGAAATACACTGTTCGGCTTTTCGTTTTTGCACTGATATCGCATTTCGCTTATATTTTTGCATCGGCGGATTATGTTGATATAAAGTCGTTCATTCCGTTCTATTACGGGAACATTCTCAACCAGACGAGCGTTATCTGGTCACTGGCGTGGGGACTTGTTATGCTCCGCATTGTGAACAGCGAAAAAATACAAAAGCAATGGGTCAAAACTCTTCTTGTACTGCTGATATGCGTTGTGACGTTTCCGAGCGACTGGAGCTGTATTGCGAGCCTTTGCATACTTGCATTCGGAACGAACCGCGGAAACCTCAAAGCACAGTCGATGTGGCTCGTTATATATGTTGCTCTCTACTCGGCTGTTTACTGTTTCGCTATCGACCGGGTCTATGGACTTGTGCAGATGGGCGTTGTCCTCGCAATACCGTTCATAAAGCTTTACAACGGCAAAAGGGGCAAAGATCCACGCATAAACAAGTTTATGAAGTGGCTTTTCTACATATATTATCCACTTCATCTTGCGATACTCGGGTCTGTTCAGCTTGCTTTGCGCTGACAGATCATAAAATGGTAAAAAAAATGACTAAAGAAGAAACTTATACTTTTTTAAAAGAAAAAGGAATAGAATTTGAAACGGTCGAACACAAGGCCGTGTTCAATATGGATGAACTTAACACCGTTGAACTCCCCCACCCCGAATGGGAAGCAAAGAATCTTTTCGTCCGCAATGATAAAAAGCGGGATTATTACCTTATCACGGTAAAAGGCTCAAAGCGCATTGACCTCAAAGAATTCCGCAGGAAGAACGGTCTGCGTCCGCTCACTTTCGCATCGGAGGACGACCTGCTCGGTATTATGAAGCTCTCACCCGGTTCGGTGACGCCGCTCGGACTGCTAAATGACAGCGAATGTAAAGTAAAATTTTACCTTGACGCGGAACTTTCGGGCGGAATGATGGGCGTTCACCCGAATGACAACACGGCGACCGTTTATCTCAAAGCTGACGATGTTATGCGCCTGATCGGCGAACACGGGAATGAAACGGAGATCGTTGAACTGTAAGGAGCTTATTTGATGACACTCAACGATCGGAAAATTCCGATATTATACTAAACACCATTTAAAATTTGGAAAAAATCAAGCCGACAATCTTGGATATATGCGATTTCGGCGCAGATTTTTCCTGTATTTTATTGGTATTTGGTATTAGACCCCGAATATCCCCTTAAAGCACGAAAAAGTTATAATTCTTAAGGAGATAGATATAAATGCACGATCCGATAAAAGATCTTACGGCAAAGGAATGGGCGCTCTGGCTCTGTTCCCTGCTCGCAGCAATAGTTTCAAATCTGCTGTCGGGGAATGTCGGCGTTCTCACACCTGCGGCGGTATGCATCGGCATCACTTCGCTGATATTTGCGGCAAAGGGCAATGTCTGGTCGCAGATACTGATGATAATTTTCAGCATACTTTACGGGATAATATCATGGAGATCCCACTACTGGGGCGAGATGATAACATACCTTGGAATGACCCTGCCCATGGCGGTGTGGTCAACGATAACATGGCTGAAAAACCCGTCCGAGAACGGTAAAGAGGTCGCTATCCAAAAGCTTACGAAAAAACACACTGTCGGACTTATCTTTTTCGGCATAATAACAACGGCTGTATTCTGTTTTATACTAAACACCATTTAAAAGCAGGATAAAATCCAATCTCTTCCGGTAATACTTTTAATGGTTTCATTGGACAATGAGCAGATAGTATCACAAAGTCTGTCAACG
>URTF01000111.1 GCA_900550695.1 uncultured Ruminococcus sp.
TCAGAGTTTTTGCTTGATTTTTTGTATAGTTTTTAATTGGTGTTTAGTATAAAAACAATCAAAAACAGTAAAAATATGGTTCGTGCGAAGCTTTTTCTGCTGTTTTGTTGGTGTTTAGTATTTATATATGGAAGGAGAAAAACAATGAGTATTCTTGTATTAGGCGGCGCCGGTTATATCGGCTCGCACACGGCACTTGAACTTGTAAAAGCAGGGGAGGACGTTGTTGTTGCGGATAATCTTGCAACGGGTCATATTCAGGCTGTTCCAAAGGGTGCAAGATTTTATCAGGGCGACATTCATGACAAGGCTTTCCTTGACGACCTTTTCACAAAGGAAAAGATCGATGCTGTTATTCACTTTGCGGCATTTTCTCTCGTTGGTGAGAGCGTTACAAATCCACTCAAGTATTATGACAACAACCTTTGCGGAACAAAGGTCCTTCTCGACTCGATGGTAGAGCATCATATTGATAAGATAGTATTCTCTTCGACTGCCGCAACATACGGCGAACCCGAAAATATTCCGATCCTTGAAACCGACCGCACGCTTCCGACAAACCCGTACGGCGAAACAAAGCTTGCTATGGAGAAAATGTTCTACTGGACTTCCAAGGCTCATGACCTTCGTTACGTTTCCCTGCGTTATTTTAACGCCTGCGGTGCGGACGAGAGCGGCAATATCGGTGAGGCACACAACCCCGAGAGCCACCTTATCCCGCTTATCCTCCAGGTTCCTAACGGTCAGCGTGAGAGCATTTCTATCTTCGGTACGGACTATGATACTCCCGACGGAACCTGCATCCGTGACTATATCCACGTTACCGACCTTGCACAGGCACATATTCTTGCTGTAAAGTATCTCCGTGAGGGCAACGAGAGCAATATATTCAACCTTGGCAACGGCGTCGGTTATTCCGTTCGTGAGGTTATAGAAACCGCAAGAAAGGTTACAGGTCATCCTATCCCCGAAGTTGAAACCCCGAAGAGAGCTGGCGACCCTGCACGTCTTGTTGCGTCAAGTGAAAAGGCAAGAAAGGTCCTCGGATGGAATCCGACTCACGCAAGCCTTGAAAATATCATCGGCGATGCTTGGAAATGGCACAAGAATCATCCGCACGGATATGAAGACTGATCACTGATACATAATACCGAACGCCTTTGTCATCATTGACGAAGGCGTTATTTTATCTTGAAATATCAACTTTAAAATATAGAGGTTTCCTAAGGAAACGCAGATTTTTTGTCTATAGTTTTATTGGTGTTTAGGTGATCGCTTATCAAATGGTTTTCAGATGCAGCCTTATATCAAAGCCGTGAGCTGAAAACCGAGTATGCCGACTGCACAGACGATGCTGCCTGCAAGGTTAAGACCTGTCGGACGGGTCGTCTTTTTGAACATATCAATAATAAGTATCGCAATAAGTATCATCGGCGGAATAAACGCATCGTTTGTGAGGCTCACTGCAATGACCGCATTTTCAAGCATAAGTCCGAGCGCATTGGGTATTTTTGCAAGAGCAACGACAGCGGTTTCCTTTGGCATTTTTTTTGCATGAGCAATGATGCCCGACTTCGGGAAAAGCACAACAGCAAGAAGTATGAGTGCCGCAAAAAGAGCCATATCCGGTGAAATACAACCCTCTTTGTTTATCCATGTAACTGCGATACCGTAGCCGTATCTTGAGAGAAGATAAAGTATGAGCGGAACAACTATTTTTCCGTAGTTCATAGTCTTTTTGCCCGATTTTGCGATAAGTACAAGACCTGCAACCGTAACGGCTATGCAGATTATCTTAAGCACGGAAAAATCCGCCTTGCCGAGTATGATATCGGTGAAATAGGACATAAAAACGACTATTCCGAGCCATGCTTTAAGTTCAAATGCGGACATATCAATAAGTATTTTTGCGGACATTTGAAATTCAAGCAGCTTTGAGATGAACAGCAGGATTATGAACACGAATGAAAGCGGCGTAAGCTGAAACGTCCTGTCCAAAAAGGGGAGCGTGAACAGCATAAAGAACGAGGTCGCCGCAGCCATAACGAATGTCATCTGGCTTCCGTTCATTCCCGCCTTTGTGACGGCGTATTTGTCGTTGAGCGAAGTGATCGTGTAGCATAAAACTACCAAAAGCATAAGTATCATTTTTTCTTTCTCCCTTACAATGTAAACCTTTCCATAAAGAATATCATAACATTGTAAAGCGGCATTGTCAATAGATTATTTTATTTTAATTCAAAAAACAGTTGACAAATGTATTTTACAGTGCTATAATACATAAACCGCTATGTTCCGTATAATACTAATTCTCGATCAACCTATAGACAAACTCTCGGCTATAATAAGTTCATTCTGCGTCAAGCTCCCTTGTCAGGCGACAGCCTGTCTGCGGTCGCTTTCCTTGACTGAACTTATTCTATCTGTCGATTTTGTCTATAGAACGATCGAGAATTAGTATAATAGCGGTTTTTCTGTTTATTTTTTGAAAGGAGTAGCTGTAATGGAGAAGATCATCTTTGAACCCGAAAAGAAAATGTGGGAGGCGGCTGCCGAAAGGAATAAAGAAACCTTTTTGCAGCTTGTTTCGCCGGAAGCAGTAATGGTCTGCGGAGGCTTTCGATGCAGCGGAGCGGATTATGCGGGATCTATCGGAGATTTTGGCATTTCATCTTTTGAGATGCAGGACTTTGAAACGGTCGTTGAAACACCGACGCTTGTGCAGGTGCACTATGTTGTAAGGACGACTGCGGATACTCCTGAAAACGCCGATCTTGCAGGTCTGTTCCATGTGACGTCGACGTGGCAGAAAAGAGGAGAAAGCTGGGTGCTTGTTTTCAATATGGATTCGAGGATCATCGAAGGGTGACGGAAAGGGAGGAAACCGGTATGATACTTGAAACGGAAAGGCTCATTCTTCGTGAGCTTACGGAAAATGATCTTGACGGTCTGTATGAAGTGCTGTCCGACTCCGATGTTACGGAGTATTATCCCTATACCTTTGACGAAAAAAGGGTAAAGGGCTGGATAGAGCGCAACATTGAGCGCTATAAAAACGACGGCTTCGGACTTTGGGCGGTCGTGCTGAAAGAGAGCGGAAGGCTGATAGGCGACTGCGGAGTTACAATGCAGAATATAAACGGAAAAACGCTCCCCGAGGTCGGCTATCATATACATAAAGACTTCCGCAGGAAAGGTTATGCGTCCGAGGCGGCGGCAGGCTGTATCGGATATGCGTTTTCAAAGCTTGGTTTCGGCAAAGTTTATTCCTATATGAAATACACCAACGAGCCGTCTTGCCGAACAGCCGAAAAGAACGGAATGAAGTTCGTAACGGAATACCCCGACCCCGACAATACCTTCACAAAGGTCTATGCGATAAGCAAAGCGGAGTGGGAAAACAGACTTCGTTGAAAATAAAAATGCCGTTCCCCGAATTCGGAGAACGGCGTTTGTTATTGTTGATCACTTTTTCTTTGTTGTAACAGAAACCGCATCGGACTTTTCGCCTTCAACATATTTTCCGTTTACCTTGTCAAGAGCGGAAACTCTGAACTTGTACTTTGTGTTCTTCTTAAGACCCTTTATAACGCAGGTTGCGGAGGTCACTGTCTTGTATTTTTCATACTTGCCTGTTGCATTGTTGAAGAGATATACATTGTAAGCGTCAGCGCCTGCGACCTTATCCCACTTAAGAGTGATGCTGTTCTTTGTCTTTGCGGAGGCTCTGATATTGTCGGGAGATGCAAGCTCGTCATTGTCTTCTTCTTCAACGTACTTATATGCGATCTTGTTCTTCTTTGCAAAGTTCTCTGCATTTGAACCTCTTGTTACATTAAGAGTGATCTTGCAGGGAGTGAATTTTTCAAGTCTTAAGACAAGGTTGTAGTATTTGGAGTCCCAGTATTTTCCGTTGGTCGGAAAATCATAAGTCAGATAGTCGATATAAATACCGGTTGTTCCGTTATTGGCAAAGATGTAAGCATCATCATTCTTAAAATCCTCTTCGGAAACATAGCCAACGGAATAACCGACGTGTCTTGAACCCTTTGAAGTATAGAATTTTGTCTTTTCGGGTATAGTAAGGCTGTTGAGCTTGATGCAGTTGAGGAAAGCCTCGTTGTGGATCTGTGTGCAGCTCTTTGTGATATCAACGTTCTGGAGATTGATACAATTGAAGAATGCGTCCTCGCCGATCTCATAGTCGAACTTTGAGCCCTTTACCTTGAATGCTCTTAACATAGTGCAGTAGGAGAAAGCGTCACCGCCGATAATTTCGTCGATGCTGCCCTTTATCTCAACAGATTCAAGGCTTGTGCAGTATGCAAATGCAGCCTGACCGAAATATGCATTTCCCTCAACGACTACCTTTTTGACCTTGGTGCAGCCCTTGAAACCGTTGTTCCAGACATAAAGGTTGCCCTTTGCTGTGATCGAAGTGATGTTTGTGACGCCATCAAAAGCATTGCTGTTAATGTAGCTTATATCCTTTGGGATAACAACATCGCCGCCGCTGCCCTTATAGCCGTCAACATATTTTCTGCCGTCGCTGTCAGTGCTGACGATAAGATCGCTTGATGCAGCCTCGGCTGTGATAGCTGCTCAGAGTGTGTCATTGAGCTGCTCGGGAAGGAATGTGAGCGTACCCAGTGAGAGCATTAATGCAAGGGCACACGAAAGAACTTTTTTGCTTTTCATTTTTACTGATCCCTCTTATTATTTATATTTTTGTCATAGTGACAAAATAATTATATCATAACAGGTTAATAATGTCAATACCTTTTGCAATATATAACTATAAAAACGCCGTTTTCGCATTAATGGAAAACGGCGTTTAAGGCTGTTGAAAAAGTTTTTTATAACTTGATGCTAAAAGAGAAACCGCCATTCATATCCCGTCG
>URTF01000112.1 GCA_900550695.1 uncultured Ruminococcus sp.
AAATAAACGTGAGGAGCAAAGCGACGAGCGTTTAGCACCGACGAGATATGAATGGCAGTTCTTCCTTTAGAGATTAAGTCATGAAATACTTTTTCGTCAATCTGCATAAATGCAATATACTTTTTCAACAAACTGAAGCGGTATCCGAAAACGGACACCGCTCATTTTTTTGATAAAAGAAATTACTTTCCGCTGTATGCGCTTCTGAGCATCTCTTCAAGCTCGGAAGCTACTGCTGCTCTTGGGTTGCCAGCCATATCACGGTCTTCAAGTGCCTTTTCAGCCATAAACGGAACGCTGTTAAGGAAGCTTGTACCTGCCGATTCAAAGTTTGTGGGAACGCCGATCTCTTCAGCAAGCTTTTTAACTGCGGAAACAAGGCTCTTCACGCCCTTTTCGGGTGTTTCGGCATCAAGTCCGAGGTAAGCGGCGATCTGACGGTATCTTTCGGCTGCACCCTCTCTGCCGTACTTAGGCCAAGCTTCGCTTACCTTGCCGGCAGCATTGAATTCAATAGTATAAGGGAGAAGAACCGCATCTGCGATGCCCTTTGAAACTCCGGTTTCCGAGCTTACGCTGTGGGAAAGTGCGCTGTTAAGTCCGCAGAGTGTGCTTTCATAAGCCATACCTGCGATAGCTGCGGCGTTGTGCATCTTTTCTCTTGCTTCGTGGTCGGCAGAGCCGTTCCTGCACGATCTTGGGAGATAATCGAATACTGTTTTTACAGCTGAAAGTGCGAATGAATCGGTATAATCGGAATGCATAACGGAAACATAAGCTTCGATACCGTGTGCGAGGACTTCAAAACCATGTGCAGCTGAGAGTTCGTCGCTTGCTTCGTAAACAAGTTCGCTGTCAACGATAGCAACATCAGGCTTGATATTGCAGTCAACAAGGTGATACTTCTTTCCGTCCTTGCCGAAAACGACTGCTGTTGAGGTGATCTCTGCACCCGAACCCGAGGTTGTTGGGATACATACGATTCTCATTGCCTTTTCGCACTTATTGCAGGCATATTTGTCAGCAAGCTGATCGATAGTGAGGTCAGGGTTAGAGAAAACTGTTTCGGCAGCCTTAGCTGCATCGATAACATTTCCGCCGCCGAGTGCAATAATTGTATCGGGCTTGAAATTACGAAGGATAGCAGCTCCCCTATTCACTGAATCAAGGTCAGCTATGCGGTTGATGTCATAGAAAACATCAACAACGGGGTGGCACTCGTTTCTTTCGAGGTAATATTTAAGATGCTCATAGATGCCTGCGCCGATAGTCTCTTTATCGGTAAAAACAACTACTCTGTGGAGTTCGGGGATCTTTTCAAGATACTGAACAGCACCCGGCATAAAGTATATTCTTTCCGGAACATTAAACAACTGCATAAAATGACCTGTCCTTTCTGCCGATCCCTAAGGATCAGCCCAACAACGGGTTTGACCATTGTTAAAAATATATCAATATTATTTTACCATAAAAAGCGTGATTCGTCAACCTATACGGGTTCAAAAAATCATACGGAATAGCGTTCTATTATGGTCGATTTGCACAAAAACTTACTGATAGAAATACTGGAAATAGGGATCATCCTCGTCATAGTCGGGCGGTAGATCGGCAGGATCATCATTCTGCGCAGGTCCCGACGGTTCGTCCGTCTGCGGTTCATCGGTCGGCGTCTGCAGTTCCTGTCCGCTGACGGTACCCACGCCGTCCCCAAAGCAGGAATAATTACATTTTGCGAAATAATTCCTTATTCCCTCTGCGATAGAATTTGCGATGCCCTTTTGGTGCTTTGAGTTTGCGAGAGCCATTGCTTCGGTGTAATTCGTAACGAAGCCGCACTCAACGAGTATTGACGGGAATTCCTGCTGCTGTGTGACAAAGAAATAGTTATACTTCTCCCCTCTGTCGCCAAGTCCGCCGTTGTCTATACTATTATATAGGTAGCTGCCCATTGATGCCGAAACCGCATCGGCAAGCGGCTGCGAGAACGGTGTAAAGTAGTAAGCCTCTGCGCCCGTTGCCTTTTCGTTGGCGGCAGCATTGCAGTGAATGGCAATAAACAAGTCGGGTGAATACTGTCTTGCTATTGAAGCTCGCTGATCGGTATCGTAATTTTCACTTTCTGTTTTAAGCCTTACAACGTTTGCACCCTCGGCTGTGAGGATAGATTCGAGATATTTTGCTATTGCAAGGTTAGCCTCCTGCTCCTTGATATGACCGATAGCACCGGGGTCAAAGTTTCCACCCGTGTAGCCGTGTCCGGGGTCAATGACGATTGTTGCGCCGTTAAGGCTGTTTCGGCAGCCGTTGAAGCGGAGAGTAAGGTTATCGTCACTGTCGTAAGTTGCTTTGATGCCCGAATAGATACCGCTCTGACGGAATTTAAGGCTGAGTTTTGCCGACTTTATATCTCCCGTATCAACGGCAGACCACGTTCCCGAGGTGAAAACGGAGCTTTCGGGGAAAGTGATATCGCCTGCGGAGATGCTTGTGATATAGCTGAAAGTTATAGTTATTCCGTCCGAATCAAACGACGAGATATAGTACGAACCGTTGTCGCCGTCGGAGTAGTTCACTCCGTTATAGCTTACCGAGAACGGTATTTTTACGGAGGTTTTAAGCTTTATTACGGTGTCCGTGCCGTCCTTATAGACGGAATTTACCGAGATAGGATTTGTGCCGAGCGGCTTGTTTTCGAGTATGGAAACTGCGTTCGTGCGGATCCTCTTGCCCGAATTTGTGATATAGTAATCGGTGCCGCTGTATGTGACTGTATTTACGATATAGTCGAGAGTTCCTGCAGGCAGACGAGCCATATCGGGAGTCGGTGCGGTATCGGTACTCTTGGCATTATATACCATAGTATTGTCATTATTGACCATGAGTATGCTGCCCGTGAAGTCGTTAGCGACCTCGGGGAGAGCATTGACAATGACAGACGAACCTGTTCTCGACTCGGTCATATCGCCCGTTTTGGTATGATAAACGCCATAGAACTCGATCGAACCGAGGTTTATCTCCTCGCCCTTTTTGCCCTGCGGAGCAGTATATCTTCCGACATATTTAGTATAGTATGAGTTCGGGTCAAGTTCATCAAGCTGACCTTCGACCTCTTTAAGGGCTATGCTTTTACCATTTATCTTCGCTGTGATCTCCGAGCCTTTATAAGCGATAGCGCTTATTGCGATCGTCGATTCGCCGTCAACATACATCGTTCCGTCGGACGGCGAAACGCTTTTGAGGATATTCACGGTTCTGGTGATCTTATATGTGATGACCTTAGCTTTATTCTGGAATTTAAATGTATTTACGCCGACATCGAGGTCTTCGGTGAAGTAGAATCTTCCCGCCTCGTTGAGAACGATCTCTTTTCCCTGATAATATACGGGGAAGTTCGGGTCGAACGAACCTGCGAATATAACGGTAGGCTCTTCGGTCTTGAACGTGGTCTTTTTCGGGAGAGTCATTTCAAGTTCGCTGTTAAGGCCTTCAAGGTCGATCGTATCATCATAATGCTTGGTGAGGGCAGTAGTTGACTCCATACTGTTTGCTACGAGTGCGGAAAGCGAGTCAAACGCACTTCCGCCATAGGACGAAAGCTCAGATGCGTCAATGACCTGCTTGACGAGTTCATCGGGCGAACCCCAGCCCTCCGTATCGGTACAGATATACTCGTTCATATGGTGAACAAAAAGCGGTATGCCTGCTTCATCGGCGATATCGTTCCACCATTTTGTTATCTCTCCGAACGGTTCACTGCTGCTCGAACGTGAACCCTCGGCTTTGAGCATGATAAAATCGGCATATCCTTTTTTGATATATCCGACAGTATCGGAATAGCCGTCTGTCAAAGCCTCGAACTTTACAGACGTTGCGGAACCTTTTTCGTTATTCTCGTAATTCGCCCAGACGTCATTTATGGAAATTCCGACAGGAACGGTGTTGTTTGTTTTTCTCACAGCGTCCGATGCAAGCGAAAAAATATATGCGCCGTTATCGAGCAGCCAGTTGTCAAAACCGATGCCCGAGCCGTTCTCCATATAATCACGGAGGCTCAAATTCGTCTTTGAGGAATAATACCCGTCAAGAATAATGCCGTCAACGGGATATTTAGCTGTAAAGGTATGTACCCTTAACGCAAGAAAATCTATCTTTTCCTGCAATGTCATATTTTCAAGAGATGACAGCACAGTTCCGAGGCTGAAATTCATATAGACGTACATTTGTCTGTCACGAGCGCCGTCAACAAGCTCGGTCAGAATATCGTCGCCGAGCGTATCGTTGAGGTCACAGTCGTAAAGCATTTTACCTTCACAGTCTGTATTTATTATAACAGCGTTAAGACGGTTGTTTTCTGCATTGTCAAGAAGCGCAGCGATCTCACTCTCAACGGTTTCGTCACTTTCCCCTGCCGCATAATCCACGGTCGGGGTAACATACACTCCCCTCAGTTCGGACGGAAAGCTGAACATTGCCGTATATATCGGTTCTTCAAACGCAGGGAGTTCTTCGTCACGGTTGATATCCTCCTGCGGAGCAATGACGATAGGCTCGTCTGTATTTTCCTCGGCAAAAGCAGTAATGCCCCCCAGTGCAGCTGAAAGGTCAACGCTTGTTGTCAGCGCAAGTGCGACAGCAAGAGCCATGCCGAGTATTCTTTTCTTTATATTTTTCAAGTTGATTCTCCTTAATTATCTGAAAAGCTTATTTTTCTCTCTAAAAGCATAAATTCGTATATTTATTTTAATTATACTATAATAAATGCTTTTTTTCAAGCGTTTCGGACAATTTTTCCTAAGAAAACAAAGAAAATTTATCTTTTGTTGCAGTCTGTTGAAAAAGTATATTGCATTTATGCATATTGACGAAAAAGAATTTTATGACT
>URTF01000113.1 GCA_900550695.1 uncultured Ruminococcus sp.
CGTAAACTTTAATTTTGTGCAACTTTTTTCAATAATATACTTTTTCAACAGACTGCAGCTGTTGAAAACATCTTTATGCCGTTTTTTCCGCACATTCATCAGAGATCGGCTTAAAACGAATTTTTTGCGCAAACCTTCAATAAAATTCTTGACAAAATAAAAAAGCGGTGGTATAATAGGGCTTACAGTAAATGCTTTGACGGAGAGAAGTAACAAGGGATATCGTTCAAAGTGAGTGCGGGACAGTGTGAACCGTGCATCAGAGCCTTTGCGAATAACACTTCCGAGCAGCGAACTGAAAAAGCGAGTAACTTCACCCGCTTCAGTAGGAGAGCCGTGAGCCGTGCGTTAAACGGAAAAGCTTGTTATGAGCGTTGAGTGACCGTCGGATACGGCGGTAAATTAGGTGGTACCACGGGTAAGGTTTATTAAGCTCCCGTCCTATGTTGATCGTAGGACAGGAGTTTTTTTATTATAATAATTTCTGTCCGACACAAGTCCCAATCTGTCAAGCGGCAAAAAACTTTACAGATCATTTTCACTCAAACATGCATAATGCAGCAGAGCGTTATGCGAACCGGCTGCGTGGGTATCCCCGCAGATATTGAAAGGAAGAAACTGCTATGAAACACATCGACATCAAAGACATTGTAACTAAACCCGAATATGTCGGACAGAGCGTAACTGTCTGCGGCTGGGTAAGAACAGCAAGAAATTCCAAGAACGTTGCATTCATCGAGCTTAACGACGGCACAACGCTCAAGCACCTCCAGATCGTTATCGACAAGGAGTCGGGAGTTGACTTTGAGGACGCTCTCCGCCTCGGCACTTCACTTAAGGTCGTCGGAACGGTCGTTAAGGCACTTCAGGGCGAGGGCGTTGAGATCAACGCAGAATCTATCGAAGTTCTCGGCGAATGTCCGCTCGATTATCCCCTCCAGAAAAAGCGTCACACACTTGAATTCCTCCGCACAATGCCTCACCTCCGCGGAAGAACGAACACCTTCAACGCAGTTCTCCGTGTTCGTTCCGTTATGGCTGCATCTCTCCACGAATATTTCCAGAGCAGAAACTTCGTATATGTAAACACTCCGCTTATCACGGGCAGTGACTGCGAGGGTGCAGGCGAAATGTTCCAGGTAACAACTATCGGCTATTCCAAGGAATATGAGAACGAAGAGGATTACTATAATAACGACTTCTTCGGCAGACGTGCAGGTCTGAGCGTTTCCGGACAGCTTGAGGGCGAAGTTGCAGCAATGGCTATGGGCAAGATCTATACATTCGGTCCAAGCTTCCGTGCCGAAAACAGCAACACTCCGAAGCACCTTGCAGAATTCTGGCACGTTGAACCGGAGATCGCATTCGCAGAGCTTCCCGACGTTATCGAAGAGGCAGAGTCAATGATAAAGTATGTTATCCGCAATGTACTTGACAAGTGTCCGAACGAAATGGCATTCTTTGACGCTCACTTTGAAAAGGGCATCATCGACAGACTCGAAGAGCTTATCTCCCACGAATTTGCTACCTGCGACTACACCGAGGCTATACGTCTTCTCAAGGAATCGGGCGAACAGTTCCAGTATCCCGTTGAATGGGGCTGCGACCTCCAGACCGAGCATGAAAGATACATTGCCGAAAAGGTATTCAAGAAAGCTGTTTTCGTAACAAACTATCCGAAGGAGATCAAGTCCTTCTATATGAAACAGAACCCCGACGGAAAGACCGTTGCCGCAGTTGACCTCCTTGTCCCCGGCGTCGGCGAGATCATCGGTGGTTCAGAGCGTGAGGCTGACTATGACAAGCTCGTTGCCGCAATGAAGGAAAGAAATATGAACCTTGACCTTTACTCCGACTACCTCGACCTGCGTAAGTTCGGTTCAGTTCCTCACGGCGGCTTCGGACTCGGATTTGAGCGTCTTATCATGTATGTGACCGGCGTTTCAAATATCCGTGACGTTATCCTCTATCCAAGAACAGTCGGAAACGTAAGATAAACTAACCTGCGGTTTGTCCGCATATCTGAAAGGAATGATCGATATGTCAAAAGGTTTGTATCTCCCCGAGGGCTATAAGTCCCCGCTGACTTTGAGAGAAACACAGCATGCTATCAAGTATATCAAGGACATATTTCAGCAGGCACTTTCCTTTGCGCTGACCCTTGACAGAGTTTCCGCACCGCTCATCGTAAAAAAAGGCAGCGGCATAAACGACGACCTCAACGGTGTTGAGCGCAAGGTCGAATTCGATATCAAAGAGATCGATGCACAGGCAGAAGTCGTTCAGTCACTTGCAAAATGGAAGAGAATGGCTCTTTACCGTTACGGCTACAGCGCAGGCGAAGGAATTTATACCGATATGAACGCTATCCGCAGAGATGACGATACCGATAACACACACTCCATTTTCGTGGATCAGTGGGACTGGGAAAAGGTCATTGCAAAGGAACAGAGAAACACCGAGTTCCTTAAAGAGACCGTAAAGTATATCGTCAAGGCTGTCGCATATACAAAGAGAAAAGTAAGCCTTCGCTATCCTGTGCTAAAGAGTACGGTCTGCGACGAACCCTTTTTCATCACAACGCAGGAGCTTGAGGATATGTATCCCGATAAGACTCCGAAAGAGCGTGAGCGCCTTATCACAAAGGAACACGGTACAGTATTCCTTATGCAGATAGGCGGAAAGCTCAACAGCGGCATACGTCACGACGGAAGAGCGCCCGACTATGACGACTGGTCACTTAACGGCGACCTGCTTTTCTGGGACGAGGTGCTTGATAACGCACTTGAGATCTCCTCAATGGGGATCCGTGTTGACGCAGAGTCACTCGCAAAACAGCTCAAAGAGCTTGACGCCGAGGACAGAATGAAGTATGATTATCATAAGATGATCGCAAACGGAACACTTCCGCTCACGATCGGCGGAGGCATCGGACAGTCAAGACTTTGTATGTTCCTGCTTGAAAAGGCACATATCGGCGAAGTGCAGTCATCACTCTGGCCGGATGAAATGTCTGCAAAATGCGCTGAAAAAGGCATTGTATTGCTTTAACACCAAAACTGTATACAAGAATCTGCGTCAGAACGCTATATCAGAGTTTTGACGCAGATTTTTTATTGGTTTTTATATCAAAAGTTAAAAATATATTAAATCGTTGCATAAATCGTTTTTTTATGCTATAATATTTTCTGCGGGCTTTTTGCAGTCCTTTCTGCCGTCAGGAAAGCACGCAAATGCTCCGCTTATTGTATTGTATCCCGAAAGGGAATAATAACAAGGAGGAATTTTTACAATGAAAAACAAACAAAAGATCGCCCGTATCGTAATTATGGGCCTGCTTACGGCGATTCTCGTCGTAATGTCATTCACACCGCTCGGTTATCTCAACATCGGACCGCTTTCTATCACGCTCAACATTATCCCTGTTGCTGTAGCAGCACTTACAATGGGACCTGTCGGAGGTGCAGCTGTGGGAGCTGTTTTCGGACTCACAAGCTTTCTCCAGTGTGTTGGCATCGGACTTCCAAGTCCATTCGGCGTGGCACTTTTCGGCATCAGTCCGCTGTTCACGATCATCACCTGCTTCGTACCGAGAATTCTTGACGGACTTCTTCTCGGATACATCAATAAATTCGTATCAAAGATCTCCAACGGCTTCGTTTCCTGCTTTGTAACAGGCTTCGCCGCTGCTTTTCTCAACACACTGTTCTTTATGACAACGCTTATGCTGCTGTTCGGAAAGACAGAGTTAATAATGGATATGCGGGGAGAAATGAACATTCTCGCCTTTATGTGCGCATTCGTCGGAGTAAATGCAATCTTTGAGATCGTAGCTTCGACCATCTTTACCGGCGCAGTTGGAACGGCACTTCTCAAAGCAAAGCTTATCCCAAATTTCAAGACAACCGAAGCCATAAGGAGCAAAAGCTATGATCTTAGCAATTGACGTAGGAAATTCAAATATAGTTATCGGCTGCTGCGAGGACGGAAAGATCGCTTTTTCCGAAAGGATATCCACCTCGCGCGAAAACACGGCACTTGAATATGCGATCTCATTCAAAACGATACTTGAGCTTTACAACATCAAGCAGAACGAGATCGACGGCGCTATAATCTCGTCCGTTGTTCCGTCCGTAACGACCACGATAAAGCTTGCGATAAAGAAGATCGCAGGAATTGATGCAAAGATCGTCGGACCGGGAACAAAAACGGGACTCAACATCATCATCGATAACCCCGCACAGCTTGGCAGTGACCTCGTTGTTGACGCTGTTGCAGGCATTTCGGAATATAAGCTTCCGCTCATAATCTTTGATATGGGCACGGCTACGACCGCTTCGGTCATCGACAGCAAGGGCAGCTACCTCGGAGGAATGATAATCCCGGGCGTGAACGTTTCGCTCAACGCCCTGACGGCAGGAACATCACAGCTTCCGAAGATAAACCTTGAACCGCCGAAAAAAGTCATCAGCAGCAACACCGTTGACTGTATGAAGAGCGGAATAATCTTCGGTCAGGCTTCGCTCATCGACGGCGTTATCGACCGCTTTGAGGAAGAGCTTGGACAGAAATGCACTGTCATCGCCACGGGCGGACTTTCGGGCAGCATTATTCCCTACTGCAAGCGCAAGGTCATTCACGATAAAGACCTGCTTTTAAAGGGTCTTATAAAGATATACGAAAAGAATAAATAAAAACGGCGCAGCTCACAACAATGAACTGCGCCGCTTTGTTTTTCTTTTGTCTAATACTAAACACCAATAAAACTATAGACAAAAAATCGGCGCAAAAACCATATAT
>URTF01000114.1 GCA_900550695.1 uncultured Ruminococcus sp.
AAGATTGTCGGCTTGATTTTTTCCAAATTTTAAATGGTGTTTAGTATAAAATAATTCCGAATTCCGAATTCCGCATTCCGAATTTATTATGCCCCTATTTTGTGAAAATCATAGTCACACATACTCACAGGGATCAGCCGAACATTCCGCAATTTCAAACGGCAGTTCGGGCATATCCTCCGAAAAACGCTTCGCAAGATAGGGGATAACAATATTTTCCGTGTGGAAATGTCCGCAGTCGAAGAGCGTAACACCGCTGTTGAGCGCCGTTATCATCTGATCGTGCTTGACATCGCCCGTAATGTATGCGTCCGCACCGAGCCTGAGCGCATCGGGGAGCATACTTCCCGCACCGCCCGAGCAGAACGCAAGCTTTTCTATCGGCTTTCCGCCCCTTGTAAAGCGCACAACGGTGCATTTGAATATGTCTTTGAGCATTTTTGCGGCTTTGTCCGGCTCAATTGCCTTTTCAAGCCTGCAGACAAGTCCGTAGCCGAAACCGCCGCCGACTTCTTCAACATAAGCCTCCGAGTCGCAAAGTCCGAACGGCTCTTTCAGCATATCGAAAATGATATCGTTTATGCCGCCCCTCGCAAGGTCGAGCGGCGAGTGGAAGCAAAGGCAGGCGATACCGTGCTTCATTGCACGGCAGGCAGGATTTTCTTCCGAAAGCGAGTACAAAGGGTGATAGATCACGGGGTGATGGGAAATAATAACATCAGCGCCCTTTGCTATGGCTTCCTCAACGACCTCGTTTGTGATGTCGAGAGCGGCAAGGACTTTTGTTGCCTTATCGTTCGGCAGACCTGCTAAAAGTCCCGAGTTGTCGCCCTTTTGCATAAGGGAAAGCGGTGCTGTTTTATCCATTTCGGCAAGAATATCTTTTACTGTAAAGCTCATACAATGCTGCCTCCGTTTTCTGCGAAATTTTTTATCTGCTCCGAGAGCGAACGGCGGTGTCCCGACTGTTCAGTGTTGCCCGATGCGTTAAGTGCATCAGCCTCTTTGCCAAGCTTTTCGGCGATGCTCACAAGCATACGGTGTGCTGTTTCGTCCGAGGGCGAAAGCTTTCCTACAAGCGTTTCAAGCTCGCTTATCTCACGTTTTTGACCCGTGAAAACGGCGTTCATCACGGTGTAAAGTCTGCCGCTTTCTTCGACAGCCGTTTCACCGAGCAGCTCAAAGCCGTTCTCGGCAAGAAATCTGCGCAAAGACGGCGCTTTTGTCATCGGCTGGAGGACGAGGTTTATTCCACCGAGCGGCTTCTGCGAAAGTATTGCCGAGATAAGCTCGCCGCCCATTCCTGCGATGATGATATCGGTAACGCCGTCAAGGTCAACATTTTTTACGCCGTCCGAAAGAACGAGCCGGGAGCGTTCGTTAAGTCCGTGCCTGTGCAAAGTCGCACGAGCCGATTCGAGAGGCTTTTCGTTTATGTCTGCTGCAATGGCAAAGCTGCATTTTCCCGACAGCAGGAGCTCCGCCGCAAGGTAGCCGTGGTCTGTGCCGACATCGCAGGCTTTTTCGCCGACAACATATTCGGCGCAGGCTTTAAGTCTGTTTCCGAGCATTTATTCTACTCCTTTTAAAAAGAAACCGCACAAATATTGCATTGTGCGGCAGTTATCCGTCTGAACGGAAGTTACTTGTTAGCGAAGTGAGCCTTGAGCTTTGCAACGAGTTCATCGGGGTCTACGCCGTGAACTGCGCATGCGTCTTCGATGGATTCGCCTCTTGAAGCGGGGCAGCCGAGGCAGTGCATTCCCATTTCAAGGAAGAATGGTGCAGTTTCCATATCTTCGTCAAGGATATCGCCGATAACGGTCTCTTTTGTAATTTCAACAGCCATTTTTTAACGACCTTTCTTTTAGGGATTTGTACTTTTACGGTACACCTACTATTATAATCAATATTTATGAAAATTTCAAGTGCTACTTGTAATTTTGTTACCAATATGGTATAATTACAGGGAAGCCCTGCGGGCAGGTAAGACCTGCGGGCAGGTAAGACCTGCGGCAAATTCGCGCTGCGCTGCACTTCGTTCCGCTTTGTTTGCGGCGAGAAATCGGTTTGTGTTCGCGAAGAGGGCTTGGCTTGGTTTAGAATTTTATGATTATATAAATTTTGTGCTTTTGACCGAAAGGAATGATATTTTGAATCTTTTAAATAAAATGGAACGCAAATTTGGGAAATTTTATATCCCTAACCTTATGCTTTATATAGTTATAGGAAGCCTTGTCGTTTTTGTTTTCGATTACCTTTTCCCCGAGCTTCAGGTAAGCAGCTATCTGGAATTTGAACTCAGTGCCATAATGCAGGGACAGGTCTGGAGAGTGGTTTCGTTCCTGATATGCCCGTTCAGTTCAAACCCGATATTTATGCTGATAAGCTGTTATTTCTACTGGATGATAGGCTCGCAGCTCGAGCAGGTCTGGGGCGGTTTCCGATTTAATGTATTCTATTTTACGGGCGCTCTTGCGACTATGATCGTTGGACTTATTTCGGGATTTGCAACGTCGTATTATCTCAATCTGTCGCTTTTCCTTGCATTTGCAATGCTTTTTCCGAACGAACGGCTGCTGCTTTTCTACGTTATTCCCGTAAAGGCAAAGTGGATCGCATGGTTCGATGCGGCATTCCTGCTTTATGATCTCATAATGCTGCTTGCTGTCGGCGGATGGAGAATGAGCCTTTGCATAGTTATTTCGTTCCTCAATATCGTGCTGTTCTTCGGCGGCGGGGTTATACGGAAGATGAGGACAAATTATAAAAACAGAAAAGTCAGACGTGAGTGGCGTGACGTAAGGATAAAAATGACGAGTCATGATGACGATAAGGACAATAAATAATGAGATTTTCTATAAAAAAGAAGATCATTTATACGGTTATTTTTAACTTTCTGTGCCTGACTGCGCTGCTTGTGTTTGTCAGCATCGTTTGTATAAGTGACGTTCTCGATGACGATTCTTCCCAAATTATGCAGCTTGAGTGCAGTGAGAGTGTGCAGGAGATAAACGAGGAGCTGCGCAATATTGAGCAGTCTGTAAGTATGATGAGCAGTCTTCTGACATCGAGCCTTGGTGAACATGATGAGCTTTTACTCAACAAAAACCGTTTTGATCTCTATATGAAAATGATGAGCGAGCTTGGCAGAAATGCTGTCATGAACACTCACGGTTCACTGGGAGCGTATCTTCGTTTTGATCCGGACGTGACTGATGAGGGCGATTTTTTCTGGGTCAAGGACAGCGTTACTGGTGATGTTGTCAACACGCAGCTGACAGATATCAAGGTATATGATAAAAGCGACTTTGAGCATGTCGGTTGGTTTTATACACCGCTTGAGGCAGGCGAGCCGATCTGGCTTGACCCATATTATAATAAAAATATAGACTATGAAATGATATCATATATCGTTCCGCTGTACAAGTCGAACGGCGATCGGCTCGGCATAATAGGAATGGATATCAATATAAACCTTATAAGCGAGCTTTGTGCTGACGTGAGTGCATACGAAAACGGGGAATCCTTCGTTATCGTCAAAAACGGAGACGTCATCTGCGAAAACGGTTATTTTAAAGAAGGATATGCCGAGCTTGAACAAAGCGGCTGTTACTACGGTGCGCCGACGGGAACGATGATAACATCGGATCGCAACGGCAGGCAAATGCTCATAATGTCAATGATGCTTGACAATAATATGCAGTTCTTCATACGTGTTCCGAAGGCTGAGATAAATGCCCCGAAGCGGAAGCTGATAACTCTACTGCTGCTGAATGCGGGAGTGTTCCTTATAATTTCGGCTGTAATTGTGCTGCGTTGGGCGGCAAAATTCACGAGACCGCTGCTTGAACTCACGGAAAAAGCCCAAAAGATCGCCGACAATGAGCTTGAAACAGACCTGTCCTGCAAAACCGGAGATGAAGTCGAGGTGCTTTCGGAAAGTCTTGCAAAAATGGTCGGTTCGCTCAAAGGGCATATTGATTATATCAACGGACTTGCGTATATTGAGCCGATGACAAGGCTTGGAAATAACCTTGCGTACAAGAAAAAGCTTGAAGAGCTTTCCACAGATATAGCAGAGGGCAAGGCAGGCTTTACGATCTTTGTAATGGATCTTAACGGTCTGAAGAAGGTCAATGACAGCTATGGTCACGAAAATGGGGATATTTACATAAAGAACTCCGCAAAGGTCATAAGTGAGACGTTCGGCGGCGAAAACTGTTTCAGAATAGGCGGAGATGAATTCACGGCAGTCCTCGGCAGCAGGAGCGATGAGGAGATAAACGCTCTTGTCGGACGGTTCAACAGTGCAATGTCCGACTTCAACAGGGGCAAAACGGAAATATACGATCAGGTGCATATTGCCGTTGGCGGCTCTTCCTACCGAAAAGGCGAGGACGGGGATACCTCCGATGTTTTCCGACGTGCCGATTCGGCGATGTATGAGGATAAAAAGCGGAAGAAAGCAAAAACGGAAAAAGTCGAGAAAAAATAAAGTTTACGTCCACGCTTTTCAAAGGGTGGTGGGTGTCCAGAGGGCAAAGCCC
>URTF01000115.1 GCA_900550695.1 uncultured Ruminococcus sp.
GTGGACGTAAACTTTAATTTTGTGCAACTTTTTTCAATAATATACTTTTTCGACAAACTGAGCCGACTGCGTTCAAACAGTCGGCTTGGTTTTTATTCAATTATGAAAGCTCGTAGAGAAGATCCTGATAAAAATCATCGTAATCGGTCTTTTCGTCCTTGATGAATGCGATAGCTGCTCTTGGGTGGCGGTTAAGAACGCCTGTGAGCATATAAGGCACGTCGTAGCCCCATACAGAACCCTTTTCTCTTTCCTGCGAGATATACTTCTCAACGAATTTGAGTGCGGGAGAAAGGTTGTAATTCGGGTTTTTGAGGAATGCGAGCATCTGCTCCATAAAGCAGTTGCCTGCGCCTCTGCCCATGCCGCTCATTGTTGCATCTGCAAAGCTTGCACCGAAAGCGATACCCTCGATAGTGTTTGCGAATGCGAGCTGCTGGTTATTGTGCATATGAAGTCCGACCTTCTTGCCGCAGGATTCAGCCGCAGCGCAGTACATCTTGGTCATCTCACGGATCTGCTCGGGGTAAAGTGAGCCGTAGCTGTCAACGAGGTAGATAACGTCAACGGGAGAATCGCATACCATTTCGAGCGACTTCTTTACGTCCTCTTCCTTAGCTGCGGAGATAGCCATAAT
Organism: uncultured Ruminococcus sp.; assembly: GCA_900550695.1. Taxonomy (GTDB): domain Bacteria; phylum Bacillota; class Clostridia; order Oscillospirales; family Ruminococcaceae; genus UMGS363. The sequence continues at coordinate 638 of URTF01000115.1, forward strand.
GTTGACCGTTGTTTCATAGCCGAGGTCGTGGCAGTAGTTTATCATTTCGATAGCACCGGGCATCTGGTGAGTGTATGTAGCGATACGGATCATATCGATAACGCTCTCGTCCTTAGGGATAATATCCTTTTTGTAGTCGCAGCGTCCGACATCAGCCATAACCGTGAGCTTAAGGTTTGTGTTGTTTTCGCCGACAATAGCACGGATATCCTCTTCATCGCAGAACTTCCACTTGCCGAAATCTTCAACCTTGAAGAGATCCTTTGAAGCCTTATAGCCGAATTCCATATATTCAACGCCTGCTTTGACGTTGGTCTTATAAAGTTCCTTTACGAACTCATCAGAAAATCTGAAATTGTTTACAAGTCCGCCGTCACGGATAGTTGCATCGAGGAGCTTGATGTCAGGTCTGTATGACATAAGATCGCCTTTTTTTTCTAACATTTATAAACATTCCTTCCTTGATACTTTAGCGATTTTAAGCTTTTATGCTTTTAAGCTTTTTGGCACTAAAGCGTATTTACTACATTTGATATTTTATCACATTACAATACTTCTGTCAACCATATATTTCACATTTTACATTTTGTTCATTTTTATAAAAAACAAAATGCGCTGAACACTGCCAGCGCATTAAAATTCAGAAAGTCTGATTAATCAAAAAGCGTCACAAAAACATCGGGTTCAAGAGTGGATTCGGTAACCTTTGCGTCCTTATCCTTATCCTTGTCTTTGTCCTTTTGCTTGGTTGTTTCGGACGGCTCCGTTTCGGGCGGCTTTTTCGCAACAAACACAGTCAGAACTTCGCCCTTTTCAACGTCAATGGTTTCGCCTGCTTCCTTGCTCAGTTTTACAACATAGCCTTCCTTGACGTCGCTCGTTTCGATCTCCTTTTCCTCATACTTTATTCCAAGCTCGCCGAGCATTGTAAAGTAATCCTTCTTGGAAAGAGATACAAAGTCGGGGATCGTAACGAATTTCGGTCCCATGCTCACCTTGACGGTTATCTGTGTTCCCTCTTCGTAATTATCACCCTTTTCGATCGACTGCTCAAAGATGATGCCCTTCGGATAATCATCATTATATTCATAGATCGGATCAAAAACAAGGCTGCTGTAGTTTTCCGAACGCTGGATAACATCGAAATTCTTGCCGGTGATATCATTCATAACATAGAGAGTACGGTTGCCCTCGGGTTTCGTTTCGGAGGATAATTCCGTTCTCTCGGTCATTTCGGTGAGAGTCGGGAGCGAAGAGTCCTCGGTATCCATACCGAACGAGGTTTCCGTGGATATCTGATTTACCTCAGGTGCATCACCGCTGTTGTCTGCCCCCCAGGTGAAAAGAAGTATGAGCAGGAAGAACATTCCGACGCCGAGTATCGCAGCCATTACGGCTATAAACACACCTCGTCTGCTCATCGGCTTTTTCTTTGCAGATCTGCCGGCAGAAGATGAACGCTGCTGATTCTGAAGTGCCTCTCTCGGTATCATGATAGTCTGTGTGCTTGAAGATGAAAGTCTTACAGCTCCGCCGATCTCGGGCTGTTCAAAAAGCTTTGTAACAAATTCGGTGACGGTCTGTATTCTCTTTTCGCCGTCAAGTTCAAGTCCGCTCATAATGACCTTTGAAACGCTCTCGGGTATCTCGGGAACGAGCGATGCCGGTGTTTCAAGCGTATCATCTGTCATTCTTGATGCAGCATCGGTCGGCACAACGCCCGTCAGAGCCTTATAAAGCAGTGCGGCTATGCCATAAACGTCAGTCCATGTACCCTGACGTGCGGAAGAATTATACTGTTCGGGTGCGGCATAACCGCTGTAAAGCTCGGGAGCGATCTCCGTATTTGCTGTTCTTTCATCGGAAATAGCAAAGCCCGTCAGCTTTATATCGCCGTTTTCGCCGATAAGGATATTCTCGGGGCAGATACCTCTGTGAACAAGTCCTGCGTTATGCACGAGCGAAACGGTCGTGAATATCGGCGGAAAGAACCTTCTTACGGTTTCCCACGTAAGTCTGCCGCCGTTGTGGTCGATATACTTTTCAAGCGTAACGCCCTCAAAGTATGCAAGGACAACATATCCCGTGTTATTGTCGCCGAACATATCGACAACGGGGATAATGTGGCTCAGACTGCGCATTTTTGAAAGCATCTTATTTAGCTCAACAAACTCGGACATCAGTGTTTTATACTGTGCGACATACTGCGGAGCAACATCGAGTATGCTTTTTCCCGCTTCTCTTTCGCAGAGAGTATCGGGCATATATTCCTTTATGACAACTTTGCTTTGTGTAATTGTATCAAAACCAATATAATCTGCGCTCTCGCCGTTATAGGAAAGCAGCTTTCCCACAACATAGCGGTCACGGAGCATCACTCCGGGCGCAAGATAAGACGGAAGACTTGGGGCATTTTCATTAAAGCCGCATATTTTGCAGACTCCGTTTTCATCGCAGTCCTTAGGATTCATACAGCCGTAACAAAGATTGAATTCACCCATAAATACTTCCTCCCTTCATGCTGAAATTTCTACCTTTACAATAATAACAGCATTTGTCTCAAAAGTCAATGACATAAGCGGATTTGTATATAAATTGTATTAATTTTGTCATTATTTATGCTGCTTTATCATCATCGGGATCGTATCGGCTCAATTTGCCTTGATATATTTTTCCCTTATTTCATCAATTTTTCCCGACTCCCGAAGATTTTCTATTGATCTGTTTATTTTTTTGAGAAGGACCGCATTGTTTTTGGCAACGCCTATAGCATATTCCTCCTCCGTAAGCGGCTCGTCAATGATCTTCAGTCCGTCATCTCTTTCGGCATAGACCTTTGCAGGCTCACCGTCAATAACAACTGCATCGATCTTTCCTTTTTTGAGAGCTTCAATCGCCTGCGTACCGTTTGAAAACGAGTCAATAGTAACGTCCTCGATGTCACTTGCAAAAATTTCGCCCGTTGTGAAGTTCTGAACGCCAATATGTCTGCCCTTAAGGTCAGCAACGGAGCTTATATCCGAATTCTCGGGGACTATGATCAGCTGTGATGCTTTTTCATAAGGGATGCTGAAATCTATCCTCTGGAGTTTTTCGTCCGTTACGGAAATGGCGGCAACGGCGATATCAGCCTTTCCGCTTTCGATCGAAGTTATTAAAGAACCGAAATCCATATCGATTATTTCCAGCTTGTAACCCATATCTGCGGCAACAGCCTCGGCAAGTTCAATGTCGATTCCTACCATTTTATCGTCTTCATAATATTCATACGGTGGGAATTCGGCATTTGTCGCCATTACGAGAGTTTTTTTGCCGCCGGTGCAGCCGCTCAGTCCAAGCACGGTCAAAGTCATAGCGGCAGCTATTATTATTCTAAAAATGCGTGATGATCTCATTTTTTCCACCTCTCTGTTTTTCTCAGCGTGCATATTCATACACAATTATTATACATTTTTAAAATTGTTTATTCAATACCTTTTTTATACAAATAAATTGGTTTTTATTCGGTTTTCTTTATTTAATAGCTTAAAAAAAGTATAATTTAATTAATATATACACAAAAAATGCAGTCTGTTGAAAAAGTATGTTGCATTTATGCAGATTGACAAAAATTATTTTATAACTTGATTGCAAAAAGAAAAACCGCCATTCATATCTCGTCGGTGCTAAACGCTCGTCGCTTTGCTCCTCACGTTTATT
>URTF01000116.1 GCA_900550695.1 uncultured Ruminococcus sp.
ACGAAAAATCTGGCTGCGCATCTGAGGCACTATGGTTTTTAGAGGTGACCTTAACATTTTGCCCTGAACAAAATTTTCTGCCGCAAAAGCAGCTTACTTAATCATTATAACACATTTTGCAGGAAATGAAAAGGGATTTTTCAAATTTTTTTGGATTTTTTTCAGAAAAAACAAATTCCCCTGCAAAATACGCAAGGGAATTTGTTTGATATTTCAAAAATTCAGCTTAATATTATACGTCAGTCCGAAAGTTCTTCAATGAAACTCTTGTCGAATGACCTGTCATATTTCATACGCATATTTTTGAGCTTCAAGCCGTTGTGGCTGACGTAAAGGCGCATAACAGCCGTTGTGCCGTAAACCTTTATAGGTCTGTCAACAGTTACTTCCTTTCCGTTAGTGCCGTTGAAAACGAACACGCCCATCGGAAGTCCGCCGATATAAAGCGTACAAGGTATCTGTGCAAGCTCGCTGAGTTCCGAGCTGCCCGTCAGGGAAACGACATATTCGCCAGCCTTTGCAAATTCAAGCTGATAAATATAGCTCGTTCCGACGTTCGATTCCTTTTCGGTGAGGTCTATCTCTATCTCGTTTTCGATTTTGAGGAACGGAACATCGTCATCAATAACAACATCAAGGTCTTCCTGCGGACGGTTTATGATCTTCACCGTGTCGGGAATATTGAGGTCACGGTCGTGCGCAGCGGAATTGATGAGGAAACGTGTGATATTTGCAGCCGAACGCTGGAGTTCGCCCCTTGTGAGCCTGCCGTCGGCGAGAGCTTCAAGGAGATTGTCGCCCGTTGAGTTGTATGTCGCATCGGGGACGACCATATAAAGGTCGTTCTGCGCACGTATCATTGCGGCGAGGTTGGTTGTATCCTGCGGCTTTCCCCTCTCGTTTATCGAAGCGAACCAGTCGGTCATAACGATGCCCTCAAAACCCCATTCCTTGCGGAGAATGGTCGTTGTAAGGTCATAGTTTCCTGCCGTCCAGAGTCCGTTCACCGAGCCGTAGGTCGTCATTACCGAGGTAGCCTTGCCGTTCTTGACAGCCATTTCAAAGCCTCGCAGGTAAATTTCACGGAGCGCTCTTTCCGAAGCAACAGTGTCGATGAAGTGACGGCGGTGTTCCTGATTGTTTCCGCAGAAATGCTTTATCGTACCCGTGACGTTCATATTGTGAAGTCCCCTAAGCTCTGCGCTTGCGATTATGCCCGTGAGGTATGGATCTTCGGAGAAATATTCAAAGTTTCGTCCGTTGAGAGGATAGCGGTGAATGTTCATTCCGGGGCCAAGCAGACATTCGACCTTGTTGTAAATGAGTTCCATTGAAACATAAACGAACAGCAGCTCGATAAGATCGGGGTTGAATGTGCAGGCTATCATCGTTCCGTTCGGCAGGCTGAATGCCTTTGCGCCGCTGTCAAGACGCATACCCGAAGGTCCGTCGTCGCAGCAGCCGATAGGAAGTCCCGTTTTGCGCAGGCTGTCGCTTATGCCGCCGAATGCAGCCGCCGTGCCGGGGGTAACCTTCGGGCTGCCCATACCCTCGCCTCTGACTATGCAGGTGAGATCCTCGTCACTTAGCTGAGCGATGTAATCGTCCATCGGTGTGACGTTCCAGAAAACAGAGAGCAGGTCAACGTTCTTGAATCCCGTGTAGGGAATTTCTTTCGGAAGATCGGCAAGCCTGCGCTGTTCTTCGTCAACGGTTTTGAGCGGAACGGCTTCGTATGTTTTTGTCACCTTTCCGTCAGCGGAAACGGCAGGCTTCAGGCGCTCGAAAGGTTCAACGGGCGCAAGCGCTTCTTCAAGGCGCTCGGTAACGATAGTCTTTGCAAAGCTGAAATCAAGCTTCTTTTCGGCACTTTTGACGTCCGTGCCGACATAAATATTGTAAAGTCCCTCTTCGAGAACGTAGCAGGACTTGTTGCCCGTCACGCCCGAATCATCGTAAGATGCGAGGTAGGAATAGTCGATCTCAAGCAGAAGCTCCTGCTCCTCGCCCGGTTCGAGCAGGTCTGTCTTTCGGAACGAGATGAGCGAACGCAGCGGCTTGCCGAGCTTGCCCTGAGGTGCTTCGGCGTAGATCTGAACGACCTCCTTGCCGCTGACTTTGCCAGTGTTTCTGACGATTATGCGGAAACGTATCTTGTCCTTTCCTGCATCTGCGCCGACTGTTTCAACGTCAAAGCTTGTATAGGAAAGTCCGAAGCCGAACGGGTATCTTACCTTTTCGGGTGCGAAGGTCTCAAAGTAGCGGTAGCCGACATAAATATCTTCCTTGTAGAAGTTGCGTTCATCATCACCGAAGTTTTCATACGAGGGATAATCGCTCAGATCGTATGCGATAGTATCGGTCAGCTTGCCCGAGGGGGAAACCTTGCCCGTGAGGATATCAGCCGTGCCGCTTCCGCCGATCATTCCACCCTGCCAAGCGTACAGAACAGCGTCGGGTGAGAACTCGTCAACGAAGCTCATATCGATTATCGAGCCGACATTGAGAACAACTATCATTCGCTTGAATGCCTTGCGCACCTTTTCAAGCATCTGTTTTTCAAGCGTCGTGAGGAGATAGCCGCCCTCTTCGTTCCTGCTGTCCATATCCTCGCCCGCAGTTCTGCCGATGATAACAACAGCAGCATCCGAAACAGCCGCAGCCGCCGAAGCGGTTTCATCATCGAGCGGCATTTCCTTCTGCGACCAAGGCTCTGCGCCCCAGCCGATGCCGTTGTCGTAAGGATTTTCCTTTTCCCATTCGGCATAAACCGAAGCGAGTTCCTCGTTCACGGAAACGTCCTTGTCCTCGCGAAGTCCGTCAAGGATACCGACGACCTTTGAAACGTTTACCATTCCGCCCGAACCCGTGCCGCTTTTATAATAGTGTGACTGTATGCGTCCGAAAACCGAAACCCTGCAGCCGCTTTCGAGAGGAAGTGCATTGTTGTCGTTTTTGAGCAGAACGCAGCCCTCTGCGACCATCTGACGTGCGGTTTTGGTGTAATCTGCCCAGTCGAGTGTCCAAATCATACCCATAGGTTGTAACCTCCAGCGTTAAAAATAAGTGCTTTCGCTCTGTAAATATTTTCAATGTTTGAGGATATTCTAACAGATTGGTGAAGAAATGTCAATCGGTTTTTTGTGAATTTCCGCACATAAAATTGTAACTGAATTTTAACCGCAAAACCTATTGTAATTTGCAGGTTTTTGTGTTAAATTTAACTAAAGGATCTTTTTCCCCCGACATAATGAAAGGACAGGCTATGTTTAAACGATTGCTCAATATTTTAATGAATCTGATAATACTCGCCGCAGTGATAATGCTCATACTGCTCGGCGTTGTCGGCGTGCGCGGATTTATGCTTTATAAGACCCGAACCGACTATAGATCGCTTTCCGCAGTCGCAGGCGAGATACGCAGCGAACCGCTCTTCACTCCGACAGAGGAACTGCCCGATTTCTACCTTAAAGCCGTAGTCGCAATTGAGGACAGGGACTTCTACAGGCACAGCGGAATAAAGGTGACTTCGATGCTCCGTGCACTCATTGCCGATGTGAAAGCAGGTGCGCCCGTCCAAGGCGGCAGCACGATAACACAGCAGCTTGCAAAGAACGAGCTTTTCACGCAGGAAAAGACCGTTGACCGAAAGGCGGCTGAGATTTTCGCAGCGTTCACTTTGGAACGTGAATTTACCAAAAATGAAATTCTTGAGCTTTACGTCAACAGCATCTACTTTGGTGACGGATATCACGGCATAGGCGCAGCCGCTGAGGGACTTTTCGGGAAAAATCCGTCCGAGCTTACTCGCTTTGAATGTGCCGAGCTTGCGGGAATACCGAATGCTCCGGCAAAATATTCGGTGCGTTTTGCACCCGATGAAGTTGAAAAGCGAGGTGAGGAAGTCCTCAAAGCTATGCTCTCCGCAGGCAGCATCACCGAGAGTGAGTATGACGAAATCCTTGCCGAAAAAAATTAATGACTTGATCGATAAAGGAAAACCTGCCATTCATATTCCGTCAGCAATAAACGTTCATCGCTTTGCTCTTAACGTTTATTTGCCGAGGATAGTTTGTTTGAGGAAAACAGAATTGGCGCAATTCACATTTTTGGGTTTACGGAACTGATTTCTCACATTCTGTTTTACCTTTTGAGTATGAATTGCGCCTTTTAACTTATAGATATTTCGCTATTGCAGCAATACTTGATGCTGTTAGTTTAAGGTGTTTCGCTCTCTGCGGAGAGCGACAAGGGACGCTGTCCC
>URTF01000117.1 GCA_900550695.1 uncultured Ruminococcus sp.
TATATCAGAGTTTTTGCTTGATTTTTTGTATAGTTTTTAATTGGTGTTTAGTATATTTTAATGCCTTATCAATTTGTGTTCAGCATAAAAGGCGCAATTCACATTTGGAAGGTCACGAAATGATTTCTCATATTTCGTTTTCCGTTTTTGTGTGAATTGCGCCTTTGGATTTGTTTGTGGTCAAGCTGCTGCGGTAATGCTTTGGCTGTTATACTAAACACCATTTAAAATTTGGAAAAATCAAGCCGATGATCTTGCAGCTGTTTTTAACAGGTTTATATAGGATCTCGGCGCAGATTTTTTCCTGTATTTTATTGGTGTTTAGTATTAGTATCAGAGGGTTTCCGATCTTCTGCTAAAGGTCAAACATTCCGGATCCGTCAGAAAACGTCCCTTACGATGTCCTCTGCACCCGTTACAACATCATTTACAATGTCGCCTGCATCGGTAACAACGTCTTCAATGAAGCCGTCACCGTCAACATCGCCAGTGGTGCGGGTAGTGCCGTTGGTTTCGTTCTTATTCTCGTTGTTGTTATTGCTGTTGGTGCTGTTTCCGTTAGCATTGCCGTTGTTTGTGCTGTTCTGTGTTGTTGCCTGCGATGAATTCGTTGTTGTTGAGGATGTTCCGCTGTTTGCGTTTGTATTGTTATCAGCTCTTCCGCAGCCTGTGAATGCGAGCACTGCCGAGAGTGCAGCTGCGGCTATAAGTGCCTTTTTTCTCATTTTTTCCCCTTTCCGACAAGGTTATGCTCCTTCGCCGAGTGGATTTATGCTTATACTATATGAAATGCAAAATAAAATGCAAACCCCGTTTATGCTGAAATGCTTCAGCGCTGATTTTTCATCAGTGACTTTATTTTGTCCGAAAAAATTTATAGTATTCGGGAAAAATTTTTTTCTTCTTTATGTCAAAAATGATTTACTTAAAGTATATTTTAAATAAAATATTCAGACCGTAAAGTTATTTAAAATCAATTGGTGTGAAAAATGCACATTTGATGCGCTTAAAAATAAAATTATGTTGTGCAAGGTTACAAAAGTGGATTGTTTTTGCAACAAAATGAGCTTTTTTTGCCACTTATTATATGACAGGTCTTTTAAAGGAAAAGATTTTGTGGTATAATGTTATTATTGATTATTCTGACCCTTTGGCAGATAAGAGGTGATAACAGCTTGAAACACTCCGGCACTACAGATAATAAAGATATAGATTTCGACAGGTGCGTGGAAATGGCAAGAGCAGGCGACCCCGATTCTTTTGCGCAGCTCTATGCTTTGGTCTACAAGGACTTATACCGCATTGCTTTAATAAACCTGAACAATAATCAGCATGACGCTTCCGATGTGGTTAGCGACACAGTCCTGGAGGCATATTCTTCCATTAAAAAATTAAGAGATGAAAAAGCATTCAAAAGCTGGATAATTAAAATTCTCGCTGCAAAGATAAAAAGAAAGCAGAAAGAATATATACAGAAAAATAATTTCAGCAATGAGCTCGATATTCTCGACAGTGTAGAACAAGAGAAATCCGATGAGATAAACTACAGCGGATTGGAAGTTATGGAGGAGTTTGCCAAACTGGACGAGGAAGACAGACTTGTATTATCGCTCGGCGTTGTTTCGGGCTACAAAAGCGAAGAGATCGCCAAAATGCTCGGTATGTCTGCAAATACCGTTCGTTCAAAGGCGGCACGCGCTAAACTGAAGCTCAAACAGCTGCTGACGGAACGCTGATGGAAAGGAGGTTGGAATCATGACGTTTGAAGAAAGATTGAATGAACTTATCGATGAGGTTGAAGTTCCCGATGAACTCTCCCCCGAAAACATTGCCCTTATGCTCAAGGCTAAAACAACACAGTCAAAAATGGAAACGGAACACATAAATATAAAATCCGTTCCTTCAGTTCATGCACAGCGTTTAAGAATAATAAAGATGACTGCGGCTTCAGTTGCTGCCTGCGCTGTTATCGGCACCGGACTTATTGCGTATAACAGCCAGAACGAAAGCGACATCGGCACTATCGATGAAACCATCGAATACAATGCCATTTCCCCCAATGATTATGATGACCTTTACAGCATTTATACGGGAATATATTTCTCGGCAGACCCCGAGCAGGAAGATAAAGATAATGCTCCCGAGTCTGACAGGAATGACGAGAACGTTCCTGCTATCTCGGACGCTCCCACAGAGCCCGAGGATACGCTTTCCGAGCTTTCGGCTTACGATTTTCAGGGCGCTGCCAAAGGTCTGGCAAATGACGCCGATATCGTGAAGTCCGACGGAACGAATCTTTACTGTATAAGCGACGGAAAGCTTTATATCGTTTCGCTCGATACAATGGAGATAGTGAGCGTTATCGAAAACAAACTGAGTCCTCCCGTTGAGCTTTATATCGACGGCGACAGACTTATCCTCGTTTCAAAGGAAAATGAGGAGATACAGATCGTTGAAGGTTCTTCATCATCGTCTGAAATCACCACGTCGGACAGTGTTGTTCCAGCAGCCGGCTCCGATACACTCTCCGCTGACGAAAAGAACGCCGATCCCAACCGAACCGAAAGCGTGAGCCGTGCAAACGTCGCAGTGGATATTTACGATCTCAAAGACAAATCGAATCCGAAGCTCACCACTTCCTATAAACAGAATGGAAAATATACGTCCTCAAAGCTCGTTGACGGAGTGCTGTACCTTGTTTCGGATCATTCCGACTACAGAACAGCTCCCCTTAGCGACGGCGCAAGCCTTGACAGCTTCGTTCCTGCATATTCGCTGAACGGAAACCGTCAGTTTGTCGCTCCCGAGGACATTATGGTTCCTGCAAATGCAAACAGCACGGACTACACGGTCGTTTCTGCGATCGGCTGTAACTCCGATACTCCCGAGGTAACGGTAAAAGCCGTCCTCGGCACAAGCAAAAATGTCTACTGCTCCGCCGATACCCTCTATACAGTAGGAGTAGGCAAAAGCAGCAGCGGCGTTGACTACAGCATCATAACAAGCTTTGACCTTTCCAAAGGCACGGGCATCACCTATAAGGCAAGCTCGTCCGTTGCAGGCAGGGTCATCAGCAAATACAGTATGAACGAATATAACGGAAACTTCCGCATTGCAACGGAAATTTCCGATGAAAACGGAACTTCAACTTCCGTATATGTACTCGACAGCGAGCTTAAAGTCATCAACAGCGCAGGCGCACTCCTCGCAGGACAGACGGTTTCCGCAGTCCGCTTTGAGGATACCTTCGCAAGCCTCTTTACAAATGATGATACACCTGCACTCGTTCTCGACCTCGCAAGCGATCCTCCCGTCCAGTCACAGTCGCTCGCAAACACCTCCGCTTATCTCTACGGATATTCAGACACGAAGCTTTGCGGCATCGACAAAAAGGCTGACGGAAACGGACTTACCCTCACGATGTATGACGCAGACAACGGTCTTATGCTCAACAGCATCGACTTTGCCGAGGATATCGGAGAGGTAAATTCAAATGCACTCACAGACAGACGTGCAGTTCTCATCGATTCGGGAATGGTAGGAGTACCCGTTTACAGCTATTCCGAATTCGGCGTGAATAACCTTTACTATGTATTCTCCTACGATGACGAAGCAGGCTTCACGCTAAAGGGTAAGATCGAATATGTCGAGCTTGACGACAGCGCAGTTTTTGAAAGAGCCGCAGTAAATGAAGATATGCTGTATATTTTCAGCGAGAAAAAAGTTGTTTCAGTTCGCCTTGGCGACTTTAAAGTTACAGGATCGGCAGATCTTGCGGATATAAGTTCATTGGACGATAAGGCTGAAACAGAAGAATAAATAAAGAAAAAAGAACAAAAGAAAGAACCCGTGCCGCACTTGTTACCGAGTGCGGCACGGGTTTTGATATGTTGAAAAAGTGTATTATTGAAAAAGCTGCATAAAATTAAAGTTTACGTCCACCCTTTGAAAAGCGTGGACGTAAACTCAGTTTGTCGAAAAAGTATTTTATGACTTAATCTCTAAAGGAAGAACCACCATTCATATCCCGTCGGTGCTAAACGCTCGTCGCTTTGCTCCTCA
>URTF01000118.1 GCA_900550695.1 uncultured Ruminococcus sp.
GCTACAAGATTGTCGGCTTGATTTTTTCCAAATTTTAAATGGTGTTTAGTATAAAAAATTCTTCGCAAAGGCTTTTCGTCTTTGCGAAGATATCGTTTCATTTAAAAGCACGCTTATTTCTTGTTTTCATCATCGTTTGATGGTTCAAAGATGATCTCATCTTCCGGTTCGGGAATGTCCGTTTCCGGTTCGGTCGGTTCTTCTTCAGTCAAAGCGTTTTCATCCGATGCCGAAGCTTCCTCGGTATTCCCGTCAAGGCTGCCGATGTTGTCGAAATCAAGCTCACTGTCAACAGCGGTCGTTTCGTCCGAATCGAAAACAGGGATATCAAGCTCGGACGGAGCATTTTCCGAAGCCGTTTCAGCGGTTTCTTCGGGAACTGCGCTTTCGTCAAAGTCTATCTTGAAGAAGTCGATCATATCACGGAGGACTTCAGCCTGCTCGGACATATCGTTCGCAGCTGCGGAGCTTTGCTCTGCGGTCGATGTCGTGTTGTCGATAACGGCATTTACACTGTTTACGCTGTTGTAGATCTCGGAAATAAGACTGTTCTGATGTTCTGCATTTTCCGCAATGCTCTTGACCTTTTCGTTGATCTCGGAAGCACCGAGGACGATCCTGTCGAGTGATTCGGCGGTCGTTTTTGCGATAGCGGTTCCCCTCTTGACATTTCGGAGTGAGTCTTCGATAAGCTCAGAGGTCTGCTTTGCTGCGTCTGCACTCATATTTGCGAGGTTGCGGACTTCATCGGCTACGACTGCGAAGCCAAGTCCTGCATCGCCTGCTCTTGCGGCTTCGACAGCGGCGTTGAGGGCGAGGATATTCGTCTGGAACGCGATATCATCGATAACACGGATAATATCGGAGATCTGTGCGGAGGACTTGGAGATATCCTCCATTGAACCGAGCATCTTAGTCATTTCGTGGTTGCAGGAGTTGATCTGCTCCTCGATATTTGCGGCGAGGACTTCGGTTTCCGAAGCGGACTTAACGGAATCGGAGATATGTCCGACGATGTTTTCCATACGGTTCGATACTTCGCTGACAGCTTCGGACTGTCGTGCTGCACCGTCGCTCAGAAGCTGTGAACCCGATGCTACCTGCGATGCACCCATTGTAACAGTGTTCGCAGATTCACTAATCTTGCCGAATGTCTTTCTGAGCTGTGAAAGGATAGCGTTGAAGCTTTCCTTTATCTTGACGAAATCGCCCCGGAATTCGCCGTCCATTTCAAATGCGAGATTTCCCTCAGCGATCATACCGAGTGCTTCGGATATCTGTTCGATATAAATACGAAGTGAAGCGACTGTCTGCGCAAGCGATTCGGAGAGTACGCCGACCTCGTTCTTCTGCTTGATAACGGGTGTATCGGCGGAAAGGTCACCGTCCGAAAGTGCTTTAAGTCTTGCTGTAACGCCGATGATCGGATTTACAACGCCATTCATGATAATGAACGTGCAGATAAATGCTGCTATAACGAGAACAACGGAGAACACAACGATTATCGTCGTAGTTGTTTTGAGTGTGCCGTCAAAGTCGGATTCGGGGCCGACAAGGATAAGCGACCAGTTGCTGCCATCGATAGGCGCATACGCAACACGGCTCTTTACGCCGTTGACAACTATGCTCTCGCTGCCCGATTCACCGCTCATTGCGAGGGTCTGTATCTCTGCGATAGCGGCATAGCTGCTGTCGGTTTCCGCAAGGGCATTGTGGTTCACTGCATTGACAACGTTATTGATGTCGTTTGAAGCGATCATCGTACCCTCGGAATTGATTATGTAGGCTGTGGAATTTTCGCTGAACTGAACGGAATTTACGATATCGGAAAGTATCTGCGCATCATAGTAGGCAATGAGAACATAGCTTGTAACGCTTGATGATCCCGATACGGCAATGATGAATTCCGAGCCGCTGCCGTCCTCATAAGGGATAGGCTCAGTGATGGCTATGCCCTTTGACTTTGCCGTCTGATAAACCTCAAGGTCTTTGAGCGCCTCTGCATTTTCCGCATCGAATCTGTCCGAACCGATGAAAAAATCACCCATTTTGAACATTGCGAAATCCTTTACATTGAGCTTATACTCATTGAACATATATTTGAGATAGGACGAAGCTCCCTTTGCAGCACCGATATTGTCGCTGCAAAGTGTCTTTTGGAAAGCCGTGTCGGTCTTGGTTTTGAGCATGGAGATCTTAACGCTTACGTCCGATGCCGCCTCTGTTGTGATAGGTGTTATCATCTGATTAACGGTCGATTTTACGCCTGTTGAAAGTGAAAAATAGTTGACGAACGCAAGCAGCAGAATGACAACGAGCGACATTACGCATACGAAGATAATGAGTTTTGTCTTGATGCTGTTTCGGGTCAGCTTAAAATAACTGAGATCGAGCTTCTTTTTAACTTTTATATCCGATGTTTTCTTATTTTTCCGTAAATTTAACTTTGCCATACCAAAACCCTCCCCATGGGGTGTACATTATTTGCTTTAATTGTACCACTTTATAACTCTCAATATATCAAATTTCTGTGAATTTTTACAATATACAGAAAAAATGCAGGGAATTTTTATGTAATTTGCTTTACTGCGGCAAAGTAAAAGAGCCGAACAGCCATGAAAATAACTGTTCGGCTCATGATTTTTTAAGCAGAAATCCGTGAATTTTGTTAAGCTTATCTCTGATCGGAATGTGTACAAAAAATCAAGCGAAAGGTTAAATATGTTTTTTGTACATTCATCAGAGATAGGCATTATGCTGCGGTCTTGTGTACTTTACCCGCAACACGTTTGTATATTACCTGTACGGCAGGGAGAACAGCCGCACAAAGTATGCAGTAAACAACAGCCTGAAGCGAAATTGCACCGAGTCTGATGATGAACTGCTCCTTAGTGTTCGACATAAAGCCTGCCGACATGAGTATTGCCGTATTCAGAAGCAGATTTATCACGAATGAATCGATAAGCCTTGCAACAACAGCCATAACAGCAAGCTTTTTGCCCTCTCTCTTGTAAAGGCATATGCCGAAAACAAGACCCTCAAGCGCAGCCGTTACGGTGAGAAGAGGAAACGGAGCCTGACCGCTGACAAGACAGCCGATAAGGTCGCCTGCAACAGCTGCAAGTGCGGCAGGAACAGGTCCGAAGAACATTCCGACAACTGCGAGTGCGAAGAACGCAACGTTGATCTTGAGGAACGCACCGACCTTGAACGAGAACATATCGAGAATGATGAAAAGTGCAGTCATAAGTCCCGCCACAGCAAGACACTTAGCGCTTTTCAGCTCCTTTGCGGAGCTTGTGAAAACAGAAAAAAAGCCTTTCATTTTTACCTCCTTAAAATAGTGCTGTTTGTGCATATCGGGAGGAATGAAAAGCTCCTGTTATGCATTTCAGCGGGATGCAAGAACTGAACCGCAAGCTTTTGAAAGCTTTTCGTTCCGCCGGCAACTCCCCGTCCGTCGGACACTTGTACGCTCAGTTCTCTACTCTGTAAATGCGTATTTCTGCTAAAAAGTTGATATATTCTATCAACAGATAACATTGTATCACTTTTATGTGAAAAAGTCAAGGTTTTTTTAATGCGGAATTTTTGCAAAGCTGATATTTCTCGGAGAACAGCGAAGCCAGCAAAAGTTTCGTCCACCTTTTCAAAGGTGGCAGGGGTCAAGGGGGCAGCGCCACCT
>URTF01000119.1 GCA_900550695.1 uncultured Ruminococcus sp.
GTTTACCCTTTGCAATCCCTTTCCCTTATCTCCCTCTCCTCCGGCTAAGACTATAAAGACTATAGAGTATGCATTTCCGCTTTGGTTTGTTTATTTCTATAGGGTTGTGCTGAATAAAGTTATTTAAAAACGAACCAATAAATTTATAAAATTTTTAGGTTTACAGAGTAGTAGGGGCGGATTCAATATCCGCCCGTTGATAACCCATATTTATGGTGAATTTCCTGCATATATTTCAGTTCCAAAAAGGAATAATCCAATCCTTACACATTCTTCGCCGAAGATATAATAATCTCTCCGCCCGAAACCTTAAGCATAATATCATTTCCGCTTTCGTAAGCCTCGACATTGCAGCTCTTTGTGCAGGCGGCAAGCTGACCCGCACGAACGATGAGAACCTCGTTTTCAGCAAGACTGCGCTTTATAACATTGCCGCAAACCTGTGCGAAAACAGTTCCCGAACCCGATACTTCGCAAAGCTCAAAGCGGTTTTCGCCGAAGGTTTTGGACATATACGATGTCAGCTTTGCGCCGCCCGAAGCTGCAAGAAAAGCACTCGGAGCGAGCAGGAGAGGCTTGCTGTCCGAAATCTCAACGGGATATATCGTGCAGGGGGAAACATCGGGAATGAGCGTTATCTCCGCATTTTCGGCGCAGGAGGTGTATTTCCGTGAGAAAAGCCTGTCCTCGGAAAGACCGATTTTCAGCGCATCAATGATGTTGTCTGCCGGGCTTATCCCGCAGATATTCGGCGAGAACCAGCCGTCCGAGCCGACTTTGGCGCTCAGAAGCTCGTTTTTGCTGAGAAAAATTGTGAGGACGGGAGAAAGATCTCCCTCGATCTTATAGTTCATTTTAAGATGTTTCCTTTCCGCATAAATGAAAAAAGAGCCGCCGAAAAAGCAGCTCTTTTGAAGAGTTTATGTACCTTAGTTCTTTGAAACGAGAAGAGGCTGGAGCGAACCTGCGAGTGCTGTCAAAGGCATTGTCTGGAGCCAGATCTTACCCGGACCCGTTACCTTTGTGTTGAAAAGTCCCTCACCGCCGAAGAGTGCGTTGCCGATGCCGCCTGTTGTCTGGATATCCATGGAGCAGGAGGAATCCATTGCAACGAGATAGCCTGTGTCGATGAGCATTGACTGACCTGCTGCAAGCTCGTATTCAACAGCTGTACCGTCAACTTCGATGAAAACAGTGCCTGTGCCCTCGTACTTCTGCATAATGAAGCCTTCACCGCCGAAGAAGCCTGCCCCAAGCTTTTTCTGGAAGAATACGCTTACGTTGATGCCGAGTGTGGAAGCGAGATAAGCGGACTTCTGCGCAACAACAGCTTTGCCCGGCTGAACATCCATAGCGATGATATTGCCCGGAACGGAAGCAGCAAGCGTGATCTCGCCTGCGCCGCCCTCTGCGGTGTACTTATTCTTGAAAAGCGATTCTCCGCTGACAGCTCTCGAAAGAAGCTGACCCATACCGCCTGTTTTGGTTTCCATTTTCATATTAGGGGTCATCCAGGACATTGCGCCTTTCTGACACTCGATGCTTTCGCCGCCTTCAAGTGAGAATGTTACGTATGGAAATGGTGTGCCGTCGATTTTGTACTGCATTTTTCTTTCTCCTCCAATAATAAAATAATTTGAAAAAATATTAGTAAATAAAAAGCGTAATATCTTTTAACTTTTTGTTAAATTGATATTGTATATTTATTATACACAGTTTTAATTCAAATGTCAATACAAAATTGAACTTTTTTTGACGATTTTTTGTGTAAATATCCATAAATGTCCGGAAAACATTGATTTTTCCGAACAAAAGTAGTATCATATATATGTGAATTAAGGAAAAGAAAGCTTTCGGCAATAAATTGTCGGAAAACTTCGATCAATAATTTATATTGGGAAAGGATAGTAATTATGACATTTGAACAGATCGTTGCAAAGGCAAAGGAAATCATGGCTGCAAAGTCAGCTGACGGCGTTAAGGATCATCTTGCCGCAGAAATACATATCACAGGCGAGGGCGAAGGCGCTTTCTACGTTGAAGTAAACGATGGAAAGATCGCTGTTGAGCCTTATGAATACTATGACAGGGATTTCATTCTCACAGCAACCGCAGACGATCTTCTCGCAGTAGTAGAGGGCAAGCTTGATGCTGTTCTCGCTTACACAACGGGCAAGATCAAGATCGACGGAAGCGTTGAAAAGGCTCTCGAATTCCAGAAGATCTGCAAGAGCAAAAAGGCCGCTCCGAAGGCAGCTGAAAAGTCTGCAGCTAAGTCTGCCGCACCTGCTTTCAAGCCTGCTGCAAACAAAAAGGGCAAGAGAAAGTAAGTCTCAGCCTCGATAATTTTTTAACAAGCAAGCAGCTTTGCACATTTTAATGCAAAGCTGCTTTTTCATTGTTTATATACTTTATGTTATTAAATTCGACATATAATTATGCTATTATTCTTTTTGTATAAGGCACTGAAAAGTGCTGAAAAAATAATCGAAAGGACGATCAAAAAGTGGCAGACAAAAAGGGCTTTATTCATGAATTCAAGGAATTTATCAGCAGGGGAAACGTCGTTGACCTTGCAGTCGGCGTTATTGTCGGCGGAGCATTTACGTCTATCGTAAATTCGCTCGTAAATGATATTTTCACACCGATAATCGGAATGATACTTGCAGGCATCAACTTCAACGACCTCGGCATCACTATCCCTTGGGGAAACAAACCTTATATTAATATAGGTTCGTTCATTCAGGCAGTAGTTTCGTTCCTTATCACAGCATTCTGTATTTTCCTCATCGTTAAATTCATAAATTCATTCAAGAAAAAGGAAGAAGAAAAACCTGCCGAGCCTCCTAAAGCTCCCGAGCCGACCAAGGAAGAGGTACTTCTCACAGAGATCCGCGATCTGCTCAAAGCACAGCAGGATAAGGAGTAACTATGGCAGAGAAAAACAAAGCGCTGCTTATTGAAGTCATCGGTCAGGACGCTGTTATCGAGGGCATAGACTTTGACTTTGAAGCTTCTACATATCTTAATGTATTCGGCGGAACAACGCTCACCGTCACCGAAGCGGAACGTCTTGCGGCGAATTCATTCAAGTTCGCAAACTGCGTTGTCACTTCCTGCACTGATGAGAAGATCGTTCGTCAGTGCGATGAAAACGTGCTTGCTTCTATTCTCATAAACCCCGATGATGATTCCAAGATCATACACGGCAAGGCTCTTGTTTACCGCAAAAGGGCAGGGGAGAATACGGGCTATGAGCTTTTCACCGATGATGAAGTAACCGAGCTTATCGACCTTTGCGACAAGATGGTGCAGGACTTCATAAGGGAAACGGAAAACTCCGCAAAATAAGTCTAAGCGAACTTCCGCTCCGACTTTTTTGAGCAAAATATCACATAAAAATCACATAAAAGGTCTTGACTTAAAACGACTAATATTGTATAATGTAACATGGAATAATAAGTATCGTTTTTAACGTGCTTATTAAAGGGAACCTCTAAAAACCTCCCTCACGGCAAATTTTCTACGACTTTGCGCATCTTCTGC
>URTF01000120.1 GCA_900550695.1 uncultured Ruminococcus sp.
CGACGAGCGTTTAGCGCCGACGGGATATGAATTGCGGTTCTTCTTTTAGCATCAAATCATAAAATTCTTTTTTGTCAATATGCATAAATGCAATATACTTTTTCGACAGGCTGTGTAATGCATAGCATTGCATTAATTCCGCATTCCGAATTCCTAATTCCGAATTCTTATCCTGCCGCTTTCATCGGTGCGATGAAGCAGAGGTAGATATACACTATGAAAACCACATACCAAAGAAACGTCCTGAGCAGCATCGGCAGTCCTCTGCTCTTTCCTGCAGGAGTCGGCTTTCGGACATTTCCGCCCTTTACCATTGCAATTATGAGCAGCGTTATGCCAAGGAACATAAAACCGTAGCGGAATACCGCATTTATCATCAAAAGAACCATAAACGCAGCGTTTCCGCCCATTGCGGCGTTCACATCGCCTGCGGCTACTTTTGCAAAGGTTTCAAAGTCTGCCGCCTGCATTGCAAGCTGCATCACCACTCCCGAGGTATTGACGATGATATGCATTATTATCGACGGGATAATTGAACCCGAACGCAGGTCTGCTGCGGCAAGTATAAGTCCGAGCATAAACGCAAGTATGAACTGCTGATAATTCTGGTGCATAAGACCGAATATGAGCGCCGAAAGCACTATCGCAAAACGCTCGTTATATTTTCTCATGCTTTGCAGGATAACGCCTCGGTACAGAAGCTCTTCCAGCACAGGTCCGAGCAGGCTTGCGTAAAAGTACATAAACCACAGCGACCATGCGGAATTGTTCTGTGCTGTCAGGTCGACCGTCTGCGATTCAAGCCCGAACTGTTTCAGAATATATCCCACAAAGGCTGCTATGAGCGCCGCAGCTGTCTGAAGTCCGAGGCATATTGAACATTCCTTTGCCAATTCGCCGCCCGTAAATCCGTTTCGCGTAAAAAGCTTTTTCAGATCAAGCTTCAGCAGCTTCACGCCGATAAGTATTGCCGTAACCTCGCTTATGATAGGTATAAGGCACGATCTTACGGTGTTGATATCGTCATTTTCCAAGACCTTTGTGCCGTTGTTCCAGAGTTCACGCAGCGAAGAAAAGCTTCCTCCCGCAAGTCCGCATAAAAGCACCGACGAAAAATTCAGCACGATATTGAAAAGCAGCACGTTGATGAGTATCACCAGTGCTGTTTTCGTATATTGGCGGCGGATAAGCTTTCGTTCCGCCTTTTCGGGTCTCAGCGTGACAGTCTGATAATTGATATTTTCCATTTCGTCTCCTTTTTGTCAAAGCAAAGCCGCTTTATCCCGTTCCATTACCGCAAGCTCGTCACAGCGTTCGTTCTCGGGGTGTCCTGCGTGACCCTTGACCCACACGAACTTCACCTTGTGCCGCTCCGTGAGCGTCAAGAGCTGCTCCCAGAGGTCGGAATTGAGCGCAGGCTTCCTGTCCGATTTTATCCAGCCGTTTCTCTTCCACGAAGCCGCCCAGCCTTTGTTTATGCCGTCGCAGACGTACTTGCTGTCGGTCGTGAGCGTGACCTCGCAGGGAAATTTCAGTGCGGAAAGTCCTGCTATCGCACCCGAAAGCTCCATACGGTTGTTGGTGGTGTTTTTCTCGCCGCCCGAAAGCTCCTTTTCCTTGCCCATTGCACGCAGGATAACACCATATCCGCCGGGTCCGGGATTCCCCGAGCAAGCGCCGTCGGTAAATATTTCGACCTTTGTCAAAGCATTATTTTCAGCCATAAGTTCCTCCGAATTAATTTTCAAATTTTATTATAGCATATTTTTTCAAATTTGAACAGTATATTTCCTCATTTATTGTGTTTTTACTAAGAAACGCAAAAATATTTGTGCAAAACATACATTATACGTTTAACACCGTTGACAGGTTTGATACACAATGCTATAATATCAGTATATCAAATGTAAGTTATGTGCATTTGCCTATAAATATGGAAACGTTTTCAGAAATTATGGGCAAAGCTTTACGCAAAATATGTACATACCATTTTTAAGGAGGAATTTTTCTTGAAAAACTATCAGAAAACAGCTGCCGCTGCTCTTGCAGTGCTTATGACAATGAGCCTTGCAGCCTGCGGAAACGGCGGTTCGGAAAGCACTGATACAACCGCTGACATCACTACGACTTCAAAGACCGAATGGACAGGCGACAACATCGAGGTTTCCGATGACGGCGCACTTTCCACAGAGGTTGATATAAAGGGCAAGACCCTCAAATGGATGGGTATTTACGACCTTAACCCTACCAATGATTCACCCGAGCGTTCCGCTGAACTCGCACTTTTCGAGGATACATACGGCGCTTCGATCGAATATATCCCGACGACCTCCGACAAGCGTTTCGATGACCTCGCAACCTCTATCCTCGGCGGCACTTCGCCCGATATCTTCATCTACGAATGGCGTACATTCCCTTATGATATTTCCAAGAACCAGTATCAGCCTATCGATTCCCTTATCGACTGGGAAGACCCGATGTGGGCTGACGTAAAGGATCAGGCTGACAAGTATGTATGGAAGGGCGAGCACTACATCGCTCCTCTCGGCTATGCTTTCAACGATACACAGATCCTTATGTACAACACAGACACCACCGAGGCTAACGGCTTTGATGATCCTTATGAGCTTTATACAGAGGGCAAGTGGGACTGGAACACCTTCACCGATATGATGAAGACCTATGTTGAAAACAACCCCGACAATTACGGCATCGGCGGCTGGTGGTCGAATGCGTTCGTTTACACCGCAGGCGACACAATGGTAACTTATGACGGCGAAAAGTTCCACAACAATATGAACAGCGCAAAGATCGAACGTGCGCAGGCTGTACTCGAAGATATCTTCAAGAGCAACCTCATCAAGCGCGGCTGGATCGGACCTGAAGCTGCATTCGTAAGCGATGATATGCTCTTCTACGGAATGGGTACATGGGCATACAACGGCGCAGCACTCTCCGTTCCCGACAGCACTATCCAGATCGTTCCTCTTCCGAAGGATCCCGAGCAGGACGAAAACTTCGTATCCGCAAAGATCAATGCATATATGTGGGTAAGAGGCTCTGAAAACGGCGACGTTGTAAAGGCTTGGCTCGACTGCAACAGACTTGTAAACTATGATTCCAAGTACACCGAAGCAACCAAGCAGAAGTTCCTCGAGAACAACGCAGGCTGGACATCCGAGATGTACGATATCGCAATGGACTTCTACGATCCCGACAAGTTCACAATGACCTATGACTACGGCTATGGTTTAAGCACACTCATGGGCGATGAAGTTATGAGTATCCTCTATGAGGGCATTGCGAACGAGCAGTCCGAAAACTGGGTTCAGACCCGTGATACATACTCATCCGTTGTTGATGAAGAGATCGCAGTTTACGACTGATAAACACAATTGAATATAAAAGCGGTTCGGTCAAGCTCCGAACCGCTCAGTCTATCGAAAAAGTATATTATTGAAAAAAGTTGCACAAAATTAAAGTTTACGTCCACGC
>URTF01000121.1 GCA_900550695.1 uncultured Ruminococcus sp.
GAACTTATTATAGCCGAGAGTTTGTCTATAGGTTGATCGAGAATTAGTATTATACTAAACACCATTTAAAATTTGAAAAAATCAAGCCGACAATCTTGTAGCTGTTTTTAACAGGTTTATATGGGATTTCGGCGCAGATTTTTTCCTGTTTTTTATTGGTGTTTAGTATTATTGACATAATGCGGCGGTTGTTATATACTTATACTATTAAAGCAGAATCGGAGCATCGGAGGACGTTATGTACATAAGCTATGAGTATTACAAAATATTTTACTGCGCCGCAAAATACGGCAGCATAACCCGTGCGGCGGAGGCACTGATGAACAATCAGTCCAACATCACACGAACGATAAAAAACCTCGAAAGTGAGCTGAACTGTACCCTTTTTGTCCGTTCAAGAAAAGGCGTGACACTCACTCCCGAGGGCGAGAAGCTCTATGCGCATATTTCCGCCGCCGTCGAGCAGATACAGGCAGGCGAGGAGGAGATAAGCCTTGAACGCTCACTCAACAAAGGTCTTGTTACTATCGGAACGAGCGAGATAGCCCTGCGCTGTTTTCTTCTGCCCGTACTGAATGAATATCGTCAGAAATATCCGGGCGTTCGTCTGCGGCTGTTCAATCACTCCACACCGCAGGCGCTTTCGGCACTCAAAGACGGACTTGCGGATATTGCAGTTGTCACAACGCCAACGGGCGAAATGAATTCGCTCACTTCATCGGAAATTATGGATATAAAGGAAACTGCCGTCTGCGGAACAGCATTTTCGGGACTTGCGGAAAGAAAGCTTTCACTTTCGGAGATATCAAAAATGCCGCTCATCTCCCTCGGCAGGCAGACAAAGACATACGAACTTTATTCCGAGTGGTTCGAGCGTCACGGCTGTATATTTTCGCCCGATATCGAAGCCGCAACAGCGGACCAGATACTCCCGATGGTGAAAAACAACCTCGGGATAGGCTTTGTACCCGAAGAATTTCTTGCCGAATATCCGACCGAGCAGGGTATCCTGCGTCTTTCGCCGGCGGAGGAACCTCCTCATCGAAAGGTATGCTTTGTAAAGAGAAAGAATCATTCCCTCAGCATCGCCGCAAGGGAAATGGAGAGATTGATACTTGGCAGCAGCGGAAAAATTTAAAGGATATCGGCACGGCTGCGTTTGGGCGAGCCTTTGTCCGTACGCTCATCAGAGAAAAATGAAGATCCTGCGATCCTGTCTGTGTAATACTAAACACCATGCTCCGTGTTAAGCAATGTATTGACACAAAAAAATTCACGTTGTATAATTATAGAAGCTTATTATACCAAATTTCAATAAAACTATAGAAAAATCGGTATAAAAAGCCTGTTTCACAAGCGATTTTTAAATAACTACATAAAATTCAGGGGGAATAAAAATGAACGGTAAAAAATTAACAGCAGCCGTATTGCTTGCAATTGGATTGAGTGCCTGCGGAGGCGGCGAGCCTAAAGTTTCCGAAACAGCTGCGGCTGAAACCACCAATGAAACTGTACTGTCGGAAGAGGTCACAACGGAGGAAACGACTGCGGAAACAACGGAAATGACCGCAGAAGAAACGACCGCTGCTGAGAGTGTTTCCGAAACTGCCGCTGTTCCCGTCAGTGACGGACATTTTGCGCTTTATGAACCCGAGGTAAAAGACGGCGTTCCCGAGGTATGCGATCTTGATACGATCAAGGCAATGCGCAGAGCGGATATGGCTGAAAAATACACTTCGTGGCGTGAGGATTACGATATGGGCTGGCGGGAGCTTGGAAAGTATTCCGATGCTGCCGATTTCGCCGAGAATTATTTCGGATATTCTTTTGACAATTCCGATCCCGTGACGTCTTATGTTGAAGATGATTTTGATCTTGACGGCAAAACAGAGTATTATATTTGTATGGCGGAGTATGTAATGGCGCAGCTCGAGCCGGTGTCAAGCCAATTAGCTGACGCAGACGCTGACTTGTATTATTATGATATTTCGGTCGTTGCTTCAGTATATTATGCTGATGATGACGGTACTCCGAAAAACGTTTTCAGCAGGTTGGTAGGCGTGAATACACCCGAAATGCCTTGTGGCTATACGGCAGAAGACGCACTGGAAAATTGTTTTGTATTCTCTCCGATCAAAAACAATCTGAAGTTCCAATTTAAACGTGGTTACTTTGATTTTCTTGCTCCTGTTGTTATTGACAATGGCGACAGCAAGCACCTTTTATGGAAGAACGGGGACGATTATCCGGCAGATGCCGGAGCATATATTTTCTGGCTTGACAGAGAGTGCCGTGTCGAGATCTCCTCACCGTCGGCGTCACTTGGCGGTTTTTATGAGTGGGGAGGAACTGTCGATGAGCTTTTCTGGAAAGAACGTGAAAAATTCGGTGATGATTTCTGGGCGACCGAGATAAATCTTGCAACGAAACTCGATCTTTATACATACCCCGAACTGAACGGCAAGGTCAACACCTTAAAGTGGAACGGAGAGAATTATGTCTATGACATAGTTGAGGAAGATCGATCCGGTCAGAGTCTGAAAAGCGGCGCAGTTGAATGGAACTGATCATCAGAGTATCATTTACCGCCTATGACCTTTAATGCGATCTAAGAAACGCCGATCAATACGTTTTTACCTTGATCAGCGATATATGATAACAGATAAGCTGCGGAGCTGAACGGCAAGTTAAAGTAAACCCTTTTCAAAAACAATCGGAGGTAATCATTATGAGCAAAGCATTGGTTGCATTTTTCAGCGCAAGCGGCGTTACGGCAAAGCTTGCAAAAAATCTGGCATCTGCTGCAGGTGCAGACCTTTTCGAGATCAAGCCTGAAACACCATACACAAGCGCAGACCTCGACTGGACGAACAAAAAGAGCCGCAGCAGCGTTGAAATGAGCGATAAGTCCTCCCGTCCTGCCATTTCGGGCAAGGTCGGAAATATCGAACAGTATGATACTATCTTCGTAGGCTTCCCTATCTGGTGGTATGTTGCACCGACTATCATCAACACATTCCTCGAACAGTATGACCTCAGCAGCAAGAAGATCGTTCCTTTCGCCACCTCGGGCGGAAGCGGAATGGGCGGCACGAACAAGGAACTTGCTCCCTCCTGCAAGGGTGCGGAACTCGTTGAGGGCAAGCGTTTCCCTGCAAGCGCAGGTGTTGATGAACTGAAAAAATGGGCAGAAAAGTACATATAAACTGTGTTCTCATACTAATTCTCGATCGTTCTATAGACAAAATCGACAGATAGAATAAGTTCAG
>URTF01000122.1 GCA_900550695.1 uncultured Ruminococcus sp.
TGTTTTCAACATCAAGCTGTTTTCAACAGCTACAAGATTGTCGGCTTGATTTTTCCAAATTTTAAATGGTGTTTATCATAAAAGCTCCCGACAGTAACCATATAATGGAGGATAAAAGCGATGAACGATGTTCTCGATTCACTCGAAAAGCAGAACCCCCTGCTCGATATAGATACAAGCTTCACCAACTATCTCGCCGCAAGGACAAGAACAAATAAGGATCATATCGTCGGCGGAAGAATGGACTATGCCTTTGATGCGGATTTTTCCGTGCGTCAGAAATTTATTACCTATTCGGGCTGGAACAAAATTTACAAAAACCTTGTAACAACGGAAATACCGGACAAATTCAAACAGATATTCAAGACAGCGAGCGAGGTTTCGCAGGGCAGTTACCCCGAGATACTCGCTATAGCCAAGACCTGCGCCGAGCGTCTTATGATAGACGTTCCGAAGGTCTTTGTAAGAAACGCACCCGGCAAAATGGAGATATATTCCCTCTCTGCCGAAAATACCTCTCCCGTTGTCGTTCTGACCTCGGGACTTTGCGAAAAATGCACGAAAGATGAGCTTGCATACCTCATCGGCTGCGAATGCGGTCATATCCAGAACAACCACTGCATCTACTATCAGGCTGCGCCGAGCTTCGGCATAATTATGGACAGCGAAGTTGTCAACCCTGTTACGGACAACGGCAAGCAGCTTGCCTCGGCAATGATGGACTGGCTCACGCTCTCCTGCGTAACGGCTGACCGTGCAGGTATCATCTGCCTCGACAGACCGCAGGAATTTCCGTCCGTTTTTGTTTCATTAAGGAAAAAGGGACTCAATGATATTTACAGCCGCACAGGTCAGAATTTCGATGCCGCCAAGGCAGAAAAAATGTACGAGATCCTTCACGTTACCCCTGCCCGCAGCATTTCTCTCGACAGCAGCACGAACTATCTCGAACGCCGCTATTTTGCGGGAATGGAATTTCTTAACTGCGAAACACTTTACAGCTGGAGAAATGATATCGGCAGCGCAGATATCCATACCGTCAACAAACAGGCGCTTGAAGTGCGATGCGAAATAATCCTCGGCTCTGATTCAGGAAAGGCGGGTGTTTGATATGTCCGAAAACACGAACAATACTCTGACTTATGCTGACGTTGAACCTGACATTGAAAAAATACAAGGTTATATGCGGGAGATACTCGCCAACAAACCGGTCACAAAAATTCTCGGCGATGAATTTACCGACAATCTCAAACAGTGGGACAAAGCTATCACAAAGCGCCGAACAGAGCCGTTCTCGCTCGTTGTTCTCGGCGATTTCAAGCGAGGAAAAAGCACTATTATAAATGCTATCCTCGGTAAATCCATTGCACCCGTTAACGTTGCCCCCGAAACCTTTACCATAAACTCGATAAGCTATGGCGAAACACCTTATTCCGAGGCTGTCCTCACGAACGGTCAGCGTATAATGCTCACTGCGGACGATCTTCAGAGAGAACGTCTTGAAAAGCTTACAAGAGCTTTCCCCGATAGCCTTGAATACATTGATATCCACGACAATGCGGAGATACTCAAAGAAATACGAATTGTTGACACGCCGGGTCTTTCCGACCTCGACTGCCTCGACAAGCAGGTTCAGGACTACCTTGTAAACGCTGACGCTATCGTTTATGTTGCGTCTGCGCTCTCCCCTTTCTCCGAGTCAGAGCAGGAATTCCTTGCAACGCATATCCGCCCGATGAGCTTCAGCAAGCTTTTCGTTCTCGTCAATATGATCGATGCAATGGGCAGTATGAAGGATATCGAAAAGATCATAAATCGTGTCAGCGAGTGCTGCGAACGGCTCGTTCCCAACGCATTCGTTTACGGTGTCAGCGGCATCGACGAATACCGCCGCAAGATCGGCATCAACCGTCCCGACCTCACGGGGCTTCAGGAATTCTATGAAAATGAATTTCTTAAATTTGAAATGGCTCTCAGGCGTGAGATAATTCTTCAGAAGGATTTTATCCGCACACAGCGTGTTATAACCATGCTCAACCTTATGCTCAACGACACGGCGTCAAGAATACACATGGTCTATGATATGATCGCACTCGATAAGCAGAAGCTTGTTGACCTTTCCGAGAAAATAGACGAAGAATGCCGCACACTTGCGCAGGCTATCGAGGAACGCCGTCCGAAGATCGTTCTGAGCGTCACCGAGATGCAGCAGCAGGCGGAGCAGTGGATGTACGGGTTCTTCTCCAAGCTTCGTGAAGATATTTACGAAGCAAGAAATCAGGGCAACCCCGAGGACGTTGAAAAGCATTTCTACTCATTCCTTGTTGATAAGGTCGGCGAGGCATACAAAAAGTGCATTGAGATACACGAAAAGGCTCTCAATGAAGTTCTTGCCAATATGGGACGTGAACTCGCACGCAAGCTCGGACTTGCCAACCTTGCCGAAGAAGCAGCCGCAGGCAACGGTTTATCCGACAGCTTTGTGCTTGTCAGCCAGTCCGTCATAAACGCCGCAGGTGCTGACGAAAACGGCAGTTTCCCCTCCGAAACGATGAGCTCGTTCAAAAATCTTCTCGGCAGGAGAAGAACGACAAACATTATCGATACAGCACTCGAAAACTTTGACGATGTGCGTTCAAACGCCGTAAAGGATCTCAAGAACGCATACAAGAAAATGGCTGAAAATGCTATCAAGCGTTTCGACAGTCTTTATCAGACGCAGGTCGAAGCAAGCAGAGATGCGCTCGCTCAGGCTAAAGAAATGTCTGAAAGTAGCAATAACGAAGTTGTAAAGACTCACCTCGGCAAGGCCGTTGCCGTACTTGATGAAGCGGCTGATGTTCTCCGCAAATACTGTTAAATATTTTTCCGTCCCCGTGAAATATCGGGGACGGCAGCCTGTCGAAAAAGTATATTATTGAAAAAAGTTGCGCAAAATTAAAGTTTACGTCCACGCTTTTTAAAGGGTGGCAGGGGTCAAGGGGACA
>URTF01000123.1 GCA_900550695.1 uncultured Ruminococcus sp.
AAGCGTGGACGTAAACTTTGATTTTGTGCAACTTTTTTCAATAATATACTTTTTCAACAGACTGAAACGCCGTTTCCGCAATAATGGAAAACGGCGTTTGTTTTTTACTTTTTATTTGTTTTAACGGTTACAGCGTCAGACTTTTCGCCTTCAGCATATTTTCCGTTTACCTTGTCAAGGGCGGAAACTCTGAACTTATACTTTGTGTTCTTCTTAAGACCCTTTACGGTGCAGGTTGCGGAGGTCACTGTCTTGTATTTCTCATACTTGCCCGTTGCGCTGTTGTAAAGATAAACGTTGTAGCCGTCAGCGCCCGATACCTTGTCCCATTTAAGGGTAATGGAATTCTTCGTCTTTGCGGATGCCTTTATGTTTTCGGGAGATGCAAGCTTTTTGTCCGGAGCTTTCTCGGTGTAATAGCTGTATTCGATATTGTTCTTCTTTGCAAAGGTTTCGGCGTTCGAGCCTTTGACAACTTCAAGCTTTATTTTTCTCGGAAGAACTCTGTTGTGTACTCCGTAAAGCTTATAATAATCGCTGTCATAGAAATAAGACCAGGACGTACCGTTTTTGGGGATATCGGAAGAATAATAATCAACATACATAGGCGTTGTGCCGTTGTTGAAAACATATTTCCAAGTGAAAAGACCGTCAAAGTAAATGTCATATATCTTGTCTTTTATTTCATCAAGATCAAAGTCAAGTTCAAAAGTATAGCTTGTTTTCGGGTCTTCGACATCGGATGCAAGCATACCTATCGTATATCCGAACGGTTTTGCGCTCGATGCGATCTTCGTCTTTGCAGGGATAGTAAGGCTGCCGAGGTTCGGGCAGTTGAGGAATGCCTCGTCCAGGATCTGGCTGCAGCCGGCAGGGATAGACACGGAGCTAAGGTTTATGCAGTTGAAGAATGCACGCTTTCCTATAGTGTATACAAGGTCAGAACCCTTGACCTTGAACGAACGGAGTGCTGTGCAGTTTGAAAATGCGTTTTTGCCGATCGTTGTGTCGATGCTGCCCGAGATCTCAACCTTTTCGAGGTTAACGCATTTATTGAAAGCGTAATCCTCGAACTGAGCGTTTCCTTTTACAATAACACGGTTAAGTCTGGTACAGCCCTGAAAGCCGTTTGCCTTTACATACAGATCGCCCTCGGCGGTGACAGACGTTATTTTGTAAACGCCCTCAAAAGCGTAGCTGTTGATATAGCTGATATCTTTAGGGATAACAACATCGCCGCCGTTGCCTTTGTAGCCGTCGATATATTTGTTGCCGTCCATATCGGTATCGATGATGAAATCGCTTGCCGCATCAGCTGTGACAGCAATGCCGAGAGTATCATTGAACCGCTCGGGGAGGAGAGTGAGAGTACCCATTGAAAGCATTAACGCAAGGGTACAAGAAATAAACTTTTTACTTTTCATTGTTTTGACCCCTTTACTTTATAATTATGTCATATTGACGTAATTATTATAGCACCGAAGAACAGCAAAGTCAATGCTTTTTTGCAATATATTACAAAAAATCATTTTTCTTCGAGCCACCTTGCCGCACAGTGTGCAAGTGCAGCCGCACCGATGGGAAGAACTGCCTCATTGAAACGCACTTTTGGATTATGCGCCGACGGCTCGCCCCGTTCATCGTCAAAGCCTGCCGAAAGGTACATAAACGCTGACGGAACAGCCGAAGCTATGACCGCAAAATCCTCCGAAGCATTGGCTTTCATATCGGGAATAGGTTTTAAACCGCCGAGCTCGTTCATATAGCCGACCATTTTTTCGGTAAGCTCCTTGTCACATATAAGCGGCGGAACGTCCGAAAGCTTCGTGACCTGTGCAGTTCCACCGTAAAGCTCGGCTGTTTTTTCGGCGATTTCAGCAATCCGAGCCGAAAGCTTTTCTTTCTGTGCCTTGTCATTCGTGCGGAGCGTTCCCTCCATAAATGCGGAGTCGGGGATAATGTTCGCCGCCTGTCCGCCGTGGAGCTGACCTATCGTTAAAACGCAGACCTTTTCGGGGTCAGCCTCACGTGCGATGAGTGCTTCGAGGGCGGTATAAATGTGTGCCGCAATGTTGAGCGGATCGACCGCAAGATTCGGATATGCGCCGTGACCGCCCTTTCCTTTTATATCAATGTGAAAGCCGTCAACAGAGTTCATCATAACTCCGCCTGCATTGTACATAAACGATCCGGGAAGCAGCTTTCCGGGAGCAACATGAAACGCAAGCGCCGCATCGACATGAGGTCCTTCCAAAATGCCGTTCGCTATCATATCACGGCTGCCATCAAAGGTTTCCTCGGCAGGCTGGAACATGAGCTTTACCGTGCCTTTGAGCATTTCTTCGTTATTTTTCAGAACCTTTGCCGCACCGAGCAGCATTGCGGCGTGAAGATCATGTCCGCAGGCGTGAGCATGACCGCTTGTGCAGGCAAAATCCTCTCCGCTCATTTCTTCCATGGGCAGAGCGTCCATGTCGGCACGAAGCAGAAGTACGGGCGAGCCGCTGCCGATGAGCGCAGTTACTCCGTGACCGCATTTTTTCGGGGAAAGTCCGTATTCCGTCAGCTTTTTCATAACATATTCCTGCGCAAGCGGCATTTCAAGTCCTACCTCGGCTGTCTTGTGAAAAAAACGTCGGTTTTCGGAAAGTTCATTTTTTATTTTTTCCGTTTCATTGTAAAAAAACATATTTATGCCCTCCTTTGACCCTGCAAAAACCATTACTTTTCATATATTATACCATTTTAAGATAAACAATTCAACAAAAGATAAATTTTCTTTGTTCAGTCTGTCGAAAAAGTATATTATTGAAAAAAGTTGCACAAAATTAAAGTTTACGTCCA
>URTF01000124.1 GCA_900550695.1 uncultured Ruminococcus sp.
AAGATGCGCAAAGTCGTAGAAAATTTGCCGTGAGGGAGGTTTTTAGAGGTTCCCTATATTTCAAAGAAATTATATGCGGACAAACTGTGATTTAGACTTTACTTTGAAAGCTCGTAAGCTCTCTTTGTACAGCTCTCGCAGGCTTTTCCGACAACTTCGGTAAGATTGCCCTTGTAGAATTCGTCAAGTCCCGCAAGCGTCGTTCCTCCGGGTGAGGATACCATTTTGATAAGTTCATCAACAGTATAACCCGAATCGGTGAGCATCTTCGCCGAGCCGATAAGCGACTGTGCAAAGAGGTTCATTGCCGCACCGCCGTCAATTCCGACCGACTTTGCATATTCCGTGAAGCCTTTTGCGAAAAGATAGATGAAAGCAGGGCTGCTGCCGTTTATCGCAATGATCTCTTTCATCTTATTTATAGGTATGACTTCGGCAGCACCGCTTGAAGCGAAGATATTCTTCACGAATCCAAACTCTTCATCTGTTGTAGGCTCTGCCTTTGCAAGCGCAGAAGCGCCCTCACCGAGAAGAAGCGGTGTATTCGGCATTACGAGGACAACTTTAGCCTCGGGGATAGTCATTTTCTTGATGTATTCCTCGGAAATTCCTGCCGCAATGGAGATAATGACAGTATCGCCGTTCACAAACGGAGCGATAGCTTCAAGTGCAGCATCGATTCCCTGCGGCTTTACAGCCAGGAGTACATATTTGCATTTTTTTACAACATCTGCTTCGTCAGCGCACTTGTTTACGCCGATTTTTTCAAGAGCGTCAAGCTTCGATGGATCTTTATCATAGGCAAAGATATCGATATTTTTTTCGCCCGAGGACTGCGCAGCGATAACGCCCTTAATAATGGCAGAACCCATATTTCCTGCGCCGATAAAACCTAAATTTGTCAAAATGAACGCGACCCTTCTTTTTAATTGATAATTGAGAATTGACAATTGATAATTAATTATCGACAACTGATTTTTTAGCTAAAAAATAATTATCCATTCTCAATTGTCAATTATCAATTACCATTATACTTTATTTTGACGAAAAAAGCAATATTTTTTTGTTGCAATTTTTAAATTCATACCGACAAAAATTTTTGTAAACGTTTTTACAGCAAATACTTGAATTATTCAAAATACTATGGTACAATATACACGAAAATATTTCTCGGAAAGGAAAATTTATAATGAAAAATATCAAAAAACATTTGTCGGCAGCACTCGCTGCTTTGCTCGCAGTTTCGATGCTCGCAGGCTGCGGTAAATCCAATACCGACACGGACACAAACGCAGGCGGAGATACAGCGAATACAGCCGAGACCGAAGCTTACGCTCCCAAGGTGGACATTGCCGACAACTCGGTTGATTTCGTCAAGAATATGAAGCTCGGCTGGAATCTCGGAAATACTCTTGATGCAACGGGCAGCGGAATGTCCTCCGAAACATCATGGGGTCAGCCGAAGACTACCAAGGAGCTTATCGATTTCGTAAAGGAATCGGGCTTCACCACTATCAGAATCCCCGTTTCGTGGAGTAATCACGTTGACGAAAACAACAACATCGATGGGGAATGGATGGATCGCGTGAACGAAGTTGTTGACTATGCTATCGATGACGGACTTTATGTTATCCTCAATTCTCATCATGACAACGACAGGTATTATCCGACTTCTGAAAATTACGAGAACGCATCAAAGTACCTCACAGCTATCTGGAAGCAGATCGCAGAGCGCTTTGCAAACTATGACGAGCAGCTTGTTTTCGAGGGTATGAACGAACCAAGACTTGCAAACACCAACAAGGAATGGTGGTTCGCCGACAACGACAAGGACGGCATTGATTCTATCGAAACCGTTTCAAAGCTCGATCAGGATTTTGTTGATACGGTAAGAGCCGCAGGCGGCTTCAACGAAACACGTTACCTTATGGTACCAAGCAACAGAGCTGATGCATGGACTGCAATGCACAAGTCATTTACACTCCCGACCGATCCCGCAAACCGCCTTATCGTTTCCGTTCACGCATATTCTCCGTATGATTTCGCAATGAATGAAAACGGCTACAAGGAATGGGACGGCTCAAAGATCGGCGACCTCAGCTTTATCGACAGCCTCAAATCCACATATATAGATAAAGGCGTAGGCGTTGTTATCGGTGAATTCGGCGCAACGAACAAGGACAACCTCGAAGACAGAGTTCGCTGGGCAGACGATTATACAAAGAAAGCCGCAGAAGCAGGCATTTGCTGCGTATGGTGGGACAACGGCGGAACAAAGGTGGGAACAGAGAATTTCGGTCTTGTTGACAGAGTAGGCAGAAAGATCTACTACCCCGAAATTCTTGATGCAATGTTAAAGAACTATAACGAACAGTAATTTTTGGCACGGCAAAAGCTTGACAAAAGCCTTTTGCCGTGCTATAATCTTATCTGCGAGTAAGCTATGCGGTTGAACGCCGGAGCGCCTTATCAGCGTTTCGGGGTTAGGAAAGTCCGGGCATCACAGAGCAGGATAGCTGTTAACGGCAGCCGAGGGCGACCTTAGGGAAAGTGCAACAGAGATATACCGCCGAAGGAAACTTCGGTAAGGGTGGAAAGGCGAGGTAAGAGCTCACCAAGGTATAAGTAATTATACCTCTATGTAAACCCTATCCGATGCAACGTCTTTTTGGACCAATACGTTATTGTCTGCTCGGCAGGCGTATTGCAACGACGGCTCGAGTGTTTCGGCGACGACTCACCCAGATAGATTTCCGCACACGACAAAAC
>URTF01000125.1 GCA_900550695.1 uncultured Ruminococcus sp.
ACGTTCTATGTTTTATTTGCTTTTTTCAACTTTTTTTGCGATTTTATATGCAATTTTAACAAAGCGGTTTCTTTTATCCGTTTGAGATCATAAAACTAATGTAATCAAGCTTTTCGACATATACATTCTTTACACTCTCGTCAACGTCATTGAATACAACATAAAAATTGCACACTACATCATTTCCCGTAGCTTCATCACTGTAATAGTAACGATATACATTCGTCACCGTGTTGTCGATACCCTTTACAATGGAATACGGCGTAAATCCAAGCACTCTGTCAACCGCCTTGCGTTTCATTCCATATTCAACAATATTCTGATCTATCTCATTCTTACTGTGATGACCTTTCCAGTTTGTCTGGAGCTGCGAAAAATCATAGTAGGTCACACGCTCGATCGTTTCATCGTTTGCAAGAGAAACAGCGATCGCCCATTCAGGAAAGCTTACACCTTCCACCTTTATAGTCACGTTGCCCTCGCATATATTGTCAAAATCGCCCAGTCCGTTTACCGCCTCATACTTCGACTCCGCCGTAAACACCGTTTCCGTTTTTGCCTCTGCATAAGCAAGATTGCGGCCTATCGGCACATTTTTCAGCACCTTTTCGCCCTCGGACGGCATATTCATCAGCACAAAGATACCAGTCGCCGCCAATACTATAATTATAGCCGCCGTGATAAGAGCAGGCTTGACTTTGGACTTCTTTACAGCTGTATCTCCTCCGTCTGCAGCCTTTTCCCTGCGTTTTTTCTTTTTTCCCGATTTTTTTTCAGTCTTTGCATCAGTCTGCTTCGCACTTTCATCAAGCGCATTCATTATATTTTCCGAAGAAAGATCTTCTCCGCAGCCGCCGCAGAATGCAGCTCCATCCTCATTTTCAAATCCGCAATTTGGACATTTCATATCGTGCTGTTCCCTCCGTATTTTTGTCGATCAAACCGTGAATATTCCCGATTTTCCCATATATACATATAAAATATAAGCTAAAACTGTATGATATGCCTTAATAGTATCATTTTTTC
The DNA here is from genome assembly GCA_900550695.1 of uncultured Ruminococcus sp. GTDB lineage: Bacteria > Bacillota > Clostridia > Oscillospirales > Ruminococcaceae > UMGS363. The sequence goes on from URTF01000125.1 coordinate 1,027, forward strand.
TCTTTTTTGTCAAGCAAACAATAAAATTCGGCACAAAAGTGTTATTCCATAATCTGCACATAATATTCAAATAAAAGCATTTCACTTTGCCTAACTTTTGTGTTATAATAGTTTTATAGAAAAAGTATAAAAAATCCATATTTTGTGGAAACTTTTTCTACACTTTATATAATTTAATGCATATCATTAAAATCTAACTTAAAATTGGAGGAATTTGTTATGGCAAGATTCACTTTACCAAGAGATCTGTATTTCGGAAAAGGCGCAATTGAGAACCTTAAAACCTTTAAGGGCAAAAAGGCAATGATAGTTGTCGGCGGAGGTTCAATGAAGCGTTTCGGATTCCTCCAGAAAGCCGAAGATTTCCTTAAGCAGGCAGGTATGGAAGTCGCTCTCTATGAAGGCGTAGAACCCGACCCGTCCGTTGAAACCGTTATGAAGGGCGCTCAGGCTATGCTTGACTTCGGACCTGACTGGATCGTTGCCATCGGCGGCGGCTCACCTATCGACGCTGCAAAGGCAATGTGGATAAAGTATGAGTACCCCGATTGTACATTTGAAGATATGTGTAAGGTTTTCGGTATCCCCGAACTTCGTAAAAAAGCTAAATTCTGCGCAATTTCTTCAACCTCGGGTACAGCTACCGAAGTAACCGCATTCTCTATCATCACGGATTATTCAAAGGGTATCAAATATCCTATCGCAGACTTTGAGATCACTCCTGACGTTGCTATCGTTGACCCCGACCTCGCAGAAACAATGCCGCAGAAGCTTGTTGCCCATACAGGTATGGACGCTATCACACACGCAGTCGAAGCTTACGTTTCGACCGCAAACAGCAACTATTCCGACCCTCTCGCTATCCACGCTATCGAAATGATACAGGCTGACCTCGTTGATTCTTATAACGGAGATATGGCTGCCCGTGACAGAATGCACGATGCACAGTGCCTCGCAGGTATGGCATTCTCGAACGCCCTCCTCGGTATCGTCCACTCAATGGCTCATAAAACAGGCGCAGCATTCGCTGACTACGGCGCACATATTATCCACGGCGCAGCAAACGCAATGTATCTTCCGAAGGTTATCGCATTCAACGCAAAAGACCCCACCGCTAAGAAGCGTTACGGCGTAATTGCAGATTATATGCACCTCGGCGGAGCAAATGACGATGAAAAGGTCAAGCTCCTCATCGAATTCCTCAGAGGTATGAACGATAAGCTCAAAATTCCTCACTGCATCAAGAATTACGGCGCAGACAGCTATCCGACAGAGCAGGGCTTCGTCCCCGAGAACGTATTCCTCGAAAGACTCCCCGAGATCGCAAAGAACGCTATCGGCGATGCCTGCACAGGCTCGAACCCACGTCAGCCATCGCAGGAAGAAATGGAAAAGCTTCTTAAGTGCTGCTACTACGATACAGACGTTGATTTCTGATACATAACAAAAAACGGCTCACCCTATATCGAAAGCTTTGACTTCAGAACGCATACCTATAAATTTGAACAATATATCGGAACATAAAGAATTCCCACGGAGAATAATCTCTGTGGGAATTTTTTGTCGTATCTAATACAAAACACCAATAAAATATAGGAAAAAATCTGCGCTGAAATCACATATGTCCAAGATTGTCAGCTTGATTTTTTTCCAAATTTTAAATGGTGTTTTGTATAATACTAAACACCAATAAAATATAGGAAAAAATCTGCGCTGAAATCACATATGTCCAAGAT
>URTF01000126.1 GCA_900550695.1 uncultured Ruminococcus sp.
TATATAGGATTTCGGCGCAGATTTTTTCCTGTATTTTATTGGTGTTTAGTATTAATACTGATTTTTAATCAAAGTGTAGACAAAAAATCGGCGCAAAAACCATATATGCGAGCTTTTGCTTGATTTTTTGTACACTTTCAGCTTAAAAATTAGTATAAGAAATTTTGTGAAAATCCTTTACTTTTTTGCTACAATGTGCTAAAATGATAATATAGGATTTCGTATAGAATTTCGAGAGGAGGTATGCTCCTGACCTTTTTAGGAGCAGAACAACAATATGAATGATAAATTAAGAGGAGAGCAGATGGATGACCTCTTTAAGGCTATCCTTACTCTTGAAACAACAGAAGAATGTTATGCTTTCTTTGAAGATCTCTGCACCGTGCTTGAACTCAAATCCCTTGCACAGCGTATGCAGGTCGCAAAGATGCTTGTAAGCAAAAATGTCTACAGCGATATCGTTGCTACAACAGGTGCAAGCACAGCAACTATCAGCCGAGTAAACCGTACACTCAACTACGGCACAGACGGTTATGCCCTCGTTTTTGACCGCCTTAAAAAGCAGCAGGAAGAAAATAAGTAATGAGCGGTTACAGCTGCTTTGCATACTACTACGATAAGCTTACGCAGAATATTTCATATAAGGACAGGGCAGGCTACTACGATTCGCTCGTGAAAAAACACGGCGGAAAAAAAGGTATCCTGCTTGACCTTGCCTGCGGAACGGGAAGCCTTTCCGAAGAGTTCGCACGGCTCGGATATGATGTCATAGGCACGGATTCGTCAATGGAAATGCTGAATGAAGCGCTTGACAAAAAATTTGATAGCGGACTTCCGATACAGTATCTTTGTCAGGATATGACCGAGCTGGATATGTTCGGCACTATCGATGTGACGGTGTGCGCACTTGACAGCATCAATCACCTCGGCAGCCTTGAAGATATAAAAAAGACTTTCGCTAAGGTTTCACTTTTTTGTGAACCGAACGGACTTTTTCTGTTCGATATAAATACGCCGTATAAGCACAGAAATGTCCTTGGCAACAATACTTTCGTGTATGATATCGAAGAAGTTTACTGCGTATGGCAGAACTACTATGAGGAAGAAAATAACAGGGTCACGATGTCCCTTGATTTTTTTGAGCCCGATGAAAACGGAAAGTATTCACGCTACAGTGATGATTTTTCCGAGATCGCATTCGACAGCAAGGTTATCGAGCAGGCTTTGGAAGATGTCGGCTTTAAGATAGTCGGAAAATATGACTATGACAGCTATGATGCACCGAATGAATCAAGCGAAAAAGTAGTTTATGCCGCCAAAAAAATAAAATGATGATATTCCATTTGTTCCGCAAGGACAGATGGAATTTTTCTAAAGGAAAGGAAGATAAAAATGGCTAAAATCGTCAGAACTATATCAGCGGACGCTTCTGTAACTGCGACCGCTATAGATGCAACCGATATCGTTGCGGAGATAGAGCGTATCCATCAGCCGTCTGCGGTCGTTACGGCTGCACTCGGCAGACTTTCGATAGCCGCTTCACTTATCGGTATCGGACTAAAAAACGATACTGACAGCGTTACGCTTCGTATGAACGGAAACGGTCCTGCAGGTGCGCTCATCGCAGTTGCGGACAGCAGGGGAAACGTTAAATCGTATGTTTCAAACCCGATAGTTGAGATACCGCTCAATTCTTACGGAAAGCTTGACGTTGCGGGTGCTGTCGGCAAAGACGGTACACTGAGCGTTGTCAAAGACCTCGGTCTGAAAGAGCCTTATGTAGGACAGATACCGATAGCTTCGGGCGAGATCGCAGAGGATATCGCAAGCTATTTTGCAATGAGCGAACAGATACCTACCGTGTGCGGACTTGGCGTTCTTGTAAATCCCGATCTTACCGTGAAGGCAGCAGGGGGTTATCTTATCCAGCTTCTTCCGTTTGCCGACGAATCCTGTATCGATGTGCTTGAAAAGAATGTAAACAGCCTGCCGTCCGTTACACAGATGCTCACTTCGGGAGTGACTGCGGAAGAAATGGCAATGAAAGTTCTTGACGGACTTACTCCGAATGTTCTGGATGAGTTCACCTGTGCATATAAATGTGACTGCAGCAGGGAAAGAGTTGAACGTGCGCTCGTTAGCCTCGGAAATGATGAGCTTGACAAAATGGCAAAGGAGCAGGATGATATTGAAGTTTGCTGCCATTTCTGCGATAAAAAGTACCATTTTACGCCCGAGGAAATAATTTCTCTAAAAAAATAAAATTTTTTTCAAAAAACCCTTGACAAATGAAAAGTTATAGTGTATAATAAATATCGTCGCTTGGGGATAACGAAAAACGAAATCCTTAAAGACGATGTGGGAGCATAGCTCAGCTGGGAGAGCATCTGCCTTACAAGCAGAGGGTCATA
>URTF01000127.1 GCA_900550695.1 uncultured Ruminococcus sp.
GAGCGCGTGACTGTTAATCACGATGTCGCTGGTTCGAGTCCAGCTTGGGGAGCCAAAGTAGTTTTAACTTGAACCTATTGAAAGGCAAAGAGAGTAATGTTTGCACATATCTCTTGCTTCTCAATAGGTCAAGTTTTTTTATTGACCTATTGAGAATTAACAATTTTTTATGCGAGAAGTGAAGGCTTCCGTATGCTTACAGGAATGTAAGTGTACGGAAGCCTTTTTTTGTTGCTCGAAAAAGGAAGGAGAAGCACATGGCAGATTATTCTATACCGGAGCTTTTGAAGCTGATCGAAGCGGATACTATATATATTCCCAAGAGCGTAGCACAGCGCAGTGATGTATATGATGTCAGCAAGACTTTGTTTGGAGTAATATTCACCGATTGCGTTGATGATCTTAGGGCATATGGAAGCAGTATCGACGGTGAAACGGTCGGTAAAATGATGAAAGCGTATGTTATGGATATGACCATATCCGATATACAGTGCGAATGCCTGTGTTCACCGTCAATGGCTTCGGCTGCAAGAAGTGAAACTGTCATGCTCATAAACAAGACTGACCTTTCGGAATGTTTGCGGGAAAGACAGGTGATATGAATGCAATACCTCATAACACCATTACTGGAAGTTCTGAATCCCACCAATACGGTTTCAAGAAACAGGCTGCTGTCTTTTGCCATAGGCAATGCAGAAGCAGAGATATATAACTGCCTTATCGCCAAGCACGTCTATTACAATAATCTCGGCAAGCTCACAGAGGGGGCTGGTTCTATTCGACTGTTAAGGACCTTCATCTTAGCAGCGGTTATGCGGAAGATGCGCAGAAAACAGCTATCCGTCATCTCATCAAGCATGGTCTAATTGAATCGGAGCTTAAAGGCTTGCCTGCAAAAAGATATTTCAGGATAATTCCCGATGCGGATAAACTTGCATCTCTTTTGAGGTCGGGTGAAGAAGCTCAGGAAGCCATTGCAATGAAATATGATGAAGAGCTTGAAAAGAGGAAGAAGCGCAGATACAACAGAAAGCATCGTCTTATAGAGGTAACAGCTTCTGATTCCGTTCAGAGTGTTTCCGATGATGAAAAATCCCAGGCTGTAACGAACCTGAATTCCGTTTCAGGCGTTGATGATCCCGATTCTGCTCGGTTTATCGGTAACAGCGGTGATAATTCTGTTAGCAACTCTTTTTCTGCCGAAAATGCTTGTTCCGCTGATTATGGGGGAACAAGGTCAGCCGATGCACGGGGTAAAACTAAAGATAATAAAAATCAAAGTAATTGTTTTCTGATCCTTCATTCTCTCCGCATGCGTACGATGAAAAATTTTTGAATGACGGAATGAAAACGGAAAGCAAATTATCTTTTCTTGAAATTCTCTCGGCTATGGGGCTTGACCTTGACAACTGGCATTACATCTACACCCGTGACCCGACTTCCGAAATGAATCTGATATACGTTGACGAGGAAGAACGCAGGACGAAAACTCTTCATATTCCCGAATCATTCCGAAGTGACAGCGGCTATGTTCTTACGGCTTTGCAGTATCTTTCAGCATACAGCAATTATGCCTTTGACGATGATATGAAGCCGATGTCTAACAAGAATTTCATAGACATAACGCTGAAAATGCTGACTGAGTTTATTATGGCTGACAGTTTCAGGTTCAACGGGCAGATCATCGGCTACAAGAAAGTTCTTGATACGCTGAACAGTCTTATCCGAGAAAATTCGCTTTATGATTTCATTCTCAGCTTTCAGTACGAATGGGAAAAGATACTGAGAGAAAAAACGGAAAGCAGCATTCGCAACAAGGCAGCATACATGAAGGTTTGCTTATGGGACTGGCTGAAACGCTGGAAAATTGAGGAGTACAATCAGCTTGTGGGATTGGTTTGAGGTGGAGAGTATGATTGAACTTTTTATTGTTGCATTGGTTTTGGAGATTTGCAGGCAGGTGACTTTGTGCAAACTTTATGGCAGAAAAAAGCACAGCACCCGTTAAAGTGCTGTGAGTATTAACTGCTCGATAAATTGGAAGTTATCTGGTTGATGCCATTTTATCAGTCGGCCATGATCTCCTGAGAGCCAC